>JBKBRT010000014.1:0-25767 GCA_046291585.1 Hyphomonas sp.
TCGACGTGAAAGCCCAGGGCGCGCGGGAAACACGCGGTTCGCCCACGACCGGCTCGATCCCCAACGGCGCGAAGATCGAGCGGGAAGTCAATTACGATTTCAACCGCAATCAGCTCATTTCGCTGGCCTTGCGGTCTCCTGACTTCACGACCGCCGCCAGGATCGAAGACACGATCAATGCGGCGCTGGGGTTCCAGCTCGCCACGATGCGCGACCCCGGCACGATCGAACTCGACCTGCGCGGGATCTCCGAATCGCCCTCCCGCTTCCTGGCGAGCATCGAGAACCTCCCCGTTCAGGTCGCTACGCCTGCCCGGATCGTCATTGACGAAAAATCCGGCACAATTGTTCTTGGCGAAGATGTCACGATCTCCCGCGTCGCCATCGCGCAGGGGAATATCTCGATCAAAGTTCGCGAGACGCCTGTTGCGTCCCAGCCCAACCCGTTTGCGCGCGGCGAAACCATGGTTCTGCCGCGTTCAGAAATCATCATCGGCCAGACAGGCAACAGCAACATCGCCATCCTGGACCCGAATGTGACCCTTTCTCAGCTGATCGCCGGCCTCAACGCGCTGGGCGTATCGCCTCAGGAGATGGCCGACATCATCCGCTCCATGAAAGCCGCCGGCGCTCTGCATGCCGATCTTGTGATCCGGTGAAGCGCCGCTCCCAACCAATAAAAAGGCCGGACTCGTTGTCCGGCCTTTTTTATGCGCCAGGTCAGCGGCTATTTGCTAACGGGCCGGGTGATCGTGATAACGCCTCGGCGGCGCATATCCATCAGGGTCGTCAGGAATTCCCTCTGGATCGTCTCAGCTTCGCTGGGCGCCACCGCGCCGATCTCTTTCAGGTCTTCCCGGTACTGATCTGCCATGCGCGAGGAGATGTTGCCCAGAAGATAGTCTGAGACCCCGTCATTGGGGCCTCGGAATGAGGCGAGCAGCCGCAAGATAACCTTCTGGTCGAGCTCCTTGAACACCACGGGAACCGAGTTGCGCGGCAAGAGTTCCGGCAGACCCTCAACCGTGAAGAGCCCCTTCTGGATAATCGGCAGTTTCGCTTCATAGCGCTGCTTCAGGAAGCCGACGAGATTGTCGCGCTTGTCAGACGGAATGAGGCTCAGCACCTCCCCGATCATCTCAAGATGACTTTCATCAGAGCCCTCGCCACCCGCTTCAGTGGGCGCGTTGAGGAACTCCATCTCCAGCATTCGCTCAATCACCGAATCAATACCCGGGTCGAGCTTTGGCGCCTCGACCATCTGGCCAAGCGTCGGGCCGAGCTTCTCGTCCTTCAGATGGCAGATGATATTGGACGCGATGGAGGCATCAAGCCGGCGCAGGATCAACGCAATGATATTGGGTGTGAGGCGATTGAGATAAGCCGCCACCAGCTTACCATCCCGCGAGCTGAGCCGGGTCCACACATCACCGGTTTCTTCGGCCTGCGCTGCCTGTTGCGCAATCTCTTCCTCGCCGAAGATCGCTCTCATCCGGCCGGCGTCCACGATGCCCTGGATCACTTCGCGAGCGCGCGAGCGCCCCCCGCGCAGCGCGCCGGATGTCTTGCGCAGTTCAGTCAGGAAATCGATCACAACTGAGATCAGATCTTCCCGCGAAAGATAGGTGACCGTCTCAAGTGAAGACGCCATACGCGCCAGCGCCGCATCATCGAGCTTGTCCACAATGGGTTTGGCTGCGCTGTCGCCCAGAAGCGCAATGATAACGGCCGCCCGCTGCGCCTGGGTCAGTGCCGGACCGGCTGTTTCTGCCCGGCTGGAAGGTGTTTCGCCGCGCCGGTTAAGCCGTGTGACTGTGCTCATGTCGCATAACCCCTGAGCACCGCTTCGGTGATCTTAAGCCAACCATCCGCCAACACGAAGAAGCCAAGCTTGAAGGGCAAGGACACAACCGTCGGCGGAACCATCATCATGCCGACCGCCATGAGGACGGAGGCCACGACAAGATCAATCACCATGAATGGCAAAAAGATTACGAAACCGATCTGGAAAGCATGTTTGATTTCACTCAGCATGAACGCTGTCGCTAGGAGGGAGAAAGCCGGGTCCTCCCCTTCCACCACTGGCCGGTTCACCGCGTCGCCCAGTGTCAGCAGGGCTTCGGGATCAGTCCGCTGCATCATGAACGCCCGGAACGGGTCGGTCGACAGCGCCCAGGCCTGCTGCTCATCAAGCAGGCCATTCATGTAGGGCGAAACGCCGTTCTCCCAGGCCGACATGAACACGGGTTCCATCACAAAAAAGGTCAGGAACATGGCCAGCGCCATAATCATCATGTTGGGGGGGGCCTGCTGAACGCCGATCGCCTGACGCATAAAGGAGAAAACAATCACCATGAACGGCAGGCAGGTGACCATCATTGCGATGCCGGGAACCAGGCTCAGCACCGTGACGAGCAGCACAAGCTGCACCACGGAACTGGAGAGCTGTCCGTCTCCGGAAGGGTTCAGAAGGCCCTCGAGCGCCCCCGGTGCTTCCTGTGCGTGCCCGGAAAAGGCAAGGCAAGCCGCAAAAGCAGCCAAAAACAGAATACGAAAGAGGGCCCCCGCCTGGATCATTCGGGCTCAATGGCCTTTTCAATGATTTCCACGATCTTCACGGCGATCTGGCCGTCATCGGTCTCCACCAGCTCGCCTTTAGCAATCAGCTTGTCATCGATGAAAAGGTCTACCGGGTCATCAACTTTTGACGCCAGCGCAATCACCGAGTCGGGCTGGAGCTCCAGAATTTCCTGCACGCTAAGACGCTTCTGGCCGATCGAAACCGTCACCGTGACCGGTACGCTGTAGATCGAGCGGCGATAGGAATTGCGGCCCGACGGATCGCGGCGGTCCTGGCCGTCAAAGTCCGTCATTGCCTTTTCGGGGGTGGCCATCATTTGTACTCCGTATTCTTTTTATGTGTGGATCCAAGATCGTTGAGACAGGCGGCCAGCAGGGTCTCGAAATCGAAACTTATCCCGCCCGTGCGCCAGGAAACCTCAGCGCTGCCATTTCCCTGCCCTTCAGTTGCGATGACATTGCAGCGCCCCTCCAGAGATGGCGCGCGGCTGATCATGTCCTGCAGCTGCGCGGCAAGACCGGGCTCTGCACGAATGTCGACCACAGGCGCCGCTGCCGGAACAAGCGCGGGCAGATGCCGCCCGATTTCCTCGGCAAGAAAGCGCCGGGCAAGTTCGGGAAAAAGCTGACCGGCGAGCGCCTGCACCATTTCCACCGTCTGCTGACGGGATTCCGAATCGATGCGTTCGATCACCTTCGCGAGGCTCGTGATCGTCGCCTGCAGCGCGGCGGTCTCCTGCGGTATGGGGCGGACGACAGCAGGCTCTGCCCTGGCCGGCGCCGGTGCGGGCGTTGCGTCCAGATCTTCAGCAACGGCAATGCTTGCCGGCGCGTGCAAATTGCCGGCGGTCATGGCACGCAGCCATTCGGCCGGTCGCGGGGCCGTCTCGACATCAAATCTCGGCAGATGGGAGAAAACAGCGTCACTCATTGACGGCCACCTTGCGGGTATCAAACGCGGCCGCAATCGGGTCGCCCTGGCCAGACTGCTGGTCTTCGGTCAGCCATTGCTGAAGCAGCGCAGCGGTTTCTTCATGACGTTCGCTGGCGTAATCCTTGAGATAGGCAAACGGGTCGCTCTCCACATCGGCAATCCCGATGGCGGCCCCTGCACCTGCGGTGTTCGCGCCAGCGCCTGCCCCCACCCCCTCCGGAGACAGAGCATCTTTTGGCTTCTGAACGAGCATTGGGCGCACAACGCCCATCCCCAGAACGATCACGACAAGCCCAAGCAGCAATGCCTGAAGGCCAGACCAGAAATACCGCTCCATCAGCTGTTCCATCATGCCCGGCGCCTGGACAAGATCATCTATAGGTACAGCCTGGAACGGCATCAGCTCAATCGAAATGGTGTCCCCACGGGCAAGGTCCAGACCCGCCGCAGAGGCTATCAGCTTTTCAAAGTCGGCCGCCATCTGCTGCGCGCGCGTCGCCGCATCTGCCGCTGCCGGATCAATGCCCAGCGCCTGCTCATTCAGCAGTACAGCGATCGTAATGCGTTGGACCTCACCGGGCAGAGTTTCGACTTCAGTGCGCGTTTCATTGATTTCGTAGGAAACGGTTTCCGTCGACGCTTTGTTGGTAGAGGAACTTCCCCCGCCGCCTTCGCCGCCCTGTGGCAAATTGCTGGCAACCGTCATCCCCCCGCCCGCGCCGGCATTGGCACCGCTGGTATCATTGGTCGTCCGGTTGCGGATGACCCGGGAATTAGGATCAAACGTGACCGCCGACGTGATCTGACGTTGACGGCTGACATCCACCGTTGCCGAAACCCTGGCATTGCCGATGCCGACGCGCGGCTCAAGCAGGGTCAGGATTTTCTGCTCCAGAAGGCTTGCCTGGCTTGCCGCAGCTATCGCGGGTTCTTCAGTCCGGTTGGCTTTTGGCCCCGCCAGGATACCGCGCACCGGATCAATGACAGCCACATCTTCCGCGCGAAGCCCCGATACCGCAAGCGCCACCATATACTGGATCGCTTCAGCCTGGCCGGCCGTCATGTCGCGCGCCGTCGTCAGGGTTACCGACGCGGTCTGATTGGGCTGGGAGCGCGAGAAACCGGAGCGCAGATTCGCGCCGATATGCACTCGCGCCGAAGACACCCCCGGAATTGCCAGAATGGTCCGCGTCAGCTCGCCTTCCTTGGCCCGCCAGTAGGACGCGTTGTACATCTCCGATGTCACTGAAAAACCGTTCACATCATCGAGCAGTTCATAGCCCTGCACGGAGGGACGCGGCAGGCCCTGCTGAGCCAGGTTGAACCGGATGGCATCGCGCTTGCCTTGGGGCACGAAGATCGCTTCCCCCTTGATTTCATAGGGGGTTCCCGACTGTTCAAGCTCCTTGATGATGTCGCCGGCATGGGCGGGCTCAAGGCCGGAATAGAGCAGCGTCATCGGATCACGGGTCGCGCCCTGAACCAGGAAGCTCATCGCGGCAATCATGCCCGCCACGGCGGCGGCCAGCATCAGCTGCCGCGAAACGGGCAGAGCTTTGAGAGTTTCAAGAAATTTCATAAATGCGGTCGCCCCAGGCTGCATACGAGTCAGCTGTAATGATTAATATTTGGCGCCAAATCGTTAAGGTTATCTTTACCCCGCATCAGTCATTAGGAACGTGCCTCACAAGATCCAATGGGGGCTAGATGGCTAAGAAACCCGACACGAACGAATCGGGACAGACAGAATCCGGGAAGAAGTCCGGCGGCGGTATCGCCGGGCTGCTGATAGTTGCTGCCGCCTCCATGGCGAGCTCCTTCGGCTTGTTCTACTTCCTGACTCCGCCTGCCCAAACACCTGCTGCGGCCTGTCCGCCGGCGGGGACCCAGACGGCTGCGCCGGCCATTGCGCCCTTGGCGCAGGACCAGGTCTATGTCGAGATCAAGGAAATCCTCATCACGATCGGCAACGCGCCGGCCGACCGCTATCTCAAACTCAATGTCTCCATCGTCACCGGCAAGGACAATGCCGCAAAGGTCAAACAGGCCGAGCCGATGCTGATCGACGCCTTCAACAATTATCTGCGCTCGATTGAAGTGAAGGACATGGAAGACCCCGGCTTTTATCCGCACCTTCGCGAACAGCTGGCGCGCCGCTCTGAACTCGTGGTTGGCAGCGCCGTTTCAAACGGCGTGCTGATTACAGAATTTCTGCTGAGGTAGCGCCATGGACATCTCAAGCATCCTCAACTCCATTCAGCCCACGGATGTCGCAATCTTCCTCGTGTCGTTTGCCGCCTGTATCTACTGCTTTGTGCTGTCCAAACGCCTGCGTGCCCTGCAGGACACCAAGGACGGCCTTGGCGCGACAATCACCGCCATGACCAATTCGGTCTCGGCCATGTCCCAGGCCACCCATGACACCCGCACGCGCGTCGAAAGCATGGCCACCCGCCTTGCCCACCTCATCAGCGATGGCGAGAAGATGTGCAAACGTCTGGAAGACACGATCATGACGCTGGAGCGCTCCCAGACAGGCGTTACAACCCAGGTGCATGCCGCCCAGACCGAGCTCAATGTCATGATGCGCGATGTGCTCGACCAGTCCCGCGCGCGGATCCTGGAAATGACTACCCTGATGCGCCAGATGCGCGCCGTCTCCGAAGCCTCTCAGCCAGACATCACCGCCCCTGCTCCCCGTGCAAAATCGGCTTGATCGAAAAGAGTTATGCCCATGCACAGCCGCTCGAATGTCCTCCTCACCCTCGGTGTCCTGTTCACAATTGGCGGGGCCACCCGCTTTCTGCCGGACGCGCTGGCCTTTGCCGAGCAGGCCCCCGTCACCGATGCGAAGTTGACCAGCGCGGCGGCCAGCCCGGACGCGGCCCCAACCCCCAAACCGGCCGTGCCGGGCGCGAGCAACCTCACCCAGGTCTGCTTTTCGTCCGAATCCGCCTCGCTGCTGGAAGAAGATCAGTGGCTGTTTGAGGCGGAGCGGGAAGACATGAAAAAGCAGCAGCTTGAGCTTCAGGCCTGGGAAAACCAGCTGCAGCAGCAGACCGCCGAACTCAAGATCCTGCAGCAAACTCTGGAAGCGCGCTGGGAGCAGATGCAGGCAAGCTCTGATCAGGACATCGAACACCTTTCCCGCATGTATGGGGCGATGAAGGCGGATCAGGCCGCCCAGATATTCAACCAGATGGATTCCGGATTTGCCGCCGGTTTCCTGCGCCTCATGGTGCCCGATCAGGCGGGGCTTGTGCTGGCCAATATGGATGCTGAAAAGGCCTATCTCGTGAGCATCAAGCTTGCGACGATGAACAATGATGTGCGCGCCCTCAATCAGGCTGCAAACTGACGCCTTGCCGGCCCAATCCGCCTATCATTTGTAACAGCTATCCTCGCCCCTGACCGCGCCTAAGTTGCGTGGTGACGCCACGTCGCGTCTGTTGAGCCCAGACACCCTGAGATATGTTGGCCAAAACTCCTGGGGAGGAGACCATGAGCGATCCCAAAACCTATCTTGGTTGGAAGGTGGATTACACCGCGCTGCCCGGTGAAGCGGCGCTTGTCTCGCCGGACTCGATCACCTGGCAGGTCTTCAAGAATCCCGTGGCGCTTGCCATCGGCGGGGTCTGCGCCGTGCTTCTGGAATTTGCCGATGCGCGCATCCGTTCCGGTGTCTGGGATCATTCGGTCTTCAAGACCGACCCCATCGGCCGCTCCAAACGCACCGGCACCGCCGCGATGGTCGGCGCCTACGGCCCCGCCAGTGCGGCCCGCCGGGTCATCCAGGGCGTCACCAACATGCACGCCCGGGTCAGCGGAGAAACGCCTTCGGGCGAAGCCTACCGCGCGCTCGATCCGGAGCTGCTGGACTGGGTCAGCGCAACGGCCGCCTATGGCTTTCTCATGGCCTATCACCGCTTTGTCCGGACGCTGACGGAAGAGGAAATGAACCGCTTTTTTGCCGAAGGCGAAGCGGTCGCCCGCCTGTACGGGGTCAAACAGCCCCTGCGGTCGGTCGAGCATTTCAACTGTATGATGGCCCACCTCCTGCCCCGGTTCGAACCGCATCCCATCAACACCGAATTTCTCGGCATCATGGAATCAGGCCGCGCCGCGCCCGGGATTCCCAAAGGCCTGCAAAGCGCGCTCGTTCATGCGGCGGTAGATATCCTGCCCAAACCGGTGCGCGAGCGCCTCGAACTGGGCGCGGCCTATGATCTCTCGCCCCTCGGTCGCCTGACCGTGAAATCCATGGCCGCCATCGCGGAACGTACACCCGACCTCAATGCCCCCGCCGCGCAGGCGTCCCAGCGCCTAGGCCTGCCGCGCAGCTTCCCCTGGAAATCTGAAACTCAGCGCCGCCGTCTCGTCGCGGTCGCCCGCATCGCATCAATGGCCAAGGAGGCCCCCGCATGAACCTCTCCTTCACCCGCGAGGAAGAAGCCTTCCGCGCGCAAGTCCGCGATTTTCTGGATCGGAACCTTACGCAAGACCTGCGCGCCTATGCCAAGCGCATGACCAGCGTTTATTCCACCAAGGAAGTCGGAATGAAATGGCAGCAGATCCTGGTGAAACAGGGTTGGGCGGCCCCCTCCTGGCCGGTCGAATATGGCGGGACGGACTGGACACCGGCCCAGCGTTACATCTTCGATGTTGAAATGGCCCGCGCTGGCGCACCGCCGCTCTCGCCCATGGGCATCGGCATGTGCGGCCCCGCCCTCATCGGCCATGGCTCGAAGGAACAGAAGGACTATTATCTTCCCCGCATCCTCTCGGGCGAGGATTTCTGGTGCCAGGGCTATTCAGAGCCCCATGCCGGCTCCGACCTCGCCGCGCTGACCATGTCGGCGGTCGATGATGGCGACGCCTTCATCTGCAATGGCTCCAAAATCTGGACCACACACGCCCATGAAGCCAATATGATGTTCTGCCTGGTACGCACCGACAGTTCGGGCAAGCTGCAGCAGGGCATTACCTTCCTTCTGATCGACATGACCGCGCCGGGCGTGAAGGTCGACCCGATCCTCATGCTGTCAGGCGAGCATATCCAGAACGCTGTCTTCTTCACCGATGTCCGCGTACCCAAGGCCAATGTCATCGGCAAGGTGAACGAAGGTTGGACGGTCGCCAAATACCTGCTCGAATTTGAGCGCGGCGGCTCCTCTTACGGTCCCCGTCTCCTCGCGCGGGTGCGCGCCATCCGCGCGACAGCCGCCGAAGAGGGCCTGCTTGAGCCCGGCTTTGCGCGCAAGCTTTCTCTCGCGGAGGCCGAAATCCTGGCGCTGGAAGCCGCCGAACTCCAGCAGATGTCAGACCTCGCCCGAGGCGGCACGCCGGGCCTGAAGGCCTCGATGATGAAGATCCGCGGCACCGAGCTCAGCCAGCACCTGACCGAGCTCGCCATCGAGCTTGCCGGGGTCTATGTCGCGCCCTTCCAGCCGCAACATACGTCCCCAGGCGGGCCCGTTCCCGTCTCAGACTGGCTGAATCTGTCCGAGAATGTCCCGGTTGTGGGCCCTGAAAGTGCCGTCACCGCCTCGGCCAAATACCTCAACGACCGGGCCGGATCGATCTATGCAGGGTCCAATGAAATCCAGCGCGGCATCCTCTCCAAGGGACAGCTGGGCCTCTGATTTTCCTTAGAAACCTCCGCCTGTCTTGAACCCGCCGCCCTTGCGTCCCCCTCCCGAAGGGCGCGACCGTCCGCCGCTGCGCGAGGGCCGCGATGGCCGTTTCGGTGGCCCCGGAAATATCGGACCCGACCCATACCCTCCCCCGCCACGGGTGGTCTCGCGGATCACTTCTTCCAGCACTTCGCCGAGAACACCGCCGATCATCCCGCCGAGAACATCGGGCAAGCCAATCGTCTGGCTGCGCCCCTGTCCCCCAAAATCCGGATGGGCCTGCGAAGGCGCTTCAGCCCGCCGAACGGATCGGCTGAGACGTTGCAGAGCACCCCGTACATCCACCTTGTCCCGCATCAGATCCGAGACCACTTCATCAAAAGCTGCTTTTGAAACAAGGGCATAGGGACTATCAAACCGCGCCTGCTTGAACTGCCGCCGCAGCGCTTCGGCGCGCCCCAGCTCATCGCGCAGTGCCGCTGGCCGCGCCGCCACCCGGCCTGCGTCAAGCTCCAGCGACATCTCTTCGCTCCGCAGCCGCACGAGCCTGTCCACGATCCGGTCGTCATCCAGATCCGCCGTTTCCGCCGCCAGAACCCGCAGGTCGGGAAAGCTCGCCTTGCGCAGTTCCTCTTCCAAAAGGCGCCGCGCCTCCACTGCCGGCCCGGCTTCGTGACGCAGCGCCGCTTCATGGCGCTGCGCCATCAGCAGGTGATGCGCCTCAGCCGCCTCGATCTCCGCGTCGCAGACCTCAATCTCCGCCTTGATCCCGTCAGCCTCCGCCTTCAGCGCCTCTGTCCCGGCCTGCGCCATCGCATGTGCTTCAGCTTCGACGAGCCTGGCTTCGGATTCATCGGCAAGCCGCGCCATATAGGCCGCGTGTTCGGCTATCCGTTCGGGTAATTCTGTAAGCCGCTGATAATTCAGGAACGCCTGATCATATTTGCATAGCCCCGCCACCCAACCATCCAGCATCCGGATCAGCGGCGGCGCCTTGTAGTCCGGTGAGCGGAATTTCCGCTTCCAGAGATAGCTGAACAGCGCGTCCTCCCGGTAGGGCCTGCCCTTCTCTTCCCGGTCCGCCCGCGCAATTTCAAGCTTTTGAGCCGCCCTCTGCGTCATTGTGCGGGCTTCTTCAGCGGCGCCTGTCAGACTTGCATACGCAGCATCCTGCTTGAGCTGAGCCTCGGTTTCCGCAACGCGCGCCTCATAGGCGTCGATGGCCGCGTCATGTGCTGCCGCCAGCGCTGTCCGCGCCTCTTCCCTTTCCCGAACTTCGGCCGCGGCCGCCTCCAACGTCCGGCGTTCATTTTCCACGAACGCCGCATGCCGCTCGGTGATAGTCTGGGCGGAGGCGCCGATCCGGTCAAAGGAAGCGGCCGATTCGCCGGCATTCAGCATCCCGAGACGAAGCTCCGCCAATGCGGCAAAGGCATTGGCCTGCTCTCGCCCGATCGCTATGCGCCGCACTTCGCTGGCATCTGCAGCCGTCAGTGCCTCAGCCAGCGTCTGGCGCACGCGTGCCACCAGCGTGTCGAGATCGGCGAGCGCGTCCCGGCCGTTGAATGTCGTGCTCATCGGCTCACCATTCCAGAATCGCGCCGCCAGGGGTCTCGACGGCATATTGCGGCGAGAGATAGCCTTGGGATTTTCGTCCGATGACGGCGTTTTGAATGATCTGATCGTCGCTCTTGTCGTTGGCCACAGACCGGAACACCGCCTCGTTGACCCTCTGCCCCCAGCGGGTAACTCGGTCAGAGCGGCGGTCCTCTTCGCTGGTAACGAGCACCTCAACCAGCCGTCCGGCCGGGTCCACCGCTTCAACAATCAAATAATAATTGCGCGCGCCCGGAACATCATCGGGAATCCGGAATACGCCGGACCGCTCCTCTCCCGGCCCATAAACGACGCGCACTTCATAAATAACGGAAAGATCCCGCTGAAGCAGCGTCAGGCTATCGCGGGCTTCCCGCGCGCCTTTCGTATCGCCCGCGGCGATGGCGCGGTCTCCATCGCCCTTCAGAACGTCGGCCCTGAGCCGGGATGCGTCTTCCAGTGCGAGCGCAATCACTTCACCATGTAACCGTCCGATCTCGGAGGGAAGCGTCTCGGCAAGCTCGATCCGGGCCGCTTCCGCCTGCTGGCGTTCGGGTACAGTGACGCCCAGATGCCAGGCCGCGCCCAGGGAGCCCAGCGCAATGACGGCCAGAACCAAAGGCATCATCCACCGATGCCGGGCGATATAAATCTTCGCCAGGCTGACGCCCAGAGACGGCTTTGGCGGCGCATACACGAAGCGCTTTTCTTCCAGCGCTTTTACCCCTTCCTTGAGGATGGACTCGGGCACATCGATACCCTGCGCTGCATAGATTTCCTTCAGCCGTGCCAGCAACGCCGCTTCACGCGCGCCCGCGTCCAGCTCGCTCATCACCAGCTGTTCGCGGTGGCGCAGCGTATCGACGACATCCATCGCCAGAAGGACATCGTCGAGCTTATTGGTGTCGCGGACCGCCGGCGCGGCAGGCGCGCTCACGGCTTGGGAAGCAGCGCGAGCGTCGCGCCCTCCTCCACCAGCTTGGTGAGGCGGCGTTTGCCATCTTCCACAGCTTCCCGGATTTCCTTGGAGTTCTCGGTCGAAAGCTTGCGCATTTCCGCAATGATCGTCTGGGCACGTTCCTGATAGGAGACGACACTCTCCACCAGCATTTTCACAGAGGCCGCCGAGACGGTCGGCCCATATCCTGCCCTGACAGCCGCTTCCTGAACCTGACCACCAATATCGGCGAGCACCTCAAGGCTCTGATCCACGCCCTTCTTCATGGCTTCCAGCGTCTGGGTAGATTCATGCAGGCCGTGCATCCCGGTAAAGCTCGCCGTCAGCGCGGTCAGCACGATCTCATTGGTCGAGAAGAAGCTGACTGACTGAGCGTAGACACGTTCCTTGGCATTCGTTGTCTGCACAAGGCGCGCCATGATCACTTCGGAGGTGTTGTAGCCGATGGTAATATTGTCGGAGAGATCCTTGGAAATCTGGTAGCGCTTCTCCTCGGCCTGCAGCAGGCGGAGCTGTTCGTCGCGCCCAAGCTCCAGCCGCGCGCGCTCTGCAGGGTCTTCCCCCGCATAACCCGCCACCGCCGCCACCGCTTGGCCAACCTTCACCTTGGCCGCGTCGAGTTCTGCCTCGGCCGCCTTGAGCACCTCCAGCGCCAGCACTTCAGACTGCTTCATCGCGCCGCGGAAATCGAGATACGCTTCCAGGATCTTCCGTTCCCGGTCAATCTGATTGGCCGACTCGTCCTGCACCTCGAGATAGAGATCCTTGATCTTGCCAAAGCGGGCGGCAATGTCCCCGCGCGTCATCTTCATCCAGACATTCGAGACGCGCTCCATCGTCGAAATCTTGCCGTCGGCATACTGATCGACAAGAGATTTTGCGTCGTCCCGGATTGTGTTGAAGGCCGTCGTGATGGCTTCATAACGCTCGCCGACGGTGATGCCTGCTACCTGTTCGCGCACGACGTCATTGAACAGGCTCGCCTGGTCCAGCGTGCGGGCAATCGCGGCCACCTTCTCCGGCTCCAGATCGGCGATCTGCTCGAGCAACGCTACAATCGGCGCCGCCCCGCTCTTGGAATTGTCCGGCACAAGGCCGAGCTGTTTCAGCCCGCCCATCGCCTTGTCGAGATATTGAAGTGCCGAGGGACTTGTTGCCTGCGCCATCTTGCTCATGCCTCCGATGTTTCCCGCCAGACTGCGGACCTTGCGGAAAGGTAGCAAAGCGGCGCCACCTGGCAAGAAATATTTATCGAAAAACGGCAAATATCAAATATTTAATACCGGGTCACACGCCAGGAGCGCTGACGAAGCATCAAGCAGAGAAGGAGCCTGTAATGGTGGGCGGTACAAGGTTCGAACTTGTGACCCCTACGATGTCAACGTAGTGCTCTACCGCTGAGCTAACCGCCCTTCCGGGGATGACCGTTACCGGCCAAGCCTGAAGAAGAGGCGTAATGAACAATCCGGGCTGGCACGTCAAGCGGCCTTTGATGCGCGGTATGCAGCTGACCGCCCGGCGGGCTGCATTGCCTGCTTCAGGCCGCCATCACCTTGTCCACCTCTTCCACGATTTCGCGGAGATGGAAGGGCTTGGACAGCACCTTGGCGCCGGCCGGTGTCGGCGAGCCTGAGGAGAGCGCAACAGCAGCAAACCCGGTGATGAAGACAATCTTCATGGCCGGGTCGAGCTCTGCGCCGCGGCGCGCCAGTTCGATCCCGTCCAGGCCCGGCATCACGATGTCGGTTAGGAGAAGGTCAAACACTTCGCGCTCGAGCGCCTGCAGGGCGGTTTCCCCGTCAGCATAATCCTGAACGTCATGCCCCGCCCGGCGCAGCGCTGAGGCCAGGAAGGTACGCATCGAATCATCATCTTCAGCGAGCAGGATTTTTGTCACGCAGGATCCCCTGTGGTGCGGCTCGTACAACTAACACATTAAGCGCGCTGATGGTAAATCAGCGATGAACACGAAGACTTGTAAGACTGACACTGCGCGCGGGCGATGAAAAGCCTTGACCATGCGAACGATTTTCAAACCATTGCGCAGATGCCGGATACGTCGCCCATCCTAACGATTGATGAAGGACTGCCCATCGAGCCGCCCGAGCTCGATTCGCCCTTCCTGTTGTCTGAGCCGGAAGGCGCCGCCGCGCCGATCGTTTTCGCCAGCCCCCATTCGGGCAAATACTATCCTGAGGCCATGATTGCCGCGCTCTGTGTGCCGCTGATGGATGTGCGCCGGACAGAAGACGCGTTTGTGGATGAGCTGTTTGCAAACGCCCCCCGCCACGGGGCCACGTTGCTGGCAGCCCGCTTCGGGCGCTCAGTTGTCGACCTCAACCGGGACCCTCACGAACTGGACCCGGCAATGTTTCATGACGGCCCCCCACGGGCGTGCGCCTTGCCCACGCCGCGTGTCGAGGCCGGTCTCGGCTGCCTGCCAAAGGTGGGTGCCCGGGGAGAGGCCATCTACAACCGCCTCCTCTCGAAGGCAGAGGGCGAGAAGCGTCTGGCGGGCATCCACGACGTCTATCACGGCCTGCTGTCGGACTTGCTGGACACCCGGCGCACCCTGCATGGCCGGGCGCTGCTCGTGGATTGCCATTCCATGCCCTCGGTACAGCCCGGACGGCGCAATCTGACTGATATTGTCCTCGGCGACCGGTTCGGATCGAGCAGCGACCCCCGCCTGGTCAACCGTCTGGAGCGGGTCTTCCGCCATCACGGCCTCACCGTGGCCCGCAATGCCCCCTATGCCGGCGGCTATACCACCCGGCGCTATGGCCGCCCAAAACGCGGCATCCACGCCATCCAGATCGAAATCAACCGCGGGCTTTACATGGATGAGCAGGCGATTACGCGGGCGGGCGGCTTTTCCCGGCTCCGCCCGATCATGGACGCTGCCATTGTTGAGATGATTGATGCCATCTCGCAGCTCACAGACCGGTAACAACTCCCTGAATTAAAAGAAAAAAGACCGCGCCAACAGGCGCGGCCGAAGTCAAAGGGAGGAAACGCCAGAGGCGTCTGCACCGAAGTGCAAGACCAAACTATGTTGCGATGCACAAAGCACCAAGACCCTAATGGCCGCATCGCTGCGCCACTCCCTCTCCTGCCCAATCTTCGAGCAGTTTCCACGCTCCGGCACGGCATTTGCGTAGAAACTGCGCGAATATCCTGTTTTGGGACTGATAGGCGGTCCCGCACCAGAATGGAGAGGGATCTCATGGCCGACGAAACTGACCTGCACGTTGGTAAGCGCCTGCGCCGCCGCCGCCGCCTGCTTGGCATGACCCAGCAGGATCTGGCGTCTCAGGTGGGTGTGCGCTTCCAGCAAATCCAGAAATACGAGTGCGGCGCAAACCGCATCACCGCGTCCCGCCTCTACGACTTGGCCCGCGCGATGAACGTGTCCGTCCAATACTTCTATGATGGCATGGCCGTCCCCGGCGCCGTTCCCAACGCGGCCAATGACGCCGAACAGATGGAAGGCGATATCCTCTCCCAGAAAGAAACTCTGGAACTGGTGCGCGCCTATTACCGCCTGAGCGAGCGCCCCCGCCGCCGTCTGCTTGAGCTGGCAAAAGCCCTCGAGCAGGACACCTCCAGCACCGGCGCGGCTTGACCTGATCTCATGGGCGGGGCATCGCCTCGCCCATGACCGACACCCGAAATATCGCAGAGGATATCACCCTCGCCCGTCAGCTTGCTGACGCAGCCTGGGCCGCCATCCGCCCGCATTTCCGGAATCTGGACGCCGTCGACCACAAGTCCGGCACCTCAAAAACCGGCTTTGACCCTGTCACCGAAGCAGATCGCGCCGCTGAACTGGCGATGCGCGCGATCATTTCCGCAGAGCGCCCCGAAGACGGCGTCACCGGGGAGGAATTCCCGGAGACCCCCTCAGCCAGTGGCTGGCGCTGGTATTTTGACCCCATCGACGGCACGCGCGCCTTTGTCGGCGGTTTGCCGGTCTGGACCACCCTCATTGCCCTGGTGAACCCCGACGGCGTCCCCGTCATCGGCGTCATCGACCAGCCGGTGGTGGGCGAACGCTATATCGGGTGGCCGGGCGGGGCTGAGATGGAAACCGCCGAAGGCGCCTTTCCCATCAGGGTGTCCGCCAACCCGGACCTGCGCGCCGCCACCATCGCCACGACCGATCCCTTTATCTTCACGCCGCCCGAACAGGGCGCCTGGAACCATCTGCGTGCCACCGCCCGCATCACCCGCTATGGCCTCGACGCCTATGCCTATGCCCGCGTGGCAGGCGGTACGTTGGATCTGGTGGCCGAGTCAGGTCTCAAAGCCTGGGACGTCGCCGCGCTGATCCCGGTCGTGCGCGGCGCTGGCGGCCTTGCCACCAACTGGCGGGGCGAGCCCCCCGCCCTCGGCGGTCAGATCGTCTGCGCCGCCAGCCAGGGTATTCTCGACCAGGCCCTGCTCGCTCTGAGGCGAGCTGCGGATTGACCGGCAGTTACGGCCCTTCGACCGTATACCCCTCATCGCGCAGCATCTTGATGACGCTGTCTTCTCCGGCAAAATGCCCGGCACCGACCGCAACGAGGATCGTGCCCGGCTGATCCAGAAGCGCCGTGATCTGCGGCACCCAGCGCTTGTTCCGGTCGGTCATCATCACGTCATAGATCGACTGGGACCCGAGCATTTCCGGATTGGCCATCATCAGGCCAAGGCCGTTGACGTCGCCATCCGCCCATTCATCAATCAACAGGTCCAGCGCGCCGGCGCCTTCGCCGATCCCGTCCACGGTCGCCATCAGGAAATCAACCTGTTCGCAATAGCCAAGGCCGGCCAGGCCACCGAGCTGTTCCTCGACGGTTTCGAGATACACAAAGTCTGCGCCACGTGCCCGCGCCGCGCGTTCAATCACCTGCTCGACGCCCGCATCGGGATCAAAGCCTTCGTCCAGCATCTGCTTGACGGAAATATTGACCGCCGCCATCCAGGGCCGGTGCGGCAGCAGCGCCTCGATAGGCAAACCCACCTGTTCCAGCGCCGCTTCCAGTTCCGCCGTCTCCGTGTCAGAGAGGAAATGGGTCAACTGGTCCCCATCGGTAAAGAAGCCTTGCGTCGTATAGAATTTCATCAGGTCGCGCTGGGCTTCTGGGCTTGAAGTGTCGGCCTCAAAAACAATCGTGTCGGCGCTGGCAATCGCGGCGTCGATCTCCGGTGTCTGCCAGACAAGCTCCGGACGCAGCAGGTGAACAGTTCCCAGAAGATAGACGGTCGTATCGTCATCGCGCATCGTCCAAAGCGCTGGCGCGCCACTGCCCCGGCTGGCGCCTGCCGCTTCCAGCGCGGCCGCTTCAAGCTCGGGCCGCGCCTGTCGCAGCGCCGCGCGCTGCTCTGTGTCACACGCCTCCGCTGCCGGCGCCTGCGCGTCATTGCCGGCGATCTCCGTTGTCTCCGATGGCTGGCATCCCGCCAGAAGAAGAAACGCGCCGCTGGCGAGCAAAGCGGGGACAAAGGGCAGCTTCATCGTCATCAGGGCCTTTCAGGTCAGTCATGGAATCGCTGGCCGCACCATAGAGAGCCCCGCCCCGGCCCGTCTATGCCCGGGATCAGGCAAACCCGGTTGCGCAGCCCGCGCGCTTGGCATAAACACCGCCCCAGCGCGGCACCCATAGCTCAGCTGGATAGAGCGTTGCCCTCCGAAGGCAAAGGTCAGAGGTTCAAATCCTCTTGGGTGCACCAGCTTCCTCGCGTCAATCTCTTGGGCTGTCCATTGGCCCACGCGCGTTTACCTTCTAGGGTTTCCCCCAGATAATCAGGGAAGGAAACACTATGGATCTCGGTCTCAAGGGCAAGAATGCCATCATCCTGGGCGGAACGCGCGGCATCGGTCGGGCGATTGCCGATACATTGGCCAAAGAAGGCGCAAATGTCGCTGTCTGCGCGCGCAATCCAGATCAGGTTGCCGCCGCAATTGGCGAGCTCAAGGCGCTCGGCGTCAATGCCACCGGCGCGCCGGTCGATGTCACCGATGGCCCTGCCCTCAAGAAATGGATTGCTGACGCCGCCACGACGCTGGGCGGTCTCGACATCCTCATCTCCAATGCCGGCGCGATGGCGCAGGGCAACGACATCTCCGCCTGGGAACAGAATTTCCAACTCGATGTGCTGGCTGCGGTGAACGCCTTTGACGCCGCCCAGCCCCTCCTCGGCAAGGCGGCCCAAACCTCCGGAGACGCGGCCTTCGTGATCATTTCGTCGATCTCTGCCGCTCAGGCTGACCGGGGCGACTCCTATGGCCCCATCAAAGCCGCGCTTATCCATATGGCCAAGGGCCTTGCCCGCCAGCACGCCAAGGCCGGCATCCGGGTCAACGTCGTCTCACCCGGTATGGTCTTTTTCGAGGGCGGCGTGTGGCACACGGTCAAGACCAATGCGCCAGACTTCTTCGAGCAGGCCAACGCCCGCAACCCGACCGGGCGCTGCGCGACGCCCCAGGAAATCGCGAATGCAGCCGTGTTCCTCGCCAGCCCCGCCTCTTCCTACACGACAGGGGCCAACCTGATCGTCGATGGCGCGGTTTCAAACCGCGTGAATTTCTAGGCAGGTCCGGGCACCCTCCTTTTCCGGACAAGTGTTATGCAGGGCCTGCATCGCCGGCAGGCCCTGCCCGCTCTTTTCTGAAAGCCCGGCATCCCTATCTGAAGGCAACACGCTGCACGCCGTTTTGAAGGTTCAAAAAATGGCAGAAGGACAAGGAGGGCAGCAGATGAGCAAGAAAATTCTTGGCCGCTTCGGCAACAATCAGGGCCATTGGGTCGGCGACGGTTTTCCCGTCCGGTCCCTGTTCTCTTACCATTCGCTGGGACACCATGTGAGCCCGTTCCTCCTGCTGGACTATGCAGGGCCGCATTTTTTTGAGCCGACCACCGCGCGACGCGGCGTCGGCCAACATCCCCATCGCGGGTTTGAAACCGTGACGATCGTCTATGACGGCGAAGTGGAACACCGCGACTCGGCGGGCAATGGCGGTGTGATTGGACCAGGCGATGTCCAGTGGATGACCGCCGCAGGCGGAATCATCCACGAGGAATATCATTCGCCCGGATTTGCAAAGACTGGCGGCCCCTTCCGGATGGTTCAACTCTGGGTGAACCTTCCGTCCAGGGACAAGATGGCCCCTGCCGGCTATCAGGGCATCACTGCAAATGATATTCCGGTGGCGCGTCTCGCCGAAGATGCCGGCACCGCCCGCATCATCGGCGGAGACTTTGACGGCACCCAGGGCCCGGCCAGAACCTTCTCGCCGGTGAATGTCTGGGATGTGCGCCTCAAAGCCGGCGCGCAAGTTGATCTTCCGCTTCCGGAAGGTCATACCAGCCTTCTGGTTGTGCTGAACGGTCACGTGACGGTCAGCGGCGCTCAGCCGGTCGGCGAGGCAGAAGTTCTGCTCCTCAGCCGTGAAGGCAAGGGCGTGCGCCTTCAGGCAGATGGCGAGACAACGCTGCTTGTCCTGACGGGTGAGCCCCTGAACGAACCCATCGTCGGCCACGGCCCCTTCGTGATGAACACCGAGGCGGAGATCCATCAGGCCATCGACGACTTCAACAAGGGTCGATTTGAACGGCTGCCGGCCTGAAATTCACCTTAAATGCAATTGGCCCCCGGAGACGATCCGGGGGCCAATCTTGTGCCGTGCTCACCTGCCCGCCAGATGGGACCGGCGCTTGAATGTCAGCGCCGTCTCCTGGACAGGCCGTCCGGACATATCCTCGGGCGTTGAATAAACCCGCACTGTCATATCCTCTTCCTCCAGCCCCACATGCATGAGGCCCCAGATGGGGCCCATCGAAAAGGGATTGGCTAGTCCGGGATTGGCGGCCAGCTGATTTGCCATGAACTTGGGATGCAACGGGCGATACTTGGAGCCTGCCCCGGAAACCAGCGCCGGCAGCGGCGGCACGCCAGACACCCCTTCGCTGCGGCAATCATCCGTATACACTTCCATCATGTGATCATCACCGGAGATGTACGCGTCAGCAAATCTGCAAACCGATTTCATATAGAGCGCGCGCAGCGAATGCGCCTTCTCGAACTTGCTGCCTCCGCCCGACCATACCGCATGATGGCCGATCACGATCTTCCAGTGTGCATCGGACTCTATGAGCGATTCTTCCAACCATTCGACCATGCGCTTCTCGCCCTCGGTCGCCGGCTTCACGAAATCATCCCATTCTTCCATTTTTCCGGTCCGGACCTCCCGGCCCTCAGCATCCAGATTATCTTCATGCACGGTCGTGCTCGCCAGCAGCATTTCCGTATCGATCACGAAAATCTCGACAAAGCCCTCCATACCCGCAGGAACAGCGCGATAGAAGAAATCCGGCATCGTGAAATTCGAATGCTGCTGGAAATATTCCATCTGCGCGACCGTTGCCTCGCGCGAAACCCGCCAGTCATGATTGCCCATCATGGCATAGATCGTGAAGTCTTCGACGCTTTCGCCAAGCTTGCCATAGGGGCGGTCAAGCATGTCATAGAAGCGGCGTTCATCGGAAATGCCATCGGCCCCCAACGTCGCTCCATCTGGATAAATGTTGTCGCCGAGCATCGTGGCAAAGTCACAGCCCAGCTTTCGGCAGACTTCATCGGCCGCAAACGCCACGGGATACATGCCGCTCGCATCGATAAAGCCACCGAGCGCTGATTCAAAGACCCAAGGGGTTGGACGAAAACCGGTCATATCCGGATTGCGCTCAAGCCAGTCTTCTGCCTGCGCGGCAAGGTATTCGCTCAGAGTCCGGAACGGCGCTTCATCCTCATCAAGACGCTCATATGACGGAATATATCCCGTATCGCCAACCACCGCGAAACCGGCGCTGCGCCCGTCTGCGTTTGCCGGCCCGGAATGTGCGCAGGCCACCAGGCTCAGCGCGCCAAGCGCCGTCATGAGATGTCTGTACATGAGAATGTCCTTTTCGTTTCCCGGGCTCCCGACCCGATTCAAAAATAATTGGCCCCAGCATTATGCCGGGGCCATTCACTGTAATCAACAATACCTCTCTGAGGCATCCTGCCCATATGATCAGATCACTGAGCTAGATCCGTCTCAGTACTTGAGACGCGCGCCCACGAAGGCCGTGCGGCCGAAGCGTTCCCGCTCATACACGCGGCTGGTCGATCCGAAGTAGCGCAGGCCTTCCGTATCTGTGAGGTTTTTGGCCTCCAGATACATTTCGAAATTCGGCGTAAACTCATAAGAGGCCGAAAGGTCCAATTGGTCGCGGCCCTGCCAGTAAAGGTCCAGCGCAGCGTCTTCTAGATCAAGCGCATCCACATAGTCGCCCCGGTCGTTGTAGGAGAGGCGAACGCTGGCCCTTTCAATTTCCCAAAAGACAGCGAGGTTGGTGACGTAGTTGGACTGACCCGCCAGAGGCGCCTGGGACCGACCGCTGGTCGAGGCCGACCCGAGTTTCACTTCGGAGTCAGTCAAAGTCAGGTTGGCGAGCAGGCCGAACGTTCCGGGAACTGCGTCGAACTTGAAGTTCTGCTGCCAGTTGAACTCCACGCCCGCGATATACCCCTCATCAGAATTACGGACTTCGATGATCGTCGCCGGCGCGCCTTCAAAAACGGCGCCGGTGATCCGATTGGTAAAAGCGAAGTCTTCGAGCTGTTTGTAGAAGGCGTTGACCGCGATGATCCCGAGGCTCGGAAGATAATATTCCAGACCGGCATCTATGTTGTTCGAGATCGTCGGCTTGAGGTCAGGATTGCCGCGAGCAACCGTCAGAGGCGGCGTGTCACCTGCGGAAATGCGCGCAACAACATCCGGATAGCTCGGACGGTTGATGCCGCGCGTGATCGCAAACCGGCCGACCAGGTTGTCACTGATGTCCTGACGAACGGTCAGGTTCGGGAACACCGTGGTGTAGTCGTTCGAATTGGTCACAGGCGTGCCCGTTTCGGTGACTGTATTCAGCCGGAAACCCGTCGACGAGAAGTCCGTCTGCTCAACCCGCAGGCCCGCAATGATTTCCGTGCGGCCGACGGTGAAGTCGGTCATGCCATAGACGGCCAGGATCTTTTCCTCAGCCGAGAAATCGGTCTCGATGGACTGGGCATTGCGGCGGTTGGCATCGCTCAAAAGAGCCGCGTTGATGCTCGCCAGGTAGCGGTCAGCCGCGCCAGGATTGAGTTTGAAGCCAAGGTTGTAGTCGAAGTTTGTGGACGCTTCGCCCGACTGAAGCTCGGCCAGCGTCTGCGTCGGTGCAAGCCCGGCAGCGCGCGACCGCCAGCGCTCTTCGTCCCGCGTCACTTCCCGGTCGCGATAGGCTGCGCCGAAACGGTGTTCTGCAGCGCTCCCGAACAGGCTTCCCGGAACCGTGAAGTTTATACGGCCCGCCATTTCATCCGTTTTCTGATCTTCTGCCCGGCGATCCAGCTGACGGAAGGAGAACGCGCCAAAGTTCAGATGTTCATTGGTGTTGAACAGAGAAAAAGTAGGGTTCTCGGCGTCGGTATAGTCATAGCTGATCGTGGGGCGCAGCGACGAGCGGAACAGAAGCTGGTCGCGCTGCGGGTAAGTCGATTCAGACGTGTTGAAGCTCAGCTGATAGTCCATCGTCATCATGCTGAATATATTTTCACCGCCAGCAGAGATCGTCTTGATCTCGTTCTGCACCGTGCGGTGACGCAGCTCTTTCTCGATCCGTGGGTTGACCCAGGTGCCGGTCGCCTGCGTTGCTCCAGGCTGGAACGTACCTTCGCTCAGCTGCAGGAGAAGCTGATTGCGATACTCGTCGTCCTCAAACTTCGAATAGGCGCCGCGAATGTAATACTTCGCCAGGTCGCTCGGGCGGAAATCGAAGGCGCCGGTGTAGGACTGACGGGTGCGCTTCGTGTCATAGTCCTTGAACAGGACCTGCTCGACCGCAAAGCCGTCATCTTCGCTGACCCAGACATTCTCAATGTTGTCTACGGACCGTTCTGCCACAGAATAGCTGGCCGAAGCGAGGAAGCCGAACTGCTCGGTAGAGCCAAATGTGTTGGAGGCCCGAACAGAGCCTTTCTGGTCTGACTTGTCGCCGATCTCATTGTGGCTGGCGCCGGCATCGAGGGCGATGTGTGGTCCGCGGCGGTCAAACGCAGAGCGGGTCACGAGGTTCACGGATCCGGCGATGGAATCAGCGTCCTGGCTTGGCAGGAGAGTTTTGGAAACTTCGATCGCGCTGACAATGTCAGAAGGAACCGTATCAAGGTCCACTGCGCGGGTCGTGGCGTTGGGCGAGGCCACAGCCACGCCATCAACGGTGATGGCTGTAAAGCTGGAGGGGGCGCCGCGAAGGTTGATTGTGCGGCCTTCGCCCTGATCGCGTGAGATCGCAAAGCCCGGAACCCGCTGAAGGGCTTCTGCCACGTTGTAGTCGGGGAAACGACCGATCGCGTCAGAGGAGACGACTGATGTTGTATTGCCTGCGGTCCGCTGCTGGTTCAGCGCGCGGGCCTGACCATCCAGGATTGACCCCTGAACAACGATGCGCTCAAGCTCGCGTGCATCTTCGCCCAGAGTAACAATGATCGCGGATGGTTTGCCGGAAGCAATTGCGAGCTGGCGCTGAACGCTCGGAAAACCAAGATATTCGACGCTGACAGTCGCGTCGCCCGCCGGAATGGACGGAAAGGTGAATTCGCCCTGACGATCGGTGGCGGTGGACAAGCCAGTGGCCGGGATGCTGACACGTGCGCCGGGTAGCGGCGCACCATTAGCGTCGATGACGCGGCCGCTCAGAACTTCCTGAGCCGACGCCGGCAGGACAGCAAATCCGGCCGCCAGCAGGCCCGACAAAGCAATAATTGAGACAGAATTACGGACAGACATTTAAAAGCCCCCTCTTGATCCAAGACAAAGGGGCCCAACTGCGCCCCCGCTTCCGAAGGGCGCTTAATCCCGGTGTGCGACGGTTTTGTTGCATCAAAAACAGAGTTTTTTGACGTGATCGTAAAACCACAGTCATTTCGTCAGGCTGCGGCGACAGGGAAGCAAACAAAGATCTCTAGCCAATCGCCCCTCGGACAGGTCTGAAGAACCATGCTTCAGGACTGATCGCTGATATCCTTTGCAGGCGAACTCTCTGCCGGCCCGCCTGCGGCAACCTTCCGCCGGCGGACGAGTCCGGCGACTTGCTCCCCTGCCCGGCGCAGCAGATCGGCCATCAGCGCACCCGCGCCGCGGTCTTCCTCGCCGATGACAATCCCGACCGTCCCAACCCCGCCGGCATCGTCCAGCGCGCAAACCACGATGTCGACGTCCCCGATCGAGACGCGATCTCCCACAACGGGGGCGCCATCAAACGACCGGTCAATGAACTGACCGGCGGTAACGCCGTCGCTGGTGTCTATATCTTCCAGGCCATATTGCCGGACGAGGTCAGACATCTTTGTGCTGCCTTTTACCCGGAACTGGATGTCGGATTCCGTCGACATCTCTTCCCAGGGGCTGGCATAGATCTGGTCAAGCAGGCGCACGCGGCGGGCTGAGGCAAAGAGATACACCTGGTCATGCGCCTGAAGCGGTCCGATCGTGTGGATCGAATAGGAGAGCCCGTCCCGGATCACCATGACCGGCCGCGCCCAGCGCGGAATGCGCTCTCCCTTTGCGATCGCGCTGTCAGGATGGATCTTGTAGCCGACCAGCTCCATCTCCGTGGCCCCGCGCAGCTCAAGCTCCACCCGGTCAACCAGCCCGTGCTCGGAGGGCAGGCTCATCTTCAGGAGCTTCGCCGCCGGCTGAATCGTCCAGCCCTGCACCAGCAGAGAGACCATCACCATCACGAACACGACGTTGAAATAGAAACTGCCATTTTCGAGGCCCGCCAGGCCCGGCAGGATCGCCAGCAGAATCGAGACCGCCCCGCGCAGACCGACCCAGCCGGTGAAGAGGGTTTCCCGAGACCGGAAGTCAAAGGGCAGCAGGCAGAGCCATACCGCCAGCGGCCGGGCAACAAAGATAAGAATGCCCGACAGGATGAGCGCCGGAAGGAGAATGCTCGGAAACTCGGACGGCGCAGCAAGCAGACCCAGGGCCAGGAACATCCCGATCTGCGCCAGCCAGGTCATCCCCACCTGAAACCGCCGCAGCCGCTGAGCGAACTTCACCTTGCGGTTGCCCGCCACTACACCGGCCACATACGCCGCCAGAAATCCGCTGCCATCGAACAGGGCGCAGACCGAGAACACGACCAGGGCCAGCGCCAGACCTGAAATCGGGTAAAGCCCGGGATCAAGGTTGACGAGCTTGTTGAGCATCCAGGCGATCGCGAAGCCCCCGACAATTCCGAACAGGATGCCAAGGCCTATCTGCTGGATGAAGGTGAGGAGAACTTCAAATCCGAACAGCGCGTCGGTTCCGGCGTTTGCCGCAATCAGCTCGATCAGGAGGATGGTCAGGAAGATCGCCATCGGATCGTTGGCCCCGGACTCGATCTCCAGAGTGGCGCCGACCTTCTCCCTCAGCCTGATGCCCCCTGCCCGGAGCAGGAAGAACACCGCCGCCGCATCCGTTGACGCCACAATCGAGCCCAGGAGGAAGGCCTCCAGCCAACCGACCCCGAACAGGAAATGCGCGGCCAGTCCTGTCAGCCCGGCGGTCAACAGAACCCCGAATGTCGCCAGGCTCAGGGCCGGAGCCGCTGCCATCCGATAGCTGCGCATCGGCGTCTCAAACCCGCTGTCAAACAGGATGATCGCCAGGGCGAGGGACCCGATGAAATAGGCGGTCGCGCCGCTGTCAAACTGGATGCCCAGAAGCCCGTCTTCGCCTGCCAGAAGGCCGATCCCGAGAAAGACGAGCAGCAACGGAGCGCCGAAACGTTGCGACACAAGGCTCGTCAGGGCGGCTATGGCCACCAGGGCCGAGCCGATCAGGATGGCGATATTGACAGACTCAAACAGTGTCCAGGCCTCCTCAGCACTGTCTTGGCGGGCGAAAAAATGATATGTGACCGGTAGAGCCGTAGCTAGGGTCTACCCCGCAAAGGTGCTAGGGACGAAGAGGAATTTCCGGCCTTCAGATCGCAATTTGCTGTTCGCAT
>JBKBRT010000015.1:0-25397 GCA_046291585.1 Hyphomonas sp.
ACCGTCAGGATGTCGCCTTCCCGGCGATAGCCGGCCACGGCGGCACCATCGCGGGAGTCCTGACCGAACTGAGGTGTAAAGCCGTGGGGAAAGAGGTCGGCAACCGTAAACTCGGGAAAGGCCGCGCTCTCGCCATAAACGCTCTGAGACGCGGGATGGCGCCAGTTGAAGTCCGAAACGCCCGTGCCCTGATTGAACCCTCCCTGCGCATAGAAGGCGCCGCGTTCTCCGGCGCCGCTGTTGATCGAGAAGAAGCTCCGGAAATCCTCGCGCTCTGGCTGCCCCCATCGCTGAACCGGATCGGACAATTGAACGCCGGGATTTTCCGCCTGATAGGCGACCGCGTCGCGGCGTTGACGGGAACGCGATGTCGCCGCAGCATGACTGTATTCCGTCGTCAGATGGAAGTGCGTTCCGGTAAAGTCCTTCCCCCAGGAAAACCCAAACCGGCTCTGGAGGCCATCTCCCTCCTGATACTGACTGTACTGAGAAAATGCCTCAAGACCCGGGCTTTCGCGGGTGATGATGTTGATGACGCCCGCAATCGCGTCTGCCCCATACTGGGCAGAGGCGCCGTCGCGGAGGATCTCGATGCGGTCAATGGCACTGGCAGGAATCTGCGCCAGATCCGGGGCCTGCGCCCCGTTGGCGCCAAGCAGGGCGGACTTGTGCCGTCTTTTTCCGTTGACCAGAACGAGCGTGTGATCGGGCGACAGGTTCCGCAGGCGCGATGGCCGGACAAACACACTACCATCGCTCAGCGGCAGGCGCTGGGCTGAAAATGACGGCATCAACTGCGCCAGAATGTCGATCACGTCGTCGGACGCGGTGGACTGAATTTCCGGCCTCGGCACCAGCTCGATCGGCGACATGCTTTCGAGCGCTGATGGCTGGTGCCTCGAACCTGTTACAATGATCGTGTTGAAGATCCGCGGCAACTCGCCCACTGGCCTCGATGGCGGGAGAATGGGCGTGAGCGGGGGCACGGCCGGCCGCGCCGGTATCTCAGCGGCTCTTGAGCCTCCCACGCGGGCTGTGCCGACAACCCAGACGCCGGAGGGATCGGCGCGGTAGGTCAGATCCGTTCCGGTGAGAAGCTGCCTTAAGGCGTCCTCGATGGTGGCAGCTCCGGAAACGCGCGCTGCCTGCGCGGCGGGCAGATCGTCTGCGCGGGCCATGATCACCGCGCCGGTTTTTTCCGAAAGCGTGTTCAGCGCTTCGGCAAGAGGCTGGTCTTCGATGTAGATGGGCGATGCCTGCGCCCATACGGGCAGCGCAGGCCATAGGGTGAGGGCGATGAGTGCCAGAAATGGCCGCATTCACGTCTCGCGGGTTTGAGCGCCCGGGCGGGGCCGGTTGGACTCTTACAAGCCGATAGCCGTGACAACCGCATGACAAATCGGGCGCTCACCGCAGTTGAGTTCAAGGTGGCGCCCGCAAGCCACACCCCTCTGCCCACCGCGCGATCAGAGGTTGGGCACCAACGCCTTCAGCGCCCCTGCAAGCTGAAGACAGTCATCGGCGCGGGTATAGAGCGACGGCGTCACCCGGACACAGGCGCCCCGCGCAAGACCGGCGCGATGGGTGGTGAAAATCCCATGTTCGTCGATCAGCCGTGCCACGATGTCCTGATTATCCTTCACGCTGGTTTTGCCTGCGACCCGGAAAGAGGTGATGCCCGCATGCATCCGGGGATCGTCCTGCGTCAGGACGCCCAGTCCGGGCAAATCGCGTACCGCGCCTACCCAGAGATCCCGCAAATAGGAAAGGCGCGCAGCCTTGTTCTCCGGCCCGACGCGTTGATGAAAATCCAGCGCGTCGCCGAGGGTCAGAAAGGTGGCAAAATTCGTGGTGCCGGTGTGGATGCGGTTGTGAATGGTGCCGACCCCATCCGGGCGTTCCGAGAGGTCGGGGGATATGGCATTCAGGCGCGTCCGGCGGATATACATCAAACCCGCGCCGATGGGCCCACCGATCCATTTGTGCAGGTTGAAGCCGGCAAAGTCGGCGCCCAGATCCTCGATCCGGAAGTCAGTCTGGCCCCAGGAATGGGCCGCGTCCACAACACAGTCGACCTCCCGCGCCCGCGCCATCTCGACAATCTCGCGAACCGGAATCTTCAATCCGTTGCGATGGCTGATATGGGTCAGCAGCAGGAGGCGGACCCGGGGGTTCTCGTCCAGTGCGCGGCGGTAGAAGTCCAGAATTTCATCGTGACCGGCAGGCTCAGGCGCCTCAAGGCGCACAACACTGCAGCCCTCTCGCTCCGCCAGCGTTTCCATCGCTGTCTGGATCGAGTCGTAATCCACATCGGCATACATCACGGCGTCACCGGCCTTCAGCCGGTTATACCCCCGCAGGATCGCCTGAAGCGCTTCGGTCGCGCCCCGTGTAAAGACAATCTCGTCGGTGCCGGCACCGAGAAATTCGGCAAGCCGGGCATGGATTGGCCGCAGATCGTCATTGAACTGGCGGCGGGCATACCAGGAGTTCTGCCGGTTCACATATTCCGTATGCCGCAGGAATGCGTCGAGAACGGGCCGGGCCATGAGCCCCCAATACCCGTTTTCGAAATTGAGGACATCGGGGGTCACGTCATACTGGGCCGCGATGTCCTTCCAGTAGGCTTCATCGGTCGCGGCTGCGCCGGGGCTAACCCCCGTCTTCTGGACAATCGGCGCGGCGCTGGCTGTGGAAATTGCCTGGAGGGCAGCCGCGCTTGCGGCTGCCCCCTGCAAGATGTTGCGTCTGGTCAGGTTCATGTCGACTCCTCGTCTCAGAAGCTGATATCCGTGCGGATGTAGTATTGGCCACCATCGGTATCATAGGGCGCATTGCGGGAGTAGATCAGCCCGCGGTTTGCCTGAAAAGTTGCCTCATCTGGATAAGAATTGAACAGGTTTTCAGCGCCGACGCGTACCTTGATCCGGTCATTGACCTGATAGGTCGCCCCGATGTCCATCAGCACCATGGCACCAAAATCCTGGAACACGATGCCATTGGCATTGTCCGAGGAGTCGCGCCATTCGCCGTAATACCGCAAGCGTCCGTATACATCCCATTTTCCGAGGGCGTAATTGGCCTGAAGGTTTCCGGTATTGCCCGGAAGGCTCTTTTCAAAGCGGGATGCATTGTCGGCGTTGGTTGCGAGGCTGCCGCCGGTCACGTCGGTCTTGTTGTAGTTGTAGGCGCCGGTAAGCGTCAGTTTGCCGGGGCCAGCGTCCTGCGAATAGGATACAACCAGATCAACACCCTGCGTGCTGGTGTCGAAGTCGTTCTGATAGAAGAACGCGGACGTGATGCTCTCCCCGCTCGGCACACCGAGCGCGACGAGTTCGGCGCGCTCTGCCGCCGTCAGGCGATAAGTGGTTGAGGTGCTCAGGCGGTTCTCGACATCGATCTGATAGGCGTCCAGCGTCGCCGAAAGACCGAAATCGCTGTTCCATGCGAGACCAACAGAGATGTTCTGCGATTCTTCGGGCTCAAGGGGACGGATCTCAACGCCGTCGCGGCGGCTGATGATGTCGGCAATGGCGCCCTGCGGGCTGTAGCGTCCGTTTGTGAACACGTTCAGCGTTGTGGTGTCGAGGCCTTGCGTAATCCGCTCACTGAAGATCTGTGCCGGCGTCGGCGCGCGGAAGCCTGTCGAAGCCGTGGCGCGAGCCGCCAACCCGTCCATGAATTCAAACCGCGTCGAGAGCTTTCCGGTCACGCTGTCCCCGAAAACCGAGAAGTCTTCAAAGCGCAGCGCCCCGCCCACCGTCCAGCGGTCCGTGACCGGCGCCTCAAGGTCGACATAGGCGGCATAGCTTTCCTGATCCCAATTGCCTTCCTGCTGCGGGCTGAACCCCGGGAATCCATTGGCGCCCGACGGGAAGCCTTCCGCTGCCAGCGGACCCACCGCATAAGACGCATATTCGCCCGCCATGATCTCGTATTTTTCGAGCCGGCGTTCGGCACCGAACGCGATGTTCAGATCCTCTGCCAGGAAACCCAGCGCGACAGGATAGGCAAAGTCGGCGTTCAGGTTGAACTCGCTCTGGCGCAGATTGCCGATGTCGAAGCTGGTCGGGCTGGCAGATCCGAGCGAGGCGTTGATCGAGTCATACATGAAGTATTCGATGTCGTTCAGGCCATAGCTGACGCTGAAATCGTAGGAGAAGCCTTCTGCATTGGCGCTGCGATAGCCGCTCGTCAGCGAAAAGTCGCGGTCATCCTGGCCGAAGCGCGGGGCAAAGCCGACCGGGAAAATCGCATTGAGATTATAGGCCGGATCAAGGACGCTGTTGCCATAGGTGTTGGTGGTCAGCGGGTTGCGCCAGTTGAAATCAGAAACACCTGATCCCCATCCGTGCGTGCCGAACACATAGAGCTCGCTGGCGTCAAACTCATAGGCGCCGTTCATGGCAAACCGGAATGCCTGGCGCTCGGCCTGGCCCCAGTTCTGCACCGGATTTGGAACCTTCAGCTCCGGAAATTGGGCCTGAAAGGCAAGGGCGTCGGGGCGCTGACGGCTGCGGGAAGTCGGCTGCGCGTCGGTGTATTCCCCCGAGAAGTTCAGATAGCCGGTATCGAAGGCAAAGCCCTGCTGGGCGCCGATACGGTACTGTTCGCCATCCCCCTCATAATACCGTCCGGCCTGGGCAAACGCTTTGGTGCCGGGGGCATCTTCCAGGATGATGTTGATGACACCGGCGATGGCGTCCGAGCCATACTGCGCCGACGCGCCATCGCGGAGGACTTCAATCTGCTTGATCGCATAGGACGGGATCTGCGCGAGGTCAGCCGCCTGCGCGCCATTGGAGCCGAGCAGGGCCGAGCGGTGAAAACGTTTACCGTTGATCAGCACCAGCGTGTGGTCTGCCGAGAGCGCGCGCAGGGTGGCGGGGCGCACGAAAACCTGGCCGTCAGCCATCGGAAGACGTTTGACGTTGAAAGAGGGCACCAGCTGCGCCAGCGAGTCCATGATTTCATCCGAGACAGTCAGGTCGATGGCATCGCCCGAAATGACGTCCACGGGCGCGAGGCTGTCAAAAGCCGTTCGCGGGGCGCCGCGTGTTCCCGTAACGATGACAGTATCCTGAACAAAGGCGTCTGACGCGGCGGCTTCTTCGGCGGCCTGTGCAAAGGCGGGCGCCGAAAGACAGAGGGCGAGACCGGACGACATCAGCATCAGCGTCGTGCGGAGAGTAAACTTGTTGGTCATGAGGTTCCCCAGACAGATCGGAAGGCTCTCCGGCCGTCTCGGCCAGCAGAGGCCCACGCTTGCGTGGACATGGGGAAGACAGACCAGGAGGGGGCTTCTTTCAGGTGGGCATCAAACTTCACAAAAGCTTCACCGCTTTCATGAAACCGTCATCACTCCAAAAGCGCGGGTACGGAAGAAATCCGGATCTCGCCGGTGGTATGAGTGACGGTGGCGGTCTGCGCCGCTTCCAGCCCCGCCAGCATCGTATCGATCTGGCCGGTGGTGAAGCTCAAGGTCAGCCGCAGCGCGCCGACCTCCGCATCGGTCAGGACAACTGGCGTCTGGCTGTACTGGTTGATTTCCGCCACGATCTCGCGGAGCGGCGCATTCACGAAGGACAGCCGCCCCTCCCGCCAGGTGGGACCACGCGCAGGCGGGAAGGCAATGACGTCGCTGAAACCTGCGCCCGGGGAGAAGTCCACCTGGTCTGATGCCGCCAGTTGCAGGCGCGCAGCGGCGCTGGCGTCGGAGACCGCAACGCGGCCCTCTTCCACGGCAACGGTTATCTTTCCGGCTCGCTGATGAATATCAAACCGGGTTCCCAGAACTTCCACGCGTACCTCGCCGGCTGTGACGGACAAGGGCCGGCGCTCATCGCGCGCGATACTGAAATGGGCGTTTCCTGAGGCGAGCGTCAGGGCGCGTGACGCCTTGCCGAGTTCCCCGGTCACTGCCGATCGCCCGCCTAGGGTGATCTCGCTGCCGTCGGAAAGTGTAAAGGTGCGGATCTCGCCGGGCGCCGTCGCCAGATGGATCGTGTCGGCTTCGTACGGCGTCCTCAGCGTCACCCCGGCGGTGACCGCAATCATCGCCGCTGCGGCGAGCGAGCCCACCAGCGCCCATCGCCGAGATATGCCCGGCCGTGCAGGCTGGCGCCTGACGTCCATCGCGGCGCGCTGGGCTGGCTGCGTGAGCAGGTCTTCTATTGCCTCGACCTCGCTGAGCGCGTCCCAGCCTGACTGCAGCTGTTCCAGCGCGGCCCTATGGGCCGGCGACGCCCGAAGCCAGGCTTCGAGCGCGCGGTCACGCGCTTCATCCTGCGTGCCGGAGAGCAGATACGCCATCCATGCCCGGGCCTCGCCCTCGACCCTGTCAGGGGAAGGCTGGCGCTTGTCTTCGGGAGTGTTTGAGGGTGGCGTCATGATCTCGGGGAATGGGAGGGAAAAGGGGGAAGCGGTCTTGTGGGGCGGGGCCGCCGCATCGGGCAATGGCGCGGGTTCAATCCTTCAATGCTTGCTGGATCGCGGCGAGGGCAAGGTTCAGCTGGCGCGAAATATCCGCCTCGCTCCAGCCGGTAGCGGCTTTGATCTCTGCATAGGTTTCCCCCTTAAACCGGCTCCGCAGGATGATTTCCTTCTGCTTCTGGCTCAGCCCCTTGAGCGCTTCGCCGAGTGTGCCGATGGCCTGCTTTCCTATGAAGACAGATTCCGGAGTGTTTTCTTCCAGCGCAGGCTCAGAATTTTCAGCAGAAACAGCATCCAGAAACGCTTTTGCCCGTTTTTGCCGGTCTTTTGCGTTCAGGGAGAGATTGATCGCGGTGCGAAACAGGAAAGCGCGTGGCGACCGGATCAGCGACACGTCTTCCAGGGCGGCAATCTGGGCAAAGGCTGCCTGGGCGAGATCTTCCGGCTCGGGAGGACCGTTTCCATACAGCTTGCGCAGCCGGCCGACGAGTTCACGAAAATGGCTGCGGTAGAGGTCTTTCAGAAATTGCGTGCGGGCAGAGCAGGCATCCGGCTGCGCAGAGATGGGCGTGACCGTCGCGGGCACCGCCGCGCGCTCCTGCTCTGGACTGGATGATGGGCTCATGCGTCGGTCCTTGACCTCCGGCGCGCTATTCCGCCTGAGCGCGCCTGAGTCAAGGCGGCCCCCGTCAGGGGCTTTCACCCTGGTTCTGCCAAACCGCGCAAGTATACATTGACCCGGATCTTTTGGCCGTCGCGGGCATTTGAAACATCGAAGTAAGTGCCGAAAATGAGGATATGATCTGTCAGTCGACTGACCCTCGGGGCTCGCGCTCATGTTCACCCGGCGTGTTTCTGAAGTGTCCGAAAGTGGCCGAAAGTGTCCACTATTTGTCCGCAGTTGTCCTCATCGTGGCGTGTTCTGGCACCATGCTGACCGTGTTTGGCGCGCTCAGAAACGCGGTTCTCAGGCTCAAGGCGGGCACATTTCGTGCTGGATCCGCGCAGGCTGCCCAACCCTGAAACCCTCCTGTCTTAGCAAGGTAGCGTCCAGTTTTGCATGGAATTTCTTCGCAAACAGCCGGCTTCAGGCGCGCACCTTATCCTGCGGGGGCCAATCAACGGTATTATACACTGAACGAAATGCCTCGGCCTCAGTTCACTGCCAGCGCAAAAAGCACGGCAAGTCCAACCGTCCATATCAGGAGCAAGGCAGCGATGAGGGTAGCAAGAAGAGGACGCATGAGAATTACACCAGATCGAAAATTTCAGAATCGATACGCCAAATCGGGATACCGAGTTCGAGCAGCGCTTCACGGACGGCTTCTGTCATCGGCGGCGGGCCGCAGAGCATGAAAGACCAGCGCCGGGCTTCTTCATGGACATAGCGCTCCAGCATCTCGCGATCAATAAATCCGGTCTCACCGTCCCAGGTCTCATCGCCGTCCTCGAGCACATGCACGAGGGTCAGGTTCATCTGCCCTTCCAGCGTCTCGAGTTCCTCCCGAAAGGTAATCGAGTCCCACTCAGGATTGGCATAAAACAGGATGACCTTCCGCGTGTCGCCCCTGGCTTTCATCGAGCGGAGATTGGAAATCATCGGCGTGATGCCAATCCCGCCGGCGACCATCACAAAGCCGTCCGTGTCCGGCTCCATATCGATGGAAAAGGCGCCGTAAGGGCCATCAATCCAGGCCGGTGTGCCGGGTTTGATATTCTCCACCTGTTCGGTGAAATCGCCGAGTGGCTTGATCGAGAGGGCGATATTGGGCCCGTCTTCAGGGGCGTTTGACAGGGTGAAGGGATGTTCGCCCAGCATGAAGGGGGAGCGCCCGATGGTCAGCCAGACGAATTGTCCGGGTTTCCAGTTCGAGAGCTTTTTGCCCCGCGGTTCCAGGATCAATGTGTGAACCCCGCCGCGTTCGGGCCGGTTTTCAACGACGCGCCAGGAGTTACGCAATTGAAAGATGGGCGTAATGAGGCGTACCCAGAGCATCAGAAGGAGCCAGCCGGCCGTGATCCCCAGCATCATGGCTTGCTTGTCTGCGGCGGCGGTGAAATGTCCCACGCCCAGAACATGCGCGATGGCGGCGCTGAAGGCGATGATCGCCAACGCCACATGCGCCGTCCGCCACCAGCCGTATTCGATCTTGAGAAACTTCCGGAACTCCGATGTCACAACCAGCAGAGCAAAGGCGACGAGCCCCACCCGCCCCGCGGTGAGTTCCCAGCGGGCCGTCAACGGATTGAGATCGCCGAGCGCTTCTTCAAACCAGATGTAAAGGATGCCAAAATGCGCCAGGATCAACGCCAGCGCCCCCAGCGCCATATACCTGTGGAAAAGATAGATGATATCGATGCCAAAGGGATGGGCGAGGCTTCGGAACCGGGCCGTCAGGATAAACTGCAGACCAACCACCGCCAGGGCGCCAAACCCGAGCCCTTTGGAAAAATCCCACAGAAACCCGGATCCTTCAGCGCGCTGGCCGGTGGTCAGGACAATGAAGGGAAGTGCCAGCACGCCGAAAGCCGCCATAACCCAGAGGGCTGCGCGCACTTTTATCGATGTTGGCATAGGGCAGGGGCCATCTTTTCCGGAATCCTTTCCGGTTCAAACGCGTTACGTCCCTGTCAGGTTCCCATCTTCGCTTCAGATACCTTCCGGGGCCCGTGGATGGCCGGCCTGAATGACCTGATGGATGAGCGTTGCGATGGCCGCATCGTTCACCGGTTTCCGGGCAATCGGGATATTGCGGAGATGCAGTGAAATCATCGCCCGATCACTATAGCCCGTTGTAAATACAAACGGAATCTGTCGGGCGAGAAGACCGTCTGCGACCCGTTCAGATGTGGTCGTCCCAAGATTGAAGTCGAGCACCGCGACATCGGGCGCTGCCATCTCAATCTCCTGCAGCGCGTCTTCGACCGTGGCGGCAAGGCGTACCTCTCTCGCGCCGAGCCTCAGAAGTATGTCCTCCGTATCCAGCGCAATCAGGCTCTGATCTTCCACTACCAGAACCGATAGTCCGGTAAGCTCGCCGGGCGGCGCCACCGGCGTCTCCTCCTTGGCGTCGCTCTCGGCATCTGGCGTGACGTGGGCGGCGGGAATGACGAACACCGCTTCAAGACCCGATGGGGCATAGGTCAGTTCCGCGCGTCCCCGCAGGTCATACTCCACCGAGCTGCGTATCAGACGGGTGCCAAAGCCGAGGCGTGAGGGACGCCGAACCGAGGGACCCCCGCTCTCCCGCCATCGAAGCTGGCAGGTCCCGTCCGCGGCGCACTGCCAGCTGATTGCCAGCTTGCCATCAGGCACGGAAAGCGCGCCATATTTTGCGGCATTGGTCATCATCTCATGGATCACGAGGGCAAGCACGCTGAAGCTGCGCTCGTCCAGGCGGAGCTGCGGTCCGGCGCTGGTCACCCTGTCGGGCGCAGTGCCGTGCCGGTGCAGGCTGGTTTCTGCTTCCATCAGTCTTGCCAGACTGCCGCCCGTAGAAGCGTCGAGCGACTGATCATGGGCATAGGCAAGCGCGCGCAGCCGACCTTCGAGGGTTCTGGAATAGTCCTCGACGCTGACGGCGCTGGCGCCGGTCTGGAGCGCGATGGACTTTACCAGGGCAATGATATTCTTGACCCTGTGATTGAGCTCGGCATTGAGAATACGCCGGCGTTGCTCGGTGCGGGCACGTTCTTCAGAAGATATCTCGTTCTGCCTGAGGATCACATCACGAAGGAAGGTGCCGATTGAGTCTGCAACGGAAAGATGCGTATCGGCCCACGGCGCCGACCGGCCTTTGACCTCTTCCCGCCATGTTTCAAAACTGCCGCGCGGGGTAAGGCGGTCCCCGGAAACGGATGATACCAGGGGCTTGCCCGGTTCGCCTGCCCACTCGATGTTGTGCGCCTCCTCCCGGCGGAACAACATCAGATAATCCCCCAATGTGATCGAGAGAGGAATGGCAAGCGCGCCCGCGACCGTGCGAGGTTTGACAGGAAGGTGGGGCGCTATTTCCGGCGTTGTCCAGACAGCACGCGGCCTTTCTTCTCCGGCTATCTGCATCAGGGTCAAGGCATCTTCCTTGTCCAGAGTATCCCCAAACCCCGTCCATTCACCATTCAGCCAGAGCGCTGCGCCATCGGCTTCGACGAGAGACACGAAATCGGGCAGATATTCCTTCAGGCTGCTGGCCACCCGCTCGCCTGAACTGAACCCCGATACCATGCTGTCCAGCCGTGCGCGCGCACTGGTGGCGGCCTGGAGGGCAGCTCTGCGTTCCGCCAATGCGATCTGCAGCGAGAAAAACTGGCCGAAAAGCTCGGCGCTGTGCCGGAGCGCAACCGGCGTCACCTTGGGTGTGTCATGATGGCAGGAGATCAGTCCCCAGAGGTTTCCATCGACGACAATGGAAATCGACAGGGATGCCGATACGCCCATATTGCGCAGATACTCGCAGTGAATGGGCGAGACACTTCGCAGCTGGGCAAATGACATGTCGACCGGCGCTTCCCCTTGAGTGAGGGCCGGCAGCAGCGGGATGGGAGCGTAACAGGCGTCGGAGATCATCCGGATCGTGTTGTTGAGATACAGCCTGCGCGCCTGCGCGGGAATATCAGAGGCAGGAAAATGCTGGCCGAGGAAACTGCCGAGAGAGGGCGACTTGCTTTCGGAGATCACACGGCCAGCGCCGTTGTGGAGGAACCGGTAGATCATCACCCGGTCGTACCCGAGCATCACGCGCACCAGCCTGGCACCCGACCGGGCAATGCTGTCTACGGTGTCTTCCTGACCGATCCTGTGAACCAGGCTTCGGGTCATATCCATTGCCTGATACGCCCCAACGCCTCCGTCTGCGCAGGGTTCAAACTCGATAATGCAGCGATCGTTGTTGTTGTGCAGCGAAATATCGAACGCGGTATCCGTGCCGGGGGGGCGCGCATTGAGGACAATGCTCGACGAGCCAGCCTGTTGCGCCTTGGCGGAGGCATTGCGCAGTTCGTGGGCGATTGCGCTGCCGACAATTTCATCGAGGGCAAGGCTGGGTTTTAGTTCGCCCGGCGCGCCCAGAGTGGAGGCGGCATTCGCTGAGGCGTAGAGAAGTGTATGCGTATGGCGGTCGCAAACCAGCATCACGCCGTGAGGCTGGATGCTGCCCGGAATATGTATAGGCTCCCGGTCGCAATTGGTCAGATCAACCTGATCGTTCTGCACGGGATCACGCAAGACCGGCATAGGAGCGGTCAAAACACTCAAATGCAAACACCGCCGCAGAAAGGCATTCTGCTTCCTGATCCCTTTGCATTTCAGCGGCTTCCAGAAGCTCGAGAAATTTCCTGAAAGCGTCAGGCTCTGATGTCTGGGCGACAAGGTGGCGCGCGCCAAGTCTGCCATGAGCGCCGAGGCGCTCGACCTTTCGCGCAATAAGCCGGGCACCGATTGAGGCGCCTTCAAGAACATAGAGCGCGCCGAAAACACCGCCTTCACTAAGGGGCGGGTGGGCGGGCTGCTGCGCCTTTATCTCTGGTGCGCCGAGATCCTCCAGATCCTGTGTCAGCACGTCCGTGATCCGGCGTCGAGGCCAGGCAGTATAGATGCGCTGCGCCTGGCTCCGGTCGAGCAGGTCTTCGACCTCTCTGCGCGCCGTGAGCGTGCGACTGAGATAGTCTCGATAGCCGGAAAGGGAGGCGAAAGCAGAACCACGCGAAATTTGCCCGTCAATTCGCCTGTGCAGCGAGTCGGTGGCGGCCTTCAGGCGTATTCGGCGATTGGTTGGCAGCAAAGATAAGCCCCTTTTTCTGCAGCAGGAGTTCGGAACTATTTCTCTTCTTGCGACTTATGTTCCTGAGTAACGGAACTGAGAGCATCTGTCCGTCCAGTAGTGGACGAACGCATGCTCATGGATGTTGAGGCAACACGTATGAGCATCCTCACCCTGCAGGAAATGTCGAACAACAGATTGCTGACGAAGTTGCGAGAGGAAGATCGCCACAGGCTCGCAAAATACATGGCTGTCCTGGAACTTGATCAGGGAGATGTCCTGCAGAAGTCGGGGGACGAGGTGATTTACACCTGGTTTCCATGTGGCGCGGCCACAGCCAGCTTTCATCTGTGGGTCGATGACAATAATCCCGGCGTGGAAGTTGCGCTGGTCGGGCGTGAAGGCGCGATTGGAGGAATTGTTTCGAATGGAACAATTGCCTCCTACGCGACGGCTCTTGTGCGCTCCCCTGGCAAGTTCATGCGTGTAAAGACCAAATATCTGGAACAGGCGAAGATTTCGTCGATTGCGCTGCGGCACTGGTTTGCCCGCTATTCTGATTTTTTCGTTGCTCAGGCGTTTCAGGCGGCTGCGTGCAATGCGACCCACACGATCGTTCAACGCACAGCAAAATGGCTTCTCCTGGTGGAGGCGCGTACGGGTACTTCTGAATTTGAGATGACGCAGGAGCAATTGGCAGAGCTGCTGGGGGTAGGGCGAACCTTCGTGACAAGAACAATTGGCCGCCTCCGCGACGAGGGGGTCATCGAGACGCGTCGCGGCGTATTCGTAATCAGGGATTCCGCTACATTACAGGAGCGCGCGTGCGATTGCACCAGAATGTTGGAAGAACATTTCAATTCCGTGCTGGAAGGGATCTATCCTGAATCATGATAAAAGAAGCGTATACAGAGTAAAATATCCGCCCAAAAACCAAACCGAGTTGGGCTTTCGATGCCGGGCTTAAGGTGATAGGTCTTCCGGGGGGACGCTTCAGGAATTGTAAAATGGATCAGCAAGAGCGCTGACGCGATTGATAGAGCAAATAACGAAATGACCCAATCGATACCCTATTGCGGCATGGCGCCCATTCCTGCGGAATTGTTGCAGCGGTGGAACTTTGATCCTGCTCTTCTGATCGCGCTTTCTGCCCTTACTGCATTTGGCCTGCTGGCGCGGATATCCGTCAATCGCCTATCCTATATGGCGGGCATGATCGTTTTGGTCGTCTGCTTTGTTTCGCCCTTGTGCGCGCTTTCTTCTGCTCTCTTCTCGGCGCGCTCAGCCCATCATCTGCTGATCGTCTGTCTGGCCGCGCCGCTGCTCGCGCACGCGCTGCCGGCCATAAAACTGCCTGTCTCTCTTTCCCTGATTGCGGCGGTTAAGGGCGGTGTTCTTGCGCTGTGGCATGTGCCGGGCGTTTATGATGCGAGCCTCTCCAGCGATGTTGTCTATTGGCTGCTTCAGGCGGGCCTTCTCGTCTCGGCGGTATTGTTCTGGTCGCGCCTGAAGGAAGCGAGCGCGCCGAGCGCGCTGGCCGCTCTCGCCGGGATCATGACCGTCATGGGGCTCATCGGCGCCATTCTGACCTTTGCCCCCCAGCCGCTCTTTGCCGCGCATCTCACCACCACTTGGGCATGGGGATTGTCTGCGCTGGAAGACCAGCAGCTGGCAGGCCTCATCATGTGGGCCATCAGCCTGCCGGTGTATGTGCTGGCCGCTGCCGTCATTGCAGGGCGGCTCGTATCTGGCGCGCAGCGGGAGGCAATTGCCTAGATGCTGTGGCTAAAATTCACGCACATCGCTGCACTTTCGATCTGGACGGCGGCGCTCTTTTATCTGCCCGCCCTGCTGTCCCACCACCGGCGCATAGAAGATCGGCAGGATTTTGTCCGTTTGCGGATGTCGAGCCGATTTGTCTTCATGTTTGTTGCTTCTCCTGCGGCATGCCTCGCGGTCGTGTCGGGCACGGCGCTCCTCTTTTTTTCGGATGTCCGCCACCCGTGGATGCTGGCCAAGCTCGCCGGCGTCGGGCTGCTTGCGTTCAGTCACTACCGTTTCGGCAGCCTGCTGAAACGTTTCGCCGTCGAGGGGCAGGAGCCGCCCGCCTTTAAGGCGCGCGTGCTTGTGTTCATGGCGGCGTTTGCCGCGTCAGCGGCGCTGTGGCTGGTGCTCGCAAAGCCGGTTTTCGAGACAGGTCCGCTGCCCGGCTGGATGACGGAGCCTTCCGGAATCCTCAGCTCTCGTCTTCCTTCGGATCATTCAGAATGATGCCAATTTGATGCTCGAACACAAGTTTCCCCCCCTGCCAGCCGGCGAGGCCGACAAACATAAAGCTGATCAGCGAAAGCAGCCCTCCCCAGGGAAGGATCATCGCTTCAGCGTCTTCGATGCGGATGATCCAGTTGGCACCGGCCAGCGAGAGCATCATCAGGGCAAGCACCGCATGGCTCCAGCTTTCCGGTTGGCGGCGAATACCTCGGACGGCGAGCAATTCCGCAGTGCCGGCAATCGAGGCGAGCACGCCCATGCCGAACCCCCAGCCGCTGGTCCAGAGGCCGACCCGCACGAAAAAGGGATCCGCTGTCAGCCACCAGAATACATCTGCGCCCAGCGTCGCGGTGACGAGCGCGATGGGAAAGGTCACGAGCATGACGTGGATGGGATGGCCAGCAATGGCAATCCGGGAACCAACGTCGGCGTTATGCGCTTCATCATGTTTGGCCATGAGGGGACAACGCCTGTGTTGCGGATCGGTTGCACACTTTTCTTGCCACTGATGTTGGCCGGGTGCGCCGGGGAATTGTCAATACTTGCACCGGAGGGGCCCGCCGCCGCGCAGGTGGCAGAGCTCTGGTGGGTTATGCTGGCGGGCGCGGTGGTCATTCTGGCCGGCGTGATGGGCTTGGCGCTCTATGCCTTCAAGCCCGTACGCGGCACCGGCCCGTCCGCGAAGCTCCTTCTGGTCGGCGGCGGTCTCATCTTTCCGGTGGTGACGATGATCGCGCTCCTGATCTGGGCATTGATGCGCGGAGAACAGCTTGTAGCGCGGGAAAACAGCGAATTTCTCACGCTGAATGCCCATTCCGCGCAATGGAGTTGGAGCTTTTCCTATCCGGGCGGCGAAACCACAGAGGGCGTGCTGCATGTGCCCGCCGGTAAGCCATTTCTCGTGCACATCACCAGCGCGGATGTCATTCACAGTTTCTGGGTGCCCCGGCTTGGCGGAAAGATGGACGCCGTGCCCGGCAGGACCAACCAGCTGGTGTTGCGGGCTGATCGGCCAGGGGTCTATCGTGGCCTCTGCGCGGAATATTGCGGAATTGGGCACACACAAATGGTTTTTGAAATTCATGCGCATGCGCGGGAAGACTATCCGGGTGTGCTTTCTGAGGCAGCGTCCGGCAGGATCCCGTCAGATGTGATCACACCGCGGGACCCGCCCGCATCTGACGAGATTGGGGAGACCGTGCGGCGCTTTATCCGGCCGGAGGAAAGCCAATGACGTCATCCATCCGGCAGGACGGCACTAAACTGCATACTGAAATGGAACCGCTGTGGTCTACGCCGCCGACGCGGTTTGGCTTCCTGTCCGCCGTGAATCATTCCGTGGTCGGAATGCGATTCATGGTGACGGCCATCGTGTTCTTCCTGATCGGCGGCGTGCTCGGCCTTCTTATCCGGGCTCAGCTTTCGGGGCCCGATACGCATTTTGTCGATGCCTCGGCCTATGGCCAGCTGTTCACCATGCATGGCACGATCATGATGTTCCTCTTCGCGATTCCGCTGATCGAGGGATTTGCCATCTATATGCTGCCCAAGCTGCTCGGCGCCCGCGATCTTGCTTTCCCGAGGCTCAGCGCGTTCGGCTATTGGTGTTATCTGGCCGGGGGAACAATGCTGCTCCTGGCGATGCTGGCGGGTCTCGCCCCCGACAGTGGCTGGTTCATGTATACTCCGCTTTCCTCCAAACCCTTTTCGCCGGGGATCAATTCGGATGTCTGGTTGATCGGCGTCACGCTGGTCGAAGTTTCAGCCGTCTGCGCGGCGGTTGAGTTCATGGTTTCGGTCCTCGGCCTTCGGGCAGCGGGCATGGCATTATCGAAGATGCCGCTGCTTGTTTGGTATCTGTGGGTCACCTCAGCCATGATGCTGCTGGCTTTCCCGCCCCTGATCCTGGGCAGCATCCTGCTGGAGCTGGAACGGGCATTCAGCCTGTCGTTTTTTGATCCCGAGCGCGGGGGAGATCCCCTCCTCTGGCAACACCTTTTCTGGCTGTTCGGGCATCCGGAGGTATATATCATCTTCCTGCCGGCGGCCGGGGTCATCTCGACCTTACTCCCGGTCTTCGCGGGGCGGCCGATCGTCGGATATGCGTGGATTGTGGCGGCGTTGATTGCGCAGGCTTTCATCAGTTTCGGCCTGTGGGTTCACCACATGTTTACGACCGGAATCCCGCATCTCTCCCTTGCGTTTTTCTCCGGTGCCAGCCTGCTCGTTGTGGTGCCGACGGCTGTTCAGGTCTTCTCCTGGCTGGCCACCCTCCTGGCAGGACGCCCGCGCCTCAGCCTCCCTATGTTGTGGATTCTGGGCTTCTTCTTCATCTTCGTGATCGGTGGACTGACCGGCGTGATGGTCGCTGTGGCGCCCTTCAACTGGCAGGTCCACGACACGCATTTCATCGTCGCGCACCTGCATTATGTCCTGATCGGGGGCTTCGTCTTCCCGGCTATCGGCGCGTTGTATTACTGGTTGCCGCAGATGACCGGGCGCCGCTCCGATACCGGGCTCGGAAAGCTCGCATTCTGGCTGGTGTTCCTGGGCTTCAACATCGCCTTCCTGGTAATGCACTGGACGGGTCTGCTGGGCATGCCGCGCCGCGTGTTCACCTATGGCGAGGGCTTTGGTTGGGAGACCGGCAATCTGATCTCCTCGATCGGCGCCTTTATCATGGCCGCGGGCTTTGCCGTGATTGTCATTGACGTGGCCGTCATGCGCCGCTTTGCGCCGCTTGCGCCGCGCAATCCCTGGAAGGCAGGCACGCTGGAATGGGGCATGGCCGCGCCGCCGCCGGCTTACAATATCGCCAGCATCCCGCGCGTGGATCACCGCGAGCCGCTCCATGCAGATCCCGAACTTCCCGCGCGGCTTGCCACCGGGGACGGCTTGCTTGCCGGCGCTCGCGGCGGATTGCGCGAAACACTGGGCGTCGACCCAATCACGGGCGAACCTCAGCAGGTCATATCGCTGCCGGGGCCAACCCGCCTGCCTCTCTGGGCGGCCCTTGCCACCTCAGCCTGCTTTTTTGCGTTTCTCTTCAAACTCTACTGGCTCTCTGCCATCGCGGCCGTCCTGGTCATTTATTTGGTTCTCACCTGGTTGTGGCAGTCAGGGCTGAAATCTGATCCTCAGCCTGTGGAGATCGGTGAGGGTCCATCACTGCCGGCCCATGCGGTGGCGCAGCGTCCGCCGATCTGGTGGGGCGCGGTCTTCACCCTGGTGGCAGACGCCGCCTGGCTGACGTCGCTGGCCTTTGGTTACATGTTTCTCTGGGTGATCGCCCCGAACTGGCCGCCGACCGAAACTCTCGACGCGCATCCCTTCCTTCCACTGATGACTTTGGCGGCCCTCATTGCAGGCGTGATTGCCGCGGGGCGCTCCGTCCGCGCCACGGCCTCGGGCGAGGCAAGTCGCCGCCAGACATGGGGGCTGGTGGCCGCGGCAAGTGGTGTTATTGCCCTGGCGGGATTTATCGCCATTCCGGTGCTTCAGGGTCCGCCGCCCACCCAGCACGCTTATGGCGCCCTTGTGGCCGTGTTGGCGGGCTATGGCGCTCTGCATGCCGGCATTTCTGCCATTGCGTCAGCCTATGGGTGGCTTCGCAGCCGGGCAGGGTATGTATCCTCAGCGCGAAGCATTGATATTCGCGCGCCGCTTCTGTTCTGGAAATTCACTGCAGGCGCGGGCGCAGTGCTTCTGCTCCTGCTTTACGGACCAGGTGTTGCGGGGTGGCCGGCATGAGGGCGCCACCTACCATAGAGATTCTGGGGCTGGTTGCCGGTTTTGCGATCTGGTCGTCTGCCTTCGTCTCGCTGTACGCCCTGCATGGTGGGGCTTGTGAGGACGGGTGGTTTTCCAGCCCTGGCGCCGTCCGTGCGGTCCTTGCGGTCGTGCTCATCCTGCATCTTCTGCTTCACGCCGCCCTCTGCTACTGGCTCTGGCGGCGTGTGCAGGCAGGCGATGGGTCTGTCGTCTTTTTACGGACGGCTTCTCTGATCTTGTCCGCAGCCGCCATGGGCGCGACGATCTGGACCAGTGCTCCGGTTCTGGTGCTCCAGATTTGCCGGTGAGGGGCGCTGTCGCCTGACTCAGATCGTCTTGCGGCGCAGATTGCCGGAGATCACATCCAGGATCAGAACGGTGATGAAGATGACGAGCAAGATCGTGCCGACATGGCCATACTGGAGCATGTCGAAACGGCCTTTCAGTTCCTGGCCAATGCCTCCGGCGCCCACCAGTCCGATCACGGTTGCCATGCGGATGTTCCTGTCTACGACGTAAAGTGTGAGTGCCACGAAGGAAGGGATAACGTTCGGGATGACCGCCAGGCGCAGTACGGTCAACGGTCCGGCCCCAAGCGCCGCGAGTGCCTCTTGCGGGCGGACATCTGCGGTTTCAACGTCTTCAGCGTAGAATTTTGCCAGGAACCCGATGCTGTGAATGGCCAGTGCCAGAATACCTGCGACAGGGCCAAAGCCGAAGAGAAGCACCAGGAACAGCGCGCTCACCAGTTCCGGAATGGTTCTTGTGAAGGAGATGAAGCTGCGTACGCCCGCGCGGATCAGGGGGTGGGGTGTGAAGTTCATCGACGCAAGCGGCATCAGCAAAAGGCTGATGATCATGGCAATGAGGCTCGCCCAGATCGCCATTTCAATGGATTGCAGCATTTTGCTGCAGACATAGAAAACATATCCGAACGGCTGCACGAGAACCTGTTGCGCAACCTCCCGGGTTTCAATTTCGAGCGTTTCGGGATTGAGCGCGGTTTCCTGAATGAATGTTTCTTCGATACGGCCCAGGAATGGAATTCCATCCGGATCCTGAATATCGACTGATGACAAGGGCGTGCGCTCATCCAGAACGATCGGGAACATCTTGACGGAAATGGAGGCAAGCCCCCGTTCAATCTGCGATGTTTCCTGTCCGCCTGAAAGCGATACCGCCAGTTCCCGGAGGTTTCCTGTCAGCACGCCCAGTTCAACGCGCGGCGCCGACCAGATGAAGAAGGCGAGGGCCGCGATCAGAAGGAGCATTGCGCGCGCGCCAAATACCGGCGTCCGGTGCCAGGCGTGCGGTGGCCGTGCAGGGGGCAGGGCAGCCGTATACGTCATGCCGCGCCGCTCCTCTTGGGATTGGCCGCTGTTCCGTCGAGCAAGGTGGGGAGATCGCCGGGCAGGCCATTGAACACAACGCGTCCGCCGCGCATCACCACGATCCGGTCAGCAAACTCGCGGGCAAGATCCATCTGGTGCAAGGAGCACAAAACGGCCGCGCCCCGTTCCTTTGCCGCCCCCCGCAGGAGGGTAAGAATGTCGCGGGAAGTCTGCGGATCAAGGCTGGCGACCGGTTCATCGGCGAGGATAAGCACCGGTTCTCCCATCAGGGCGCGGGCAATCCCGACGCGCTGGCGCTGGCCGCCGGAAAGCTCCCGCGCGCGGCGGTTGGCTTGTGCCTCGGTCAGCCCGACCTCGTCGAGGCGCTGGCACGCAGCTTCGGCGACCGCGCGGGGATAGAGCCGCAGCATGAGGCGCCAGAAGGGCAGACTGCCGGCGCGGCCAGCCATGACATTATCCAGAACGCTGAGACGGTCCACCAGCCCATGATCCTGATGCACCATGCCGAGGCGTTGGCGGATCTGCCGGCGGGTCGCGGGCGTCATTTCCACGCCGCCAATGGTGATGGCGCCGTTGCTGGCCGGGAGAAGCCCCGACACCAGCCTCAGCAGGGTTGATTTCCCCGCGCCCGACGGACCCAGCAGCACGCAGAACTCACCCGCCGCAATTTCCAGGTCGAAATCGCTGAGCGACGGGACCCCTCCGGAATAGACGGCGCTGACACCCTGCAGGCGAAGAACGGGAGCGGGCGCATTTGCCGCCGGAGGACTGACCGGCGTCACCGGTAGGTGCCCGCGCGGCGGATCATGGCGGCGGTAAAGGTTTCGTCGATCTTCTCCACCGGCGCGAACGCGGCGTCAAAGTCTGCGTCCGTCAGGGTTGTATCGTAGCGGTCGACCTGTTTTCCGCCATAGCCGCGAATGTCTTCGGGCCGGACGCCCGGTAATTCGTGCAGGCGGCTGATCGTACTGCGCAGTTTTGCCTTGGTGGCATCGGGCAGGGCCCGCGCGACCACCAGCGGGGGATTGGGGATGGGTTTCGAGCGTCCGATGACACGAAAACGCGTCGCGTCCAGGGCGCCGGAATTTGCCGCCCGCTCAAACGATACGAATGACGCCGCTGCCGCGTCCACCAGCCCATTATCCAGCGCCATCAGGCCGCTTGTGTGGCTGTCACCGATACGAACTTCCAGGAGATCCGCCAACGGATCAAGCCCCGCTTCCATTAGAATGTTGACCGGGAATACGAAGGCGCTGGCCGATTGCGGCGGGCCAAAGGCCACGGACTTTCCCTTGAGATCCCGGGCCGATTGGATGCCGGAGTCTCTGCGCGCAAAGATCCCGGCATAGTAAGTCGCGCTCCCGCCGGTCGATTCCACCGCGAGCAGCTGGGCGCAGCCCCTGTCCCGGGCGTCGCGGTAGGAGACCGGGCCGAGCCACGCAATGTCCGCAAGCCCCGTGCACACCGCCTCGATGGCCGCGCCATAGCTCTGCCCCACACGAACCCGGAAATTAAGACCGCTGGCGGCGGTCAGGGCATTGAACAGGGGAATAAAATCAGCCTTCGTACCATCTTCCGTGCCGCCATCTGCGGGGATCAGGATAACTTCCAGAGGCCGCGCCGCGCTGCCATCCCGGATCTGCGCGCCGGCAGGGGCCAGCACAAACAGGCAGAGGCAAACCAAACTCATGAAGTGGCGCATGGCGTCGTCCCCTTGAAGCTGAGGTGAGGCGTAGCGCTGGGCGGCAACACAAATATGACGAACGTGAGAAATTTCTCCTTTTTTATGAATTTTATTCAATGCTGTTTGTGATAGATTTTGTTTTCCCGCAGAATCCTGCACAGTCTGCGTTGAATTGAAAAACGAGTGACACTCAGCGCGCAAAGGGCGGAAAAAATGTCAAAAACGGCGAAGGGGGCAAAACCCGCCCGATCCCCCAGCAAAGACACGTCCGTCGTCAGCAATGTGCTCAGCCGTATTCGTGTGCGCCAGGCCTCGCTCGGTCCCAGCACGCGCTCGATCGCCGAGTTCGTGTTGGAAAATCCGCGCCGCGTTGTCGGCATGTCGGTCACTGAGCTTGCGGGGGAGACGGGCGCCAGCGATGGCAGCGTCGTCAACTTTTGTCGCCAGCTTGGCCTGACGGGGTTCCAGCAACTCAAACTCAGCCTGGCCCAGGATACGGTCCAGCCTGTCCAGTTCATCCAGGAAGACCTTCAGCGTGGAGACGATACCAACACAATCTGCCGGAAGATGTTTCATGCCGGCGTTCAGGCCCTGCGCGATACGCTCTCGGTGGTGGATGCCGATGCGATCGATCTGGCCGTCAAGACCATCCGCGAGGCAGACCGGATCGAGATTTACGGGATCGGCTCCTCCGCGCCCGTCGCAGAGGACGCTCAATACCGTATGCTGCGGATCGGCATCGATGCGCGGGTGGTGGTCGACAGCCACATCCAGGCCATCAGCGCTTCTCGCACCGGCCCCAATGTTGCTGTGCTGACGATCTCTCATTCCGGCGCAACGCATGAGACACTCTCGGCGACCCGCCTGGCGCATGAGGCGGGGGCAAAAACCATTGTCATCACCAACTTCGCCAATTCGCCGATCCAGGCCTATGCGGATATCAAGCTCTACACCATGTCGCGCGAAACACGCTTCCGCACGGAGGCGATGACCAGCCGGATCGCCCAGCTGTGCGTGATAGACACGTTGATCGCAGCCTTGGCCATGGCCGACTATGACCGCGCGACAGAAACGCTGCGGGAGACGTTCGATGTGCTCTCGATCAAGCGTTTCTGAGCGTTTCCAGTAAGGACTGAAAGAAGGCCTGTGGGGAGGGCGTCACCAGCAAGGCCGGCATGCCGAGCTTGCGGGCGCCTTGAATGTCGGTTTCCGGATTGTCGCCCAGCATGACCGTTTTCGCCGGCGGCGTCCCCAGAATGCGGCAGGCCTCCACAAACAGGTCCGGGGAGGGTTTGCCGATGGTCTCGATGGAGGTTTCCGAGAGGTCCACGGCGGCATTCAGCGCCGCAAAGATGGCGCCTGTTTCAGGCCGGATGCGGGCATTTGCGCCCCGATGAGACCCGTCGGGATTGGCGAGAATGACGCTCGCGCCGCCCGCCAGGCAATTGGCGGCGCGTTCCAGGGCGGCGTAGGTGAGGCGCGTGTCGCGCATGACGATGACCACCTGCGCTTCTTCGCGGACAACCTCCAGGCCGCAATGGCGGGCATAGGCCTTCATGGCCGGGCTGCCGAGGATCATGGCGCGCTTCCATCCGCGCGTGGCGGCGTGACGGATGGCCCAGACCCCTGCAAGCAGGACGCGATCCGGTTTCAGATCAATGCCCGACTGTCTCAGGATCGCATGAATGTCCTCCACCGTGTTGGTGGAGTTGTTTGACAGGACAACAAGCTTCGGCTGAACAGCGCGCAGAAATTCTGCGGCTTCAGGCACCAGTATATTGTCAATGGCGCAGCAGCCGTCCCAATCGACGATAAATCCGCCGGCTGATTTTATAACGGACACGGACTCGCGAATTCGGGTGCCTTCAAGCGGGATCACATTTTTCATGCAGCCGCCTTAGATCAAATGAACATTATTCAAAATAATAAAAATGCAAACTGAGTAAATTTTATAATAGGATTACACAAGGTTCACCTTGGCGTCACAATGGACCGCTAACCCAACTCCTGCGCGGTAAGAAGACCTGCGCCAAGCATTTTGTGGCTGTGCCGGTCCTGCCGTTACAGCCTGAACCTCGGAGGGGTGACGGTGAGATACGATCTGAGAAAGAGACTATTGTTGAGTGTGGGGGCCGTTCTGGTCTCGGCCAGCTTCGCAGCGCCTGTCATGGCGCAGACCGAAGCTGCGGAAGAGGATGAAGCCCGCCTCAGCACGGTGCTGGTCGAAGGCCGCCGTGTGGACCAGGCAACGCCCCTGGCGATTGACCTTGTGCAGTTCGGCAACCAGGTGCAGCTGATTGATGCCGAGAAGATCGAAACGGGTGGCTTCACGAACTTCGGTGAAGCAGCGGCGGGCCTGATCCGCGGCGCAAACATCGGCTATTCCCCCGACGAAGGCGAGTTCACCATCCGCATTGATGGCGGCACAGACCGTGACACGCTGCTGCTGGTCGACGGGGTTCCATATTTCGACCGTTCGAGCCCGTCAGAAGATCTCTGGCCGGCCACTGCCATTGATCCGCGGATGATTGACAGCGTTGAAGTCTATCGCGGCGGCCAGTCTCTGTATTTCGGGTCAAATGGTGGCCTCGGCGTCGTCAGTGTAAAGACAAAAGAGCCAGATGGCACCAAGAAGGGCCAGCTTGGGGTCTATGCCGGTTCGTTCAAGACGCGCGAAATCTATGGCAACGTTTCCATGCCGATTGACGCTGAAGGCAAGCACAGCTTCCTGGTCTATGGCCGGTCCTATCACTCTGATGCCCATGAGCTTTTCGATGTCTCCGCCTATGGCGACAATGTCCTCGCGCTCGGCGGGTTTCAGCCTTACCCGTATGACTTCAACAGCCTGGGCGCAAAGTATCTCTGGCAGATTGATGCCAGCTCGGAACTTCGCCTCGGCGCGAGCTTCTCAACGATCGACTTCCACGACTCCTTTCCAAATTCGACAATCTACACGCCAAACTTCACTGAGTTCCCGATCTACACTGCCAACTACAAAAAGACGTTCTCGGAAAACTTCCGGGTCGAGGTCGACTCCCACTGGCAGAAGCCGCAGCTGAAGAACCATGAAGTACTTGCCCGCGTCTGCCGCACGCCGCGCCTGCAGGATTTGCCGGCAGACGTGCGCGCGATTGCTTCCTCTCGGGGGATCTCCAGCTTCAACACGGCGGCTCAGTTCGAGGCGTTTGCAGCAACGGTGCCTAACCTGTCTGCCGGGTGTGTGACCAATCCATACGGGGCAACGAGCGGCGCCGCTACCAGCGCGCAAAATGGCTGGATGGTGAACCAGGACCCCAACAGCCCCTTCTTCGGTCAGCCTTACGGTACAGTTCAGAATCCATTCCCGATTGGCGCGCCGATCGGATACATTATCGAGACAACCACGTCTTTCGGAGACAACACCCCGGTCAAGGGCTTCGGATCGACGGACAACCGCCGTTCGGGCTATATTGACTACGGCATCAATGCGCGCGGCACTTACCGGCTCAACGATCTTGTCGAAGTCGTCGGCGGTGTTCAGTACACAGCCTACGAAGACGCATCTGACGACTCCTTCGGCGTCAAGGATGTGAAGGTAACGACTACGGGTGTTTACGGTGACCTGCGCCTTAGCCTGCCGGTTCTCGAAGGGCTCAACGGCTCCTTTGCAGTCCGTCAGGATTTCAATGAAGGCTTTGACGATGAGATGATCTACAAGATCGGTCTTCGCCAGAACCTTCCGGCTGGGTTCTATGCCCGTGCCAGCGGCGGAACATCCTACTCCGCTCCCAAGATCGACGAAATCGGCGCCTACGGGGCCAACCAGAACCTCAATCCAGGGCTGGCGCCCCAATCGGTTGAGGCTCTCAATGCCGGCTTCGGTATGGACGGCTCCTTCGGCGAGGCGACCTTCAACATTGAGCTTGGCTACTTCCAGACCGATATCAAGAACCTGTTCGGCACGCGGGCAGTCGAGTCGGTCTGTCCCCAATATGTCGGCAATCCTTTCGGGCTGGACATCATCAACCGGAACCGGGCCTCCATCGTGCCGCCCGACGCCTTCTGTGCCACGGCGGCGAGCCGCGGCCTCGACGGTTCGGAAGTCGTGGCGGTCAATACCCTGGCGATCCAGGAGATCGAAGGGTTCAC
>JBKBRT010000219.1:0-4874 GCA_046291585.1 Hyphomonas sp.
GTATCCAGCATTGCCGCATTGCCCGTGCTGCGGGGGCCATTCACCGGGCTGCCATCGTCGGCCATAAAGGTCCATCCTTCCAGAGTTGCCGCCCCCGGCGACTGATATAGGGACGGACGATACCCCCTGCCCCTACGTGAAGCAGGTTATGTTGCAACGCCCGCCCCCGAATCGCCGGGAGCGGGCGCCGCCAGTCTCAACTATAGGGTCTTTCTAACCCTTTAGCACCTCGACAAGTGTCGTACCGAGACGTGCCGGGCTGGGGCTGACGCGGATGCCCGCGGCCTCCATGGCAGCAATCTTCGACTCGGCATCACCCTTGCCACCGGAAACGATCGCGCCGGCATGGCCCATCGTGCGGCCGGGAGGCGCTGTGCGGCCGGCAATGAAACCCGCCATGGGTTTCTTGCGGCCTTTTTTGGCTTCGTCCATCAGGAACTGAGCGGCTTCTTCTTCGGCAGAGCCGCCGATTTCGCCGATCATGATGATCGATTCTGTGGCGTCATCGGCCAGGAACATTTCCAGGATGTCGATGAACTCGGTGCCTTTGACCGGGTCGCCGCCGATGCCGACAGCGGTGGTCTGGCCGAGGCCGGCATTCGTCGTCTGGAACACGGCTTCATAGGTCAGCGTGCCCGAGCGCGAGACGATCCCGACCGAGCCCTTTTTGAAGATGGAGCCCGGCATGATGCCGATCTTGCATTCGTTCGACGTGATGATGCCGGGGCAGTTCGGGCCGATGAGGCGCGACTTGGATTTCGCCAGTTTCGCCTTGACGCGAACCATGTCCATGACCGGCACGCCTTCGGTGATGCAGACGATCAGCGGGATTTCCGCGTCGATCGCTTCCTCGATGGCAGCAGCGGCGCCAGCTGGAGGGACATAGACCACAGACGCGGTGGCGCCGGTCTTGTCCTTGCCTTCGGCGACGGAGGAGAAGATGGGGAGTTCCTGGCCGTTATCGGCCTTCCACATCTCGCCACCCTTCTTGGGGTGAATGCCGCCCACCATCTGGGTGCCGTAATAGGCCAGCGCCTGATTGGTGTGGAACGAGCCAGTGTTACCGGTCATGCCCTGCGTCAGGACTTTCGTGTTCTTGTCGATCAGAATGGACATGGAACTATCCCCGCACCGCTTTAACAATTTTCTGGGCTGCATCATCGAGATCGTCGGCCGGAATGACGTTCAGGCCGCTCTCGCGGATGATCTTCTTGCCGAGATCGACGTTGGTGCCTTCAAGGCGGACAACGAGCGGAACGGCGAGATTGGTTTCTTTCACGGCTGCGATCACGCCTTCGGCGATGACATCGCATTTCATGATGCCGCCGAAGATGTTCACGAGGATGCCCTTCACGTTGGGGTCCTTCATGATGATCTTGAAGGCAGCTGCCACCTTCTCCTTGCCGGCGCCGCCGCCAACGTCACAGAAGTTGGCTGGCTCTTCGCCATAGAGCTTGATGATGTCCATGGTGGCCATGGCCAGGCCTGCGCCGTTGACCATGCAGCCGATGGTACCGTCGAGGGCGATATAAGCGAGGTCCCATTCAGCCGCTTCGAGTTCCTTGGCGTCCTGTTCGGTCTCGTCCTTGAGCGCCTGAACGTCGGGATGGCGGAACAGCGCGTTGCCGTCGAACGACACTTTCGCGTCGAGGACGCGCATGTGGCCGTCCTTCATCACGATCAGCGGGTTCACTTCCAGCATCGCCATGTCTTTCTCGACAAAGGCTTTGTAGAGGATCGGGTAGAGCTTGAGACCGTCTTCGGCGGCGGTGCCGGTCAGCTTCAGGGCGTCGTTGATCTTGGCCGCGTCGGCAGGCGTCACGCCGGCCATCGGGTCGATCTGAACGGTGAGGATCTTCTCGGGCGTGTCATGGGCGACCGCTTCGATGTCCATGCCGCCTTCGGTGGAGACCACGAAGGCCACGTTCGAGGTGGCGCGGTCAACGAGAATGGAGAGGTAAAGCTCCTGCTCGATATCGGCGCCGTCTTCGATGTAGAGGCGGTTGACCTGCTTGCCGGCGGCAGAGGTCTGCGCGGTGACAAGGTGCTTGCCGAGCATCTGTTCGGCGAATTTCTTCACATCGTCCTTGTTGAAGGCGAGGCGGACACCGCCCTTTTCGCCTGCTTCGGGCTCGATGAACTTGCCTTTGCCGCGGCCACCTGCGTGGATCTGGCTTTTCACGACCCAGAGCGGGCCGGGAAGTGTGTCGACTGCCTTCTGCACATCGGCGAGCGAGAGCACAGGCACGCCTTCTGCCACTGGCGCCCCGAAGGATTTCAGCAGCGCCTTAGCTTGGTATTCATGGATGTTCATGGAGTGGTTTCCCTGTCCGGCCTCACGGTCCGCCAAGCATCCCTGCCGGTTACCGTTTCCGTTCCTCGTTGACGCGGCCGCTATATACACGCCTGAAGGTATGCTGCAACAGGCTGAGTACAAGCTTGAGTACTTAGCTTTGATCCCCTTCCGTGGGGTCACGCGGCATGATCTCGACACTCGCCAGAGGGCTGGGGAGAATGCCGCCCCGCTCGCCTGACGATGGAGAGTCCGCCGGAGCCCGCTGGCGAACGCGCACAATCATGTAGACCGCAAGCAGCGCCAACATGACACCGGCAAAGCCGAAAAGGCCGACCGCGCCCGCCACCCGCATTGCCACGCCGGAAATCAACGGCCCGATAATTGATCCGGCCGCCCAGACAAATAACAGCCCTGACATCACCTGCGGCACCTGTCCCGGCGGCGTGCGGTCAATCGCATGGGAGACGCAGACGCCGTAGAAGCACAAAGCCCCCGCCCCCCAGATGCCGATCAGAACCAGAATACCGGTTTCGCCGATAACTGTTCCAAAGACCGCAATCAGGATGGCTGCGGCGCCGGACACCGCCGTCAATCCGGCAATGACAAGGCGCCGGTCGATCATGTCGGACAGCCGCCCGGCGGGCCATTGCACGATCAGGCCGCCGATCCAGGCGATACCGATGGCGATGGCGGCCGCCGCCGTGCCCCCGCCAGCCAGAGTGAACTTTTCAAAATAGACCGGCAGCAGCGCCAATGTGCCCGTGTTGACCAGCCCTGCCCCGACCACGCCGATCACGGCGGCCGGCGCGATCGTGAAGAGCTGGCCCAGCGGCATCGATTTGCGGTCTGGCGGGGGCGGCTCTTTCAGGGTCGTCAGGCAGGTGGGCACCAGCGCCAGCGCCAGGAAGATACCGGCCCAGACATAGGACCGGCTGTCGAGCGGAGAGAGACCGGCGAGGAAAAACGGCCCGACGATCAGCGAGAGCTTGGCGGCAGTGTGGTAGACGCCCATCACATTGCCGCGAGACCGCGCCGGCACCGCCTCGCCCATCCAGCTTTCGATACTCGTGAACATGTAGGCAAAGCTGATGCCCTGGAGCACGCGGATCAGCGCCCAGAAGGGTGCCTCCTGAATCAGCGACAGGGAGAGGATGCCTGCCGCGCTGATCCCTGCCCCGGCGGCGAACAGGCGGATATTGCCGACAAGGGCCAACGCCCGCGGCGAGGTCCAGGCCCCCAGCATGAAGCCGGCGGCATTCATGGCGGCGACAAAGCCGATCAGAGAGGTATCAACGCCGAGGCGCTCAAGGCCAAGCGGCGTCAGGATGCCGGTCAGCCCGCCCGCCAACTGCAGGATCATGACCGACAGGATCAGCGCAAAAACAGAGCGTGTGTCAGTCATATCCTTGCCTCAGCGGGCGGTGTGAGGCGCCCTGCCTGAATTACTGCCCGGCAGAGGCCCGGAACGGGGCTGCCACTTCATTCACGGTGTCGTCGGTGTCGCTCTTGATGGCAAGACGCACCGTTCCGCTATCCCAGTCGATGTCGATGGCGCCGAAATTGGTCGGGGCGTAGCCCGGCCCGATCTGCGCCCGGTCCATTTCCGAACTCGTCTGCGCAAAGGAGGCATTCATCGAAGACGCGGTGATCTCGTAGGCCGGATAGGGCAGCGCGGTGTCGTCCCGGTAAAGGAAAGCCGTGTGCCGGTCACCGGAGACAAAGACAACTCCCTCTGCCTCGGTTTCGGCGACCAGATCATACAGCCGCTTCTGCTCAGCAGGCAGGCGCGACCAGGCTTCAAAGCCGTGGCCGTCCGTGGTCATGACCTGGATCGAAGACACGATCAGGCGCAGGTCGGCGGGGTCTTGCAGCTGGTTCTCCAACCAGGTCCACTGGTCATTGCCCAGCATGTCCTGCCCTTCGGACGAGGACGGAACGTAGCGTTCCTTTCCTTTGGCGCCCCATTCATCCGTGCGCTCCAGCGGCGAGCGGAAGAAGCGGGTATCGAGCATGATGATCTGAACGCGCTGCCCCTCGGGGCCAAAGCTGCGGGCATAATAGGTGCCTGGCCAGGCACCGACATCCTCGTTCTCAAGGCCCCAGAAGCGTTCATGAATCCGCTCGGCAAGGCGGCGGAAGGGAAACTCCCGGCCCGCATCATTGGCGCCGTAGTCATGGTCATCCCAGGCCACCATCATCGGGTGCCGGGCGCGCAGGGCCTGGAACTCCTCGCGCGCAGCCAGCAGCGAGAAGCTGTGGCGCAGCTCATCAAGGGTCGCCTGATTGTTGACATAGGCCCGGCCGCTCATGTCGCCATAGACATTGTCACCGATCATCAGGAAGAGGTCTGCCTCTTCTGCGGCGACGGTCGACATTACGGTCGCATCTTCGGTCTCCTCATTGAAACAGGAGCCGACCAGGATGCGCGTGAGCACCTGATCCTCATCCGGCAGCGAGACGCCTCGCGGGGCGCGCGGGAAGAAGTCTTCCGGCAGAGTGCGGTAATAAAGCTCCAGCGCCGCTTCGGGGCTGGAGGGGGCGAGCAGTTCAGACGGAAGGAGCATCAGCTCCCCGGCGG
>JBKBRT010000016.1:0-25179 GCA_046291585.1 Hyphomonas sp.
GAGGGCGGAGAGGCGACCTTTGAAGTGGTCGCGGTGAATGCGGATGGTCAGGCGTCAGCCCAACGCCTCGGCTGGAAAGTGCTTCAGATCGACTATCATTATGACTGGTATCGCGAAGGCGAGACCTGGAACTGGCGCCGTTCGCGGACGGTCACGAAGGTCAATGAAGGCGTGGTGAATACGCTGGCCGGCGGGGCGGCTCAGATCAAGGTGCCCGCGCTGGACTGGGGCAGTCATGAACTGGTGGTCGAGGGCCAGGGCGTGAATGCGTCGGTCGGCGCCTCTACCAGCTTCTATGTCGGCTGGGGCGGCTGGCAGAGCACGGACGGCACCGAAGCGCCGGATCGCGTGAAGGTCGTCGCCGCCGAGAAAACCCCCAAAGTCGGCCAGAATGCCGAGCTGACGATCCTGCCGCCTTATGATGGGCAGGCTCAGGTCGTTGTGGCGACAGACCGCGTTCTGTCGGTCCAGAATGTCTCTGTCAGCGCCTCGGGCACCCGGGTCACTCTTCCCGTCACGGAAGAATGGGGTGAGGGGGCTTATGTCATGGTCAACGTCTATTCGGGCCGCGATCCGATCCTGCGGGCCAAGCCGCGCCGGGCCGTGGGCATCGCCCATGTACCGGTCGATATGGCGGCGCGTACATTTGCGCTCACCGTCAATTCCCCGGACCTCGCCCGCCCCCGCATGGAACAGATGATCGAGGTAGACATTGCCGGTGGCCCGCGCGAGCCGGTTTTCCTCACCGTGGCGGCCGTGGATGAAGGCATCCTGCAGCTGACCAAGTTCAAATCACCCGATCCGGTGGCCCATTATTTCGGCCGCAAGGCCCTCGGGGTCGAACTCTATGACGATTACGGCCGTCTGCTCGATCCCAATCTCGGTATGCCGGCCGAAGTGCGTTCGGGCGGCGACCAGCTCGGCGGGGAAGGCCTGTCGGTTGTTCCGGTCAAATCGATAGTGCTCTATTCGGGCCTTGTGGAAGTCGGCCGCTCCGGCAAGGCGCGCGTGCGTTTTGATATTCCGGAGTTTAACGGCCAGCTGCGGATCATGGCCGTTGCCTGGTCAAGAACCGGCGTCGGATCTGCGGACAAGAAGATGACCGTGCGCGACAGGGCGCCGGCCGATCTTGTGATGCCCCGCTTCCTGGCGCCTGGCGATGAAGCCGTGATCACGGCCAGCGTGGACAATGTGGAACTTTCCAGCGGCCAGTTCACCGCAAATGTCGCCGGAACCGGCCAGCTGAGCGTCGCTGAAGCGTCCCTGACGCGCACGCTGCAGAAGGGTCAGCGCGCCGATATTCCAGTGCGCGTCTCGGCCTCAGGCGAGGGCATCTCCCGCCTCAGCCTGAATGTAACCGGCCCGGACAATTACCGGACCGACCGGTCCTATGAGATCCAGACCCGCTCGCCCTATTTGCCCGAGACACGGGCGACCAGCCAGCTGATGCGGCCGGGCGACACCTTCTCGGTCAGCCAGGCTTTGCTGGCGGGCTATGTGCCGGGCTCAACCGAAGTGTCGGTCGGCTTCTCGCCACTGCCGATTGATGCACCCACCCTCTACGCCTCGCTTGACCGCTATCCCTATGGATGCACCGAGCAGATCACCAGCCGGGCCGTGCCGCTTCTCTATTCGGAGCAGCTCGTCTCGATGGGGGCCAAGGAGTCGCGGGACGATCCCCGCGACAAGGTCCAGACGGCAGTGAACACAGTTCTCAACCGTCAGGGTGCGGACGGTGCGTTCGGTCTCTGGCGGGAAGGGGATGGCTACGCCAATCCCTGGCTCGGCGCCTATGTGACCGATTTCGTCTTCCGCGCCAAGGAGGCTGGCTATGCCGTGCCCGATGAAGCCCTGACACGGGCTTACGGCGCGCTGCGCAGTGTTGCCACCGGCGATACCTGGCGGGTCTATGGCTATGACACCGACGTGTATGAGAGCCGCTATTCCAACGATACTGTCCAGCAGATGATGTACCGCTCTTCGGCCTATGCGCTGTATGTGCTGGCCAAGGCGGGGGAGGCGGACATCTCCCGCCTGCGCTATCTGCATGACCGGGAGCTCAACAATATCAACAGCCCGCTTGCCCGCGCGCATATCGGGGCCGGCCTTGCCTATCTCGGCGACCGGGCGCGCGCCGCGTCGGCGTTCAGATCGGCAGAGCAGAAACTCGGCTATCGCAATACCGGCGACTATTACCAGACGCCGCTGCGCGATCTGGCGGCCATCGTTGCCCTTGCCGCAGAAGCTCAGCTTCCCGAAGTGGTCGCGCGTCTGGGCGAGCGCCTCGGCAAGGATGTACCCGATGCGCCCAGCCTGACGACGCAGGAAAAGGCCTACCTTCTCCTGGCCGTCAACAGCCTCACGAAAGGCGAAACCGCCGTTCAGGTGAAGGTCGAAGGGCTCGGCAACGGTCAGGACAATGCACGCCAGTACAGCCTCAGCGAAGCTCAGGCGAGAAGTGGGGCGAGCTTCCGCCTCGGCGGCGATGTCCCGCTCTTCCGCACCGTTCTGGTGACCGGCGCGCCCGCGTCCCCGCCACCGGAAGTCTCCTCCAAGCTCGGCGTTGAGAAACGCTTCCTGGCGATGGACGGCGCGCAGATGAAGCTCGACCAGATCCGCCAGGGTCAACGTCTTGTGGTGGCTCTGACGGTGACCCCCGAAGAGCGCCGCGTGAACCCGGTGATCGTCGCAGACCTTCTGCCCGCAGGTTTCGAGATTGAAGCAATCCTGCGCCCGGCCGATGGACGTCTCGTCGAATATGACTGGCAGTCGGGCGAAAACCGGGAGCGCGCAGGTGCCTTCGGCTTCCTCGGCGAGATCGCCCGCCCGCAAAGCGCGCAGTCCCAGGACGACCGTTTCGTCGCAGCCATCGACGTGACCGAGAATCCGGTGACGCTCGCCTATGTTGTCCGCGCCGTCAGCCCGGGCAGCTTTGCGATCCCCGGTGTCGTCGCCGAGGACATGTATCGTCCTGAAGTCTTCGCCCGCTCGGCGCCCGGCCGGGTGACCGTGCTCGCCGCGCAGGGCGCAGCGGGCGGACGCTGATCGAGGGGGAGGGCAGTTTGGGCCAATTTTTGGGCCAGTCCGTGCCGAAACGCCTCCTTGCGGGTCTGGCCGCGCTGATTGCGGCTGTCCTGCTGATTGATGTGATGTTCCCCCCGCCGCTACAGCGCGCGGGGGGCGTTTCCGTTCTCGTAACAGACCGGGCGGGAAAGCCGCTGCGCGCGTTCCCCACACCCGATGGCCGCTGGCGGTTTGATGTCGAACTTGGCCAGATCGATTCGGATTTTGTCGACGCGCTGATCCGCGTTGAAGACAAGCGTTTCTGGGATCATCACGGTACGGACTGGCTAGGTCTTTTCCGCGCGGCGTTCGACAGCCTCGCGGCGGGCGAGATCGTCTCGGGCGGCTCCACCCTGACGATGCAGACAGCGCGGATGCTGGAGCCGCGCCCGCGCAATGCAGGCTCCAAATTGATCGAGATCTGGCGGGCAAATCAGCTCGAGCGCCGCCTTTCCAAGCGCGAAATCCTGGAGCTCTATCTCTCCCTCACGCCCTATGGCGGCAACCTGGAAGGCGTGCGCGCGGCCAGCTGGAGCTATTTCGGCCATGAGGCAGACCGGCTCTCGACCGATGAGATGGCGCTGTTGATTGCCTTGCCACAGTCTCCCGAAGTACGCCGGCCGGACCGGCGCCCGGAATTTGCCGCCCGCTCGCGCGACTGGGTCGCGGAAAAGCTCGCGCGCTATGGCGTGTTTTCGGAAAATGACCTGCTGGAAGTCGTATCGACACCGGTGCCTGCCCAGCGCCTCGATTTTCCAGACCGGGCCTGGCATGGCGCAGATGCCGCGCTGGCCAGCGGCCCGCGCGCGGACGTCCGCTCCACACTGGACGCCGCCCTGCAGGCCGAGCTTGAGCGCATCGCCCTGACGCGGGCCGAGCTTGAAGGCACTGATGTTCAGGTCTCGGTGATCGTCGTGCATGTGCCGACGCGGGCCGTGCGCGCGCTTGTCGGATCTGCCTCGCGAGAGCGGGCGGGCGGATGGCTCGATCTGACCAATCGTCCGAGATCCCCGGGCTCGACCCTCAAACCCTTCATCTATGGGCTCGCCTTTGATGATGGCACCGCTTCACCCGACACGCGCATCCAGGATTTGCCGAGCCGGTTTTCCGGTTACCAGCCGGAAAACTTTGACCGGATGTTCCACGGCGATGTCCGCGTTTCCGATGCGCTCCAGCATTCGCTCAATGTGCCTGCCGTCCTGATGCTGGACCGGATCGGTGCCGAACGCTTCTCCGCGCAGCTGGCCATCGCCGGCGCGCGTCTGCGGGTGTCCGGTGCCCGGGGTCAGTCGGCAGGTCTCGCCATCGCGCTTGGCGGGGCAGGGATGACCGGCCGGGAGCTGGCCATCCTCTATTCTGCCTTGGGGGATGGCGGGCTTGCCAAGCCGCTGGTCTGGCGCGCTGAGGAGGAGGCGGTGAGCGCCACCGATCCCGGCCGGCGTCTGATGAGCGAAGCGAGCGCCGCAGAAATCCTCCGTATCCTGCAGGGATCGCCGTCACCGGCCGGACGGATGCCCGGCCAGCTGACCCGGGACGCGCCGCAGATCGCTTTCAAGACGGGCACATCCTATGGCTATCGCGACGCCTGGGCGGCAGCGGTTTCCGGCCAGCATGTGATCGTCGTCTGGGTTGGCCGGGCAGACGGCGCCCCGCGCACCGGGGTCACCGGCCGTGATATTGCTCTGCCGATCCTGTTTGAAATGGCCGATCGGGCCGCCCATCATCTGCGCGATGATGGCGACAGCGAGCTGCGCCTCAGCGCTGCGCCGCTCACCCCGGCAAGGGGCGCGCTGCGGGCCTTTTCAACCGAGCGTCCCCCCGAAATCCTGTTCCCGCCGCAGGACGCGGAGTTGTGGGCCGGGCATGTGGACGGGCGCGCGCCGCGGCCGTTTGTGCTGGCGGGCCGGGGGGCGGGCGCGCTCAACTGGTTCATTGATGGCGCTCCGGCACCTCTGGATGATGCCGGCGTGCCGATCTGGCGGCCCGAGCGGCCGGGATTCTACCTGGTAACGGCGGTCGATGGGGCCGGACGCTCCAGCCGGGTCCGGGTCCGTGTGCTGACAGAAGACCCCGCCTGACGGTGTTGTGTGCATCAGGTCACATAGGCGAGAGAAAATACATCCTAACGCAATTGATGCCTTTTTTCTGCCGGCTGTAGCAACTACTTCGGCTTCGTCGCGTATAAGTGCCCCTTCGGGTACCGGCAAAGTAAGAGTTAACACACAGCGTGATCACCCATCGTCCAGCCGTCCTTATCGCCGTCGTTGCCGGGGCTCTTGCCTCCAGTGTCGCGTTCATGTCTGATGCGGGCGCTGAAGATCGCCGGGCCGATTACGCGCCGATTCGCGTTGCGACCGCGGTGTTTGCGGGCGGTGATTTCCGCGCGGTTGAAGCCGATTTCGACTCGGTTAATGGCGTCATCGAGACCCTCTCCGGCTATACGGGCGGCGATATTGCCAATCCCGGATACAAGCAGGTGGTGGCGGGCAATACCGGACATTACGAAGCGGTAAAGGTTACCTACGATCCTTCGCGCGTCTCCTACGAAGATCTCACCGACCATTTCATGCGGATGATCGATCCGACAGACGCGGCCGGACAATTCTGCAACACCGGCGAGAACTACCGCAGCGCTATTTTCGTTTCCGGACAAAGTGAGCGCAACGCCGCGGTCTCGACGATTTCCAGCGCGCAGCGCGTCCTGGGCAAGGATGTCGAAACAGAAATCCGCCCGCTGACGATCTTCTGGCCGGCCGAAGACCAGTATCAGGATTATCATCAGAGAAACGCGTCGAAATACGTCAGCGCGCGGGAAACATGCGGGCGCGATCAGCGTCTGATGGAAGTCTGGGGCAACAACACGCCCGCGCTCTGAGCGCAGGTTCAGCCGCCGAACGCAGCCGTGGGGCAGGGCGGTTCGGGAAACTCCATTTCGCCGATGAACCGGTTTTCCCATTCCGCCGTCCGTTCCGGCGGATTGTAGCCCTCCCCGATATATAGCTGAAACACCCGGGTAATCGGGCATCCGTTGCCCCGTGTTCCCAGAGCGATGCGCACCTGACCGGCCGGCTCAAAGCTGGCAAAGTCACTGCGCATATGCGGACGCAGTCCCGAATGCAGCGACGCGATCAGAACGCGATCGGCCATCGGCCCTTCCAGAGGCACGCGCTCGGAAAAACTCTTGGGACCGGGATACCGGCGCCAGGAAATCAGCGGCAGGGTCCGGTCGCGGGCATAGAAGTCCAGCCCGTGCCAGGCCTCCCGCTCGTCGACCAGCACGGCTGTTGCCCCCAGGCGCTCAGCCTCGGCAAATACCTGCTGAGCAGAGGCTTCCCAGCCACGCGTTCGTTTTGCGGCATTGTCCAGCCCGAGGCCCGTCGTCGCCGTCGCAGGCAGCAAGGTCATCGCCATGAACAGCGCGCCGACGAGCAGATTGAGCCCGAGGCTCGCCCAGAGTGCCACCGCCTTGCCCTGGCTGAACCAGAGCGCGACCAGAAGCGCTGCCGCCGGATAGGCGGTTGCCGTCCAGTTGGCGTGTGCCCGCGAAAGGATCGCCTGAAACAGAATGAAGATCAGCACCGGCAGAATGAAGCAGAGCAACCAGCGTTCTGCGCTGGCCTCCTCGCCTTTACGCCCACGGTGAAGGAATAGACCGGTCAACAGCGCAATAAAACTGATGGGGCCGAACATGCCGAGCTGGTCCCCAAACCATGTCAGCGCATTTTCCGGATTGAACAGTTGCCCGCCCAGATTGGCATTATCCACGGTGTGGCTGACTGTGGCGAAATCATTAGCGGCGTTCCAGGCAAAGTGCGGCGCCACGATCAGGCCGGCAATCGCGCCCGCCAGCGCGCCGCGCGGGGAAAGGATCGCCCGGCGGGTCGGCGCATCCAGCAGGCAGGTCAGCGCGACGCCGATCAGGAAATAGATCATCGCGTATTTCGACAACATCCCCGCGCCGATTGCGCTGCCAAGCAGAGCTGCCGAAACCCACGCACCGCTCCCACTTCGCAGGCGCCACAGAAGCAGAAGCGCCGCGCACCAGAACGGCATCAGCACGCCGTCGGTCGACAGGACGTTGGACGAGAGCACCACTGACGGCATCAGGGCGTAGAGCAGCGCGGCAAAGAACCCGGCCTTATCGTCCCCCATGGCCCGCCCGGTGAGGAAGATGAGCGCGGCGGCCACCGTGTGCAGAAACGGCGCCGCCAGCCGCACCCCCCATTCGTGCGTGCCGAAGAGGGAAGTGGTCAGATGGATCACCCAGGCAATCATCGGAGGCTTGGAATAATAGCCCCATTCCAGCGTCTGGCCCCAGCGCCAGTATTGCGCTTCATCCGCATAGAGTTCGAGCGGCGTCGTCATAACCGCTGCAATCCGGATGATCAGCAGCAGGCCCAGAACAGCTAGTGTGAGGCGTTCAAAGACCTGTCGGCGGTCGCGCGGCGGGGTCGATTCGGGCATGGCGGTTTCCAGCAGGCTTCTGGGCGTCTTATGACCGCTAAGGCTGCTCAGATACAGAGGCAGTCGCTGCTTGAAGAGGCGGTGAAGGGGTTAACAGCGTGTCATTTTTGCATCGCGACACAAAAACCGGTCCCCCGCCACATTCGGAAGCTGAACCTTCAAACACTTGTCACTAATCTGTCACCCAGGGGCGGTAAGGCCTCCTCAAACCCGGCCTCGCGAGGGGGCTGTGGTGATGGTCGTAATTCGGGGAACTCCAGATGATCAAGAACTTCTTTGCGCGAAGCGCATCGATTGCAGCTCTTGCCGCGCTTGCGCCGGTAGCTGCAGTTTACGCACAGGTAACAACCTCCGACGCTCGCGGTGTTGTGACGGACTCGGCAGGTCAGCCGGTTGCTGGCGCAACAGTAACGATTGTTCACGAGCCTACCGGAACCGCGACAACCGCGACCACCGGCTCCAACGGCCAGTATTTCTCTCAGAACCTTCGCATCGGCGGTCCGTTCAGCTTCACGGTCTCGGGCGCCGGCGTTCAGACCAGCCGTGTTGAGAACGTCTTCACCGGTCTTGGCGAAACTTCGGTGGTGAACATCGTCACCGCCGCTGCTGACGATACTGCCCGTCTTGACACTGTTGTTGTGACCGGCACCGCTGGCGTTTCGAACGTCGCAACCGGCCCGTCCAGCACCTTCAACCTGGCAACCCTCGAGAACGTCCCGGCGATCTCGCGCGACCTGAAAGATGCCCTGCGCCTTGATCCGCGCGTTTACATTGACGACGGTTTCAACGACGCGATCAACTGTGCCGGCGCCAACCCGCGCTACAACTCGCTGACCGTCGACGGCGCACGCCTCTCCGACAGCTTCGGCCTGAACTCCAATGGCTACCCCACCGAGAGCATGCCGTTCTCGTATGACTCCATCCAGCAGGTTTCGGTTGAACTGGCTCCGTTCGATGTCGAATACGGTCTCTTCACCGCCTGTAACATCAACGCGGTCACCAAGTCGGGCACCAACTCGTTCCATGGTGGTCTGTTCTACGATTACACGAGCAACGACCTTCGCGGCGACTCCATCCAAGGCAACAAGATCGAGACCGGCGACTTTGAAGACAAGCGCTACGGTTTCAACATCGGCGGTCCGATCATCAAGGACCGTCTGTTCTTCTTCGCTTCCTATGAGAAGAATGACGCCGTCAACCTTTTCGACAACTCGCCTGAGCGCGCCCGCATCGACCCGGCTGTCTACCAACAGGTCATCGACATTGCCGTGAATCAGTATGGCTACGTCGCCGGCGGCATCCCGACCTCCCTCGCGGTCGAGGACGAGAAAATTTTTGCGAAGCTCGACTGGAACATCTCAGATCAGCATCGCGCGGCCCTGTCCTACACCAAGAACGACGCCTTCAACTTCAACCCGTCTGACGCGAGCACCACTCAGGTCTCCGACGGAAACCACTTCTACAAGCGCGGTGGTTTGCTTGAGAGCTATTCAGCATCGCTGAACTCTGACTGGACCAACGATTTCTCGACGGAACTGCGCTTTACCCGCGTTGAATTCGACGCGGTTGCAGATCCTGTTATCGGTTCTACCGGTTTTGGCGAAATCCAGGTCATCGTGCCCAACACTGCCGGCGGCGCGTCGACGATCTATCTGGGCGCGGATGACAGCCGTCACTTCAACGACCTGATCTACACGTCTGACGTTTATAAGGCGAAAGCCAACTGGCAGCTGGGCGACCACCTCGTGACCTTCGGCGCGGAGCGCGAAGAACTCGACGTGTTCAACGCCTTCATTCAGCGGACCCGCGGCTTGTGGCAGTTCGGCGAGTTCGCCAACAATGGTTCAACCGGCGTTGCTAACTTCGCCTCAGGCGCTTTCGCGGATTTCCGCTATCAGAACGCAGCCGGCACGAACAACCCGAATGATGGCGCTGCCAGCTTCGGTTATGAAATCAACACCGCCTACATTCAGGACAAGTGGCAGGTTTCGCCGGAGCTTCAGCTCACTGCCGGCCTTCGCTACGATTACTATTCCACGAGCGACGAGCCTGCCTTCAATGCAGCATTCCTCGCCAATTACGGCATCCGCAACGATGCCACGATGGACGGCCGTGATCTGCTGCAGCCGCGCGTCGGCTTCAAATACGACTTCTCCAACGCCATCCGCTTCCATGGTGGCCTCGGCCTCTATTCGGGCGGAAACCCGAACGTCTGGCTCTCGAACAACTACTCCAACAATGGTGTGACGCTGTTCGACTACCGGGTTCGCAACGGCAACATCAACAACTTCACCTATGCCGGTGGTTCGGGTGCACCCTTCGTCAACGTGCCGGACCAAGGCATTGCGGCTCTGACGGCCGCCAGCGGTGGCGGTCCGGTCAACGCACTCGACCCGAACTTCAAGATCCCCTCCGAATGGAAAGCAGCGCTTGGAACGGTCATCGATTTCGGTGCTCCCGATATGTGGTATGGCGACGACTGGCGTCTGATGCTGGACCTCCTGATCTCCAAGACCAACGAAGCCGCCTACGTCGACCCGATCTCCTGGACCCAGACCCGCACGGCCGCAGATGGCCGTCCGGTCTACACGGGCAACACGAACGACTTCCTGCTGACCAATGCCGAGGAAAAAGGCTGGGCCCGCACGGTGTCACTCGGCCTGTCGAAAGACTACAATAACGGCATCGACTGGACCTTCGGCTACGCCTACACGCAGGCCAAGGACGTTAACCCGATGACTTCGTCGGTTGCTTTCTCGAACTTCAACAACTTCCAGACCTTTGATCCGGTCAATGCCGGGCTGGGTGTCAGCGACTATGTGATCCCCCACCGGTTCACGTTCAACCTGAACCTCCGCAAGGAGTTCATCCAGAACTACGCATCGAAAGCCTCGCTCTTCGCCACGGCGAACGAGGGCGCGCCTTACAGCTACACGATGAGCTCCAACCAGGTCTTCTCGGTCGGCAACAACACCGCCCGGAACCTGGCGTACATCCCGACCGGGATTAACGATCCGGTGCTTTCGCCGCTTTCCAACGCGGCAGCTGTTCAGCAGCTCGTAGACTTCATCAACAGCAACGATGTGCTGCGTGACGAGAAGGGCAACATTTCGGGCCGGAACATCGCCAACGACCCATGGCGCACCCGCTTTGATCTCCGCCTGGCTCAGGAATTCCCTGGCCTGCGCTCTGAAGATCGTACGGAAGCGTTCGTCGTTGTCCGCAATCTCGGCAACCTGCTGAACGACAAATGGGGCATCATGGAAGAGCATGGCTTCCCCGGCAACGCTCCGATCTACGGCATCAGCGGCCTCGACCCGCAGGGCCGTCTGATCATCAACTCCTTCGTTCGGAACGCCGACCAGGCCAACCCGATCAACTCGGCTTCGCTCTGGCAGGTCCGCGTTGGCGTGAAGTACACCTTCTAAGCGAAATTCCGCCGAAGGCACATTATATGAGGGGGCGGTCTTTCGAGACCGCCCTTTTCGTTTGACCCCAGCTGTGGCAAGGCCCGCGCGATATGACTGATCTGAATCCCCACCTCCCGCCCGAATGGGCGCCTCAGGCCGCCCTCTGGGCCGGCTGGCCGCGCCTTGCTGAAGAATGGGGCGGTGACCTCACCGCTGCCCGGGCGGAGATTGCCGCCTTCATACGCAAAGCCGCCACCTATGTGCCGGTCAAGATCGCCTGCGGATCGCGCGAGGCTGCAGTCACGGCGCGCCTTGCCACCGGCGGGGCAGGGGAGATCGTCGAGATCCCGACCGGTGACATCTGGCTTCGGGATACCGGCCCGGTCGTCACCGGCACCGGCGCGTCCCGCCAGGCGCAGCTGTTCCGGTTCAATGGCTGGGGCGAAAAATACCTGATGGAGGGGGACACCGAGACTGCCGGAGAAGTCGCCCGGATTGAAAACCTGCCCACCCGGCGCCACGCGCTGATCCTGGAAGGCGGCGGCATCGATGCGGATGGCGAAGGCCGCCTGCTGACGACGCGCCAGTGCCTGCTCAATCCCAACCGCAATCCGCAGCTCTCGCAGGAGCAGATCGAGGCCAGTCTGACACTGGCGCTCGGCGTCGACGAATTCATCTGGCTCGGCGACGGGTTGATGAACGACCATACCGATGGCCATGTCGACAACATCGCCCGCTTCATCGCGCCTGGCCATGTGCTCTGCCAGCATCCGGCAGACCGGAATGATCCGAACGCCGAAACCCTGCAGGAGATCGAGCGCACGCTTGTCTCGCACGGCCTGATGGTGTCGAGCATACCGTCGCCCGGCTTGGTGCATTTCGGGGATGGCGTTCCCGTTCCGGCGAGCCATATGAACTTCACGATCACCAACAAGGCGGTTCTTGTGCCGATCTACGAAGACCGCTTCTCGGCCGTCGCCCTTGCAGACCTCAAGGCGCTGTTCCCGGGCCGCGAAGTGGTCGGCCTGCCGGCGCGTGCCATCCTTGCCGGCGGCGGAAGTTTTCACTGCATGACCCGCGAAATCCCTGCCTGACAAGGAGCCAAAGCGCATGACCCGGACACTCACGCTCGCTGCCATCCAGTTCACGCCCACCGATGATGTTCAGGAGAATATCGACCGGGTGGCGCATTTCGTGCGCCAGGCGGCCCAGCAGGGCGCAGACGTCATCCTGCCGCCCGAACTCTTCTGCGGATACTATTTCTGCAAGACGCAGGAAGAAGAGCATTTTTCCCGCGCGCTCGAATGGCAGGCGCATCCGGCCGTTCATCAGCTCTCGGACCTTGCAGCTGAACTCGGCGTGGTCATTCCGGTCTCGATCTATGAGAAGGAAGGACCGCATTATTTCAATTCGGTCGTGATGATAGACGCAGACGGCGCGCCGCTCGGCGTCTATCGCAAGAGCCATATTCCCGATGGTCCCGGCTATCAGGAAAAGTATTATTTCCGGCCCGGGGATACGGGCTTCCGCGTGTGGGACACGATGAAGGGGCGCATCGGCGTCGGAATCTGCTGGGATCAGTGGTTTCCCGAGGCGGCCCGCTCAATGGCCCTGATGGGCGCAGACGCGCTGCTTTATCCAACGGCAATCGGCGCAGAGCCGCAGGACGCTTCGCTGGACACCGCCGGTCGGTGGCGCCGGGGGATGCAGGGCCATGCGGTTGCCAATGTTATTCCGGTCGTTGCCGCCAACCGTGTGGGCGACGAGCAGGGTCAGGTTTTCTACGGCACCAGTTTCATTACCGATGAAACCGGCGACATTGCCGCCGAGCTTGATCGCAAGGAGGAAGGTGTGATCGTCGCCACGTTCGATCTCGATCATATCGATCGGGCACGGGCAGCCTGGGGGTTCTTCCGTGACCGGAGGACGGACCTTTATGAGCTTCTCGTCTAGCCAGTAAACCGCGTTCAGCCCCGGCGGGACGTTCCGAACATCTTCGCCACGCGTTCTTCTGCCGCGTCATTGTCCGCAAACACGACCGGCTCGCTGCTGCGGCGATCCCGCTGACGCTGGTCTGAAATACGGATTCCGCCGCGGCCGGCTGATTTTACATGGTAGAGTTCGGCATCGGCCTGTCGCAGCATGCCGGCAAAACCGGTGCGGTGGTCATGGAAGGCGATGCCGATACTGGCACCTACTGAGATGAGGTTCTCTTCAAACTTCAGGGGCGTCATGGCGGCCTGAAGGAAAGCGTTCGCCTGGGTGATGATGTCCATACGGCTTTGCCAATGGTATCCGAGGATCAGGAATTCATCCCCGCCGACCCGGAATATATCGCCGCGCCCGCCAAAATGGGCGCGAAGTTTTTCCGCCATGGCGACGAGCACAGCGTCGCCCGCCGCATGGCCGAACGTGTCGTTCACCGGCTTGAATTTGTCGAGATCGATGGCCACGGCTGCGCCATAGCGCTCGCTCGTCTGACGGTTTTCGAGGTCGCAGATCCGGTCCAGCAGGCGGCGATTGCCAAGGCCCGTCATGGCGTCGGTATTGGCCCAGAATTCCGCCTGACGCACCTGTCCCCCCAGAATGGCGCTCAGATAGGCCAGCGTGAACGCAAAGGCGAGCGGCAACAGGAAATGATTGATCGGCAGATAGGGCGTGACATCAAAGACGCGCAGGTAGATCCACAAGGTGGCCAGAAGGCAGGGCAGCCACGCGATCAGCGCGCTGCGGGCGCCTGATACGCCGCCAAACGACATGAAGGCCAGCCCGGCCACGATCACAATCGGGCCGATGCCGGTAGCAATCACAAAGCTCAACTGTCCGATCCAGTCAGGCAACAGGAAGCTGACACCGGTCAGGATGCTGACAAAGGCAAGCAGATAGAAAACGCGGTAGAGGCGGGGCGCCTGTGTTTCCATATCCAGGAAGATCATGATGAACATGGCGCCGAAAGCCATCATCATTGCTTGAGTGAAGAAGACCATCCGCCCACTGCTGAACTGCAGGTGCATCCCCAGCAAGGCGTTCACCAGGCCAGACGAAAGGAGAATGTAGAGCGCCGCCGACAGGGCAAAGCAGATATAGATGCGGAACGCGCCATTGCCTGCGGACAGGGACATCGACGCGGCATAGATCGCAAAGGCGATCGCGGCGCCCACGATCAGGCTCCAGATGAGGGTTTCCATCATGGCGCGCTGGGCGAACGCGGCCTCAGAGGAAATCGATGCGGGCAGCAGAATCATGGAGGAGCTGCGTATACGGAGGAAGTATTCGCGCGTTTCGCCCGGTGCCAGATGCAGATGGAACGCCGGATAGGCGGCCGCAATGGCCGCTCCGGTAACCGGCACATCCGATCCGGCCATGCTGTGATGCAGGCTACCATCAAAGCGCCGATCGTAAAGATCGACCCTTTCCAAATAGGGAAAACGCAGCGCCAGCTTGGCAGATTGAACATCGATGCTGGAATTTGTCAGTGTAAAGCGAAGCCACACATCGCTTTCACGGGGCGAAAATTGTGGTGTCTTCCTGCCGGCTAGTTTGAAGCCAACCGTATCTGCGGACGCGATGATGTCTTCCGGCGCCGTCGCGGGGTCCATTCCAGAAACAAGTTGCAGCGCCGGGGTGAAATTGGCGTCTTTCGGCAGGCCGGCAAGATCGATGGCGCGCAGCGGCTCGCCTGCCGAAGCGAGCAGAGGCATAAACAGCCAGCAGGCCACAGCCCAGACGGCCGGCCGCCAAAGGCCTGACTTGATACTCAGCCACATAATCCCAAACCGTATCAGCTCCAACTCCTGGTTTACGCCAATTCAGTAAATATCGCGTTGTTTAAACACGTGAATTCTCCGCCTTCCGCAAATGAGGAACTGGCCCGCGCTGCAGCGCCTGCGCCAGGTTCGGGGGCGGGCCCGACCTAGAGGCTTTTGCCCGGCGAGAGGTGGCTGGCGGCCGAGACGATGGCGTCGGCATCAATCATGAAGTGCCGGTAAAGATCCTTGATCGTACCTGTCTGGCCGAAATGCTCCACGCCCAGCGGCGTCACCGGGTGGCCCTTCACCCCGCCGATCCAGGCGAGGGTGGCGGGGTGGCCGTCTGTCACCGTGATCAGCTGCGCATGCCGGGGCACGCCCTCCATCAGCCGTTCAATCTGGCTCTGGGCAGTCTTCTGCCCGCGCGCCCGGGCCCGGCGCGCTGCCGTCCAGCCGGAATTCAGCCGGTCAGCGGAGGTTACGGCCAGCACGCCAATGTCCCGGCGTCCCTCGCCGATCCGCGCCGCGGCCTTGATGGCTTCCGGCGCAATCACGCCCTGATAGGCGATGATGACTTCCGCATTGGGGCCGGGCGGGCGCAGCCAGTAGCCGCCGTCAATCACGCCTTGCCGGAAGGCGGCGTCCTCGCGCGACCAGGCCCGCACCTGTTCCACAGGCCGGGTGGACAGCCGAAGATAGACAGAGCCCCCGGTCTCATCCCGCAGCCAGGTGCGTTCATCCGGGTCGCCCTCTCCGCTGCGCTGGAGGTAGTCAAATGACCAGTCCATGATGATCGATAGCTCGTCCAGGAAGGCGGGCTCGAAGGAGACAAGACCATCCTGGCTCATGCCGATCAGCTGCGCGCCGATGGACTGGTGCGCGCCGCCTTCGGGCGCGAGCGTCACGCCGCTGGGTGTGCCCGCTATGATGAAGCGCGCGTCCTGATAGCAGGCATAGTTCAAGGCATCGAGCCCGCGGGCAATGAACGGATCATAAACCGTCCCGACCGGGATGAGCCGCTCTCCGAAAAGCGAGTGGGAAAGCCCCGCCGCGCCCAGCAGCAGGAAAAGGTTCATCTCCGCAATGCCCAGCTCGATATGCTGGCCCTCCGGCGAAAATGACCATTTCTGCGCGGACGGTATCCTCTCTTCACGGAAGGTGTCGCCCTTGGCCTCCCGCGCGAACAGGCCGCGCCGGTTCACCCAGCCGCCGAGATTGGTTGAGACCGTCACATCTGGCGAAGTCGTCAGCAGGCGTTGGGCGAGCGCGGTATCGCCGCGCGCCAGGCTGTCGAGGATCTTGCCCAGCCCAGCCTGCGTCGAAAGCGTTTCGTCGTCGAGAAAGACAGGCCCAGGGGAGGGCACCCGCGGCGCGGTATACCGGCGCGGCCCTTTAGCGAAGAAAGGCACGTCCTCCAGCGCTGCCCTGAGCGCATCAGGTTCTGCCACCGTCGCGAACGGCGCCCACTCCGCGCCTTCGGCAACGCCCATGACTTTCTGGAAATCGGCCATCTGCGCCTTGGTCATCAGACCGGCATGGTTGTCCTTATGGCCCGCCAGCGGCGTGCTCCAGCCCTTGATGGTGTAGGCGAGGAACACGGTCGGGCGATCATCATCGGCGCGGGAAAACGCCTCCAGCAGCGTCTCCAGGCACTGCCCGCCCAGATTGTTCATCAGCTCACTGAGCTGCGCGTCAGAGCGCTTTTCGATCAGACGTGCCACATCGCCCTGATCCCCCAACTCATCGAGCAGCCGTTTGCGCCAGGCCGCGCCGCCCATATAGGTCAGCGCCGAATAGAGCGAATTGGGGCAATCCTCGATCCACTGTTTCAGGCGCTCCCCGCCCGGTTCGGCAAAGGCGGCCCGCTGCAGCGCCCCGAAGCGCAGCACTTCCACGCGCCAGCCGAACGCCGTGAAGATGGCCTCAATCTTCGACCAGAGGCCTTCATGCACCACCCCGTCCAGGCTCTGACGGTTATAGTCGATGATCCACCAGGTATTGCGCAGGCCGTGCTTCCAGCCTTCCTGGAGGCATTCATACACATTGCCCTCGTCCAGCTCCGCGTCGCCCACTAGCGCCACCATACGGCCAGCCGGGCGTTTGCCCGATCCAAAATCCGTCCACGGACGGGCGATCAGATAATCCTGGATGATCGAGGCAAACGCCGTCTCTGCCACGCCAAGACCCACCGAGCCGGTGGAGAAATCCACGTCATCGATATCCTTGGTCCGCGACGGGTAAGACTGTGCGCCGCCATATCCCCGGAAGTTTTCCAGCTTCTCCCGGGTCTGGCTGCCCATCAGATAATGCATTGCATGGAACACCGGCGCGGCATGGGGCTTCACCGCCACCCGGTCCTCAGGCCGCAAGACATGAAAATAAAGCGCCGTCATGATCGACACGATCGAGGCGCAGCTCGCCTGGTGCCCGCCCACCTTCACTTCATCATCGGCCCTCTCACGCAGGTGATTGGCATTGTGAACCGTCCACGCCGCAAGCCAGAGCAAACGCTGCTCGATTGTTTTCAGCTGATCGAGGGAAAGGGGCATGTGTTTCGCCTATCTCGCTAGGGAAGGGGCAATTCCTTCCGCCTAAATCAGGCGCGCGCGCAAGTCCATGGCCAAACCGGCAACATTACCCGGCCCTTGGAAGCTGCGCCGCCCTCGACTAGCGTGCTGGAAAACGGGGAGAGAAACATCATGACAGACCTGGCCGCCCGCCGCATCCAGCTGGTGAAAGATCACATGGCGCTGGAGGTGACCCATGACTGGGACGCCGTCATCGCAACCTTCGATCATCCACGCTATGAGATGTACGGCTCAGGCAATGTGTTTGACGGCGAAGCCGCGGTGCGCAGCTATTTTGCCGCCTCGCGCACGCCCTTTCCCGATCAGGGAAACGAGATCATCGCCATCGCCCATGCCGGAGATACGGTGCTGGTGGAGTTCTGGCTCACGGGAACCCATCTTGGCCCCCTGCGCCTCAAGGACCGTGTGGTCGAGCCGACGGGCCGTCCGTTCCGGGTGCGCATGGCGGCCACCTTCGAGTTCCCGCCCGGCGGAGACAAGATCGTGTGCGAGCGGCCCTATTTCGATCAGGGCGCTGTTCTGCGGGCGTTGGAATTGGCCTGAAGGGGCTCAGACGCGCGCGCGGCGCGCCTTGTCGAACATGTCGGTCAGCGCTGCGCCCGGCCCATTGGCCAGCTGATGATACCAGTCCGGCATCGCCTGAAGCACACCGGCAGTATCGGCCCAGCGCCGGACATTGGCATCCGCCGTCAGCTGGAATGCCTGGCGCATGTAGTTTTCATCCGTGCTGTCAAAACCATCATTGAGGGTAATGGCAGACAGGCTCATCATGCTTTTTTGCATCGTCAGCATCGATTCCAGCGACGCTGAGGTGAGGGCAAGGGAGGTGCGCCAGGGCGCCAGCCAGAAATCAAACATCTGTTTTGTATCCATCAGCTTCTTCTCACTTCTACGACGCTATTGTGCGGCGCACAACAAATCTCGTGCCAAATCCCTGAAACCGCCCCGTTTTCGCCGCGCGCGAATGGTCTTAACTATGCCCTATGACCGCTGACGCGCCCTTTCCCTTCGAGCCATCGCCTGCCAAAGGCCGCGTCCTAGTTTTTGATTCCGGCGTGGGCGGGCTCACCGTGGCCGGCGAGATCCGGGCCCTCGGCCCGCGCCTCTCGGTCCATTACGCCGCCGATACCGGCTTTTTCCCATATGGGGACAAGTCAGACGAGGCCCTGCGCGCCCGGCTCCCGGTTGTTGCCAGGGCGCTGGTGGAGGTCGTCCGGCCCGATGTCTTTGTCATCGCCTGCAACACGGCCAGCACGCTGGCGCTGGCCGACGTGCGCGCCGTGCTCGATATCCCGGTGGTAGGCACGGTCCCGGCGATCAAGCCGGCCGCAAAGCTCACCGAAACCGGGACCATCGGCCTTCTTGCCACGCCCGGCACCATCCGGCGCGCCTACACCGCCCGCCTGATCGAGGAATTTGCCAGAGACAAGCGCGTCATCCTGCATGGCAGTCTGGAGCTGGTGAAGCTCGCCGAGGCGCATGCGCGGGGGGAAGATGTGCCGCCGGAGGCCTATGCGGCGGCCCAGGCCCCGCTGTTCAATGCGCCGGGCGGCGACAGGATCGACACGATCATCCTGGCCTGCACGCATTTCCCGCTGGTGCGCGGACAGCTGATCGCGACGGCGCCCCATGCGGTGAGCTATATCGATTCCGGCGCGGCCATTGCCCGCCAGACGATCCGTGTGCTGCCTGAGAGATCAGATTCCGGCGGGCAGGGCGGCACAGCCTGCCTGACGAGCCCGCCGGAAAATGAGGATGGGATCACCCGCGTCCTGAGACGCTACGGCTTTCCCGAGGTTCAGTTCGTGGCCATCGAGCCGATCGAGATGACTTCGGCGCCTTCAGCCGAGCCATAAAGCGACGGCCAAGGGCTGTCCTGAACGATCGCCAGCTCAGATTCGCCAAACCCGTTGAAGCGGGTGGCCATCGAGCGGCCATAGGCGCCGATATTGCCGAACTCTATATAGTCGCCCTCGGTCAGGCCGGCCGGAAGCCAGACGGTGCCCGGGATCATATCGGCCGAATCACAGGTCGGTCCGTAGACGGTGTATTCCACCATGCGGCCGAGCTTGCGTCCGTCGCCCGAGATCGCGCGCATCGGGAAAACCCAGTTCTCGTGCACGGCGTCATAGAGCGCGCCATAGGAGCCTTCATTGATGTAGAGCGCGTTGTTGCCCTTCACCAGATCGACACCCACCAGCAGGCTTTCAGCTTCGGCCACCAGCGCGCGGCCCGGCTCGCACCACAGGTCAGCGTTTTCCAGAACGAACATGTTCTCGAACGAACGCATCACCATGGCGACATAGTCGTCCATCGCCGGCGGGGTCTTGTCAGCATAGATCGCCGGAAAGCCGCCGCCGACATCCACGATGTCCACGGTCACTCCGGCATCAATGATGATGCGGCTGGCGTCTGCCATGGCCGTTGCCCAAGCCGAAGGCTTCATCGCCTGGCTGCCGACATGGAACGACACGCCCAGCTCGTCTGCATAGCGGCGGGCAAGGCGGAGAATTTCCGCAGCTTCCCGGGCATCGGCGCCGAACTTGCCGCTCAGCGGCAGGGCAGAGCCTTCATTCGACACAGCGATGCGCACGAGGATCGTCAGATCCTTCGCAAAGTCTGTCGCGTCGAGGATCTTGTGCAGCTCGGCGACCGAGTCGGTCACGAAGATGCGCACGCCATGCTGTTTATAGGCACGCTCGATCGCGCGGCGGGGCTTCACCGGGTGCAGGAACGCAATGCGGGCAGTGGGGAAACGGCCACGGATCAGCTCGATTTCCTTCTCGGACGCCGCATCAAAGCTGCGGATGCCACCTTCCCACAGCGCGTCGAGGACATGCGGGGCAGGGTTCACCTTGACGGCATAGAAGGGCTGAGCCGGGAATTTTTCCACGAACCAGTTGGCAGCGGCCGTCACGCGATCCGGACGAAAGCAATACGTCGGCAGCTCGGGCTGTTGCTCGCGGGCAATATGATACGGGGTAGCGTAAGTGCGCATGACACCTAACCTCCAAAGGGCTTCAAACCAGCTTTGGGCGTTAGTACAGGGGGCCCCCCTTATCGGGTTAGCCCAGATGTCCGCCACATCGAATTTCAGGGGTCGAAGTAGTGCACAACGCCCGGGCATGCAAGAAGAAATTTTGCCCACTACACAGTCGTGTCACAAAAGGGTAACGTAACGGCGCCAGAAAGCGCTTGCAAACTTGGTAAAATGGTAATGCAAAAAGCCGTCCTCTGCGGCCTGCGCCATTGCCGGAGATCGCCTGATGTCCTTTCGTCTTTCCTGCCTCTTTGGCGCGGCGCTGCTTCTGGTGGCCGCCTGCGGCCAGGGCGACCTGTCCCAGCTGGATACCGGCCCCCCGGGCATCAAGCCCGTTCCGGCCATTGCCCAGAACCAGAAGATCAAGATTGTCGGCTCCTCCACCGTGGCGCCATTTTCCCGTCCCGTGGCCGAGCGTTTTGGCGCGGTGACCCGGTTTGCAACCCCTATTGTGGAATCCACCGGAACGGGCGGGGGCTTCAAGGCGTTCTGCGAAGGCGTCGGCCCCATCACGCCGTCGATCGCCAATGCCTCCCGGCCGATGACCGCGTCTGAGCGGGAGCTGTGCAGAAGTGCCGGCGTCATCGAGATCACCGAGATCGGGTTCGGCTATGACGGCATTGTCCTGGCCAACGCAAAAGGCGGTCCCGATTTCAGCATGACGAAACAGCAGATGTTTCTCGCCCTCGCCAAGGATATTCCCGACGGTAGGGGCGGGTTTGTCCCCAATCCCTATTCCCGCTGGAGCGAAGTGTCTCCGGAGCTGCCCGATGTGCCCATCCTGGTATTCGGCCAGCCGCCCACTTCGGGCACGCGCGACGCTTTCAACGAACTCGGTATGGAAAAGGGCGCGCTGGAAATCCCTCAGCTTGTCGAATTGAAGGCAACGGACTCAGACGCCTTCAAGATCCGTTCACACACGATCCGGACCGATGGCAGATGGATCGATTTCGGCGAGCATGATTCAGCGATCGTTCAATCCCTGATGAAGTCGCCCGACGCGCTGGGCGTTCTGGGGTTCTCCTTCCTCGAGCAGAACGCAGACCGCATCCAGGGCACCTCGTTCAACGGGATCGCGCCGACATTTGATAACATCAATTCCGGCGATTATGGCCTTGCGCGGATCATGTTCTTCTATGTGAAAGATCAGAATCTGCCGCTCGTGGACGGCCTTGCAGAGTTTGTGGAGTTCTCGGTCGACGATGGCGCGGCCGGTCCTGACGGCTATCTTCTCGAGCAGGGCCTCGTGCCGCTGCATGAAGAAGACCTGCTCGAGCAGCAGCAGATTGCCGCCCGTCTGGTTGCCAAAAGCCGCGGCTACTGACGCGGCCTCACCGGCGCCTTAGAAGCCCGGGCCTGCCGGTGGCCGGCGCCGCCGGATACGGATCTTCTGCCAGAAGCGTTTGCGTTCCGGCGCGGGCAGGGGCTGCAGGTTTTCGATGAACGCCTCCGCGCACGCCCGCCAGCTATAGGTCTCGGCATAGGCCCGGCACGTCTCCCGGCTCAGCGGGAGACAGTCCAGCGCGCCCTGGCGGAGATTGCCGCCTACCGGCGTGATCGTCCCGGCGCCCGAGCCGGGGATCACATCGCGCGGCCCGGTTGCGTCATACGCCGCCACCGGCGTACCGGCGGCCATCGATTCGAGCACCACCAGCCCGAACGTATCGGTCAGGCTCGGAAACACGAACACGTCGGCGCTCGCATAATGCGTGGCCAGATCATCGCCGAACTTGGCGCCCAGAAACACAACGTCCCGGTATTTCTTCTTCAGCTCTTCCAGCTGGGGCCCGTCGCCCACGATCACCTTCGTGCCCGGCAGGTCGAGCCCGGCAAAGGATTCGATATTCTTCTCAACGGCCACGCGCCCGACATTCAGGTAAATCGGGCGGGTCATCCCGGCAAAGGGATCGCCCGGCTGGCCTGCCTCGATCCGCTTGGCCGGGTTGAACAGCTCCGTGTCCACGCCCCGGCTCCAGGAAACCAGGTTGATGAACCGTTGCTGGCGCAGCTCGTCCAGCAGGGACGGCGTCGCCACCATCACCTTGCCGGAATATTTGTGAAACCAGCGCACAAACGAATAGCCCCAAGACAAAGGCACCGGCAGACGCGCTGACACATATTCGGGAAACCGCGTATGATAGGCTGTGGAGAAGGGGTGTTTCTCGGTCAGGCAGACCGCTCGCCCCGCCATACCCAGCGTGCCCTCGGTCGCGATATGCACCGCGTCGGGCTCGAAGGCGTCAAACCGTTCGCGGATCTTGCGGCGGGCAAACAGCGCCAGCTTGATCTCCGGATAAGTCGGCAGAGGCATGGTCATGAAACCATCCCCCGGATGCACGATCTCCCAGACATGGCCCATGGCCTCTGTCTCGGCGATAACGCGCTTCATCGTGCGTACGACGCCGTTGACCTGCGGGTCCCAAGCGTCGGTGACGAGCATGATGCGCATGCCGGCTCCTGAATTTCAGCCCCCCATGGGCTTTGGTGGCGCAATCTGACGGGCTTGGCGCAGGGCGTAAAGGGGGTCACTGCGGCGCAGCCCCGCTTTGCCGCGCTCCCCTGATGGGGGTATTCTTGTGCGCAGGCTCAGGTATAAGCGGCAGATTATTGCCCCCGCCCTGCCAGACGGACCCTCTCCATGCCCGATACCGCTACGCAAACCGCTCTCGATTGGGACGCGCTCGACGCGCTGAAATTTACCGACGAAGAAGCCCTGCTCGAAAGCCTCCTCAAGGAGGGCATTCTGCCCCAGCCGATCCGGGAAGGCGCCGTCCGCCGGGGCAGGGAACTGGTAGTGTCCGCCCGCGCCAAGGGCCGCCGCAAGGGCATGATGGAAAGCTTCCTGGAGGAGTTTGGCCTCACAAACTCCGAAGGTCTCGCCCTGATGTGCCTGGCTGAAGCGCTGCTGCGTGTGCCCGACGTCGAAACGAAAGATGATCTCATTGCCGAGAAGATCCGCTCGGGCGACTGGGGTGCCCATAAGGGCCAATCCGACAGCTGGCTGGTCAACGCCTCCACCTGGGGCCTTATGCTTACCGGCCGCGTCATCGGCGCCCCGGCGAATGCCCAGAAGGGCGCCGGCAATTTCGTCACCGGTCTCGTTCGCCAGAGCGGCGAGCCCGTCATCCGCGCCGCCATGATGCAGGCAATGCGCATCATGGGCGAACAGTTCGTCCTTGGACGGACGGTATCCGAAGCCCTCAAGCGCGGCCGCCGCATGGTCAAATCGGGCGACGCAGCCCATTTCAGCTTCGACATGCTCGGCGAAGGCGCGCGCACTACCGCAGACGCCGACCGCTACTATAAAGCCTATCATGACGCGATCACCGCCGTCGCCGCCGACAAAGACCCCGCCCTCCCGCCGGAGAAAGCCAACGGCGTCTCGGTCAAGCTCTCCGCCCTTCATCCGCGCTATCTCGCTGTGAAGGAAGCGCGCGTGATGGCCGAGCTCTATCCGCGCGTCCTCGCCCTTTGCGATGCGGCGGCCAAAGCCAATATCGGCCTCTGTCTCGATGCGGAGGAAGCCCACCGCCTGGTCATCAGCCTGAAGATCTTCGAGCGCCTCGCGCGCGAACCCTCGCTGAAAGGCTGGACCGGCCTCGGCCTCGCCGTCCAGGCCTACCAGAAACGCGCCCGCGCCGTGATCGACCGGCTTGCCCTCCTGGCGAAGGAAACCGACCGCCGCTTCATGGTCCGTCTGGTGAAAGGCGCTTACTGGGACAGCGAGATCAAGAACGCGCAGGTCGAGGGATTCTCGAATTTCCCTGTCTTCACTACCAAGCAGGGGACAGACGTTCACTACCTCGTCTGCGCCAAGGCCATGCTGGACGCCTCCCCGGCGATCTACCCCGCCTTCGCCACCCACAACGCCCACAGTCTGGCCGCCGTCGACCTGCTCGCGGCAGCAGCCGGTGTCACGAATTTCGAGTTCCAGCGCCTGCACGGCATGGGCGAGCCCCTCTATGAAGCCGCCGAAGCGGGCAGCCGCGTGCGCGTCTATGCCCCGGTCGGCGCGCATGAAGACCTGTTGCCCTATCTCGTCCGCCGCCTGCTCGAGAACGGCGCCAATACCAGCTTCGTCCACTCCTTCCTCGATCCCGATGTCCCCGCCGAACAGGTGGTCGCAGACCCCATCGCCAGGGTGGAGGCCGGCCCGCGCCGCCATCCGCGTATCCCGACCCCGCCGCGCCTCTATGGCGCGGGCCGGCGCAATTCAGCCGGTCATGATCTCAGCCAGCTCTCCGTGCGCGGGCAGTTTGCCGCCGCCCTGAAGTCTCTTGATGAAGGCCCGGCCTTCGCCGCCGGCCCCATCGTGTCCGGCAAGCTGGAAACCGGCGGCGGCGAACTCGTCCGTATGCCCGCAGAAACCGGTCGCGCGCTGGGCGCGATCCGGGAAGCGGACGGCTCGGCCATCGACCGCGCGCTGGAAGCGGCCACAAAGTTCCAGCCCGAATGGGACCGTCTCGGCGGCCCCAAGCGCGCCGAATATCTTCACGCCATGGCCGATGCGATGGAGGCGGGCGCCGCTCAGCTGATCGCTCTGATGGCGCGCGAGGCGGGCAAGACACTTCCAGACGGCATTGCCGAAGTGCGCGAAGCGGTCGATTTCTGCCGCTATTATGCCGCGCAGGCAGAACATGACTTTGCCGCCCCCGTGCGTCTGCCCGGCCCGACGGGGGAGACCAACCATCTCTCCCTGCATGGCCGGGGCGTCTTCTGCTGCATCAGCCCCTGGAACTTCCCGCTCGCCATCTTCACCGGCCAGATCGCCGCCGCCCTTGCGGCCGGCAACACCGTCGTCGCCAAGCCCGCCGAGCAGACCGGCCTCACCGCCTTTGAGGCCGTGCGCCTCTTCCACAAGGCAG
>JBKBRT010000220.1:0-1459 GCA_046291585.1 Hyphomonas sp.
GTTCCGGCAAAGGCTATCCTGTGTCCATACCCGGCCCGGCACAGTCGCGCGGAAAGCTCGGCCGCCATCCCCGCTTCCCCGCCGAACAGATGGTCGCAGCCTGTCGTTTCGAGGATAAGCCTGTCATCCCCGTCAATCCCCACCAAAGGAGAAAACCGGACCATCCAGGCAGCCAGTTCTGTCAGCGCCTTGCTGTCTTTTTCCCGGTCCATTTCTTCGCTGGCAAGATCGGGCACGGTGGCGCGCGCATCGGTGAATGGCAGTCCGGGATGAATGCCGGCCGCCAGCGCCGCCTGGTTTGCCGCCGTCACAACAAGACCGTGTGCGGATTTTTCGAACAGGATGAAAGGCCGGAGTTTACCCGGTCCTGCGGTCCCCATAGGTCCCGTAGGGCGACGTCTGGCGCGGCGCAGACGATCCAGTGCCCATTCGGGAAACCACAGTGAGAGATAGCGTCTCATCATTCCATTCCAGGTCAAATAGATGTCCCGCCATTGCCGGCGCAGTCCGGCAGCGCTCAAGCTGCGCGCGCCAGCGGGGATGGCCCGGCGCGCGCGGATCATAACCGTTCGGGGCGGAGGGGCGGGGCGATATGCGCCAGCGCGTGCTGGCAGCTGTTGCCCCTTCGCACCGATGGGGCAACAGAAGGGTCACCGGAACACCATGACGCCCGGAGGCAAGGGTCAGGCGCCGGGTGGAGGTGAAGTCGGCGCTGTCGACTTCCGCGATCACATGGCTGACGGCGCCGGAGACAACCGCCTCCTCTACAGCCCACAAGGCATCGCGGGTCTGATGGGTCACGAGATTCAGCCGGCGCACGCCATCCCCGGTCATTTCCCGCAACGCGGCTTCCGGGAGAGTGCCTGTTTCGCGGGCAATTGTGATCTGGGATATCCACAGCAGAACGCCTTTGCGGGCGGGCCGGGCCGCTGCCAGGATAAAGCCTGTCGCGGCTGCCCGGTCCCCATAGCCTGCTTCTGCCACCTCATGCAGACCTTGCGTGCCCAGCCCATAGGGAAAGCTGGCCGCCTGCGCCGGCGGGGCAGTTACCGGGCCGATCAAGCCTTGGGATATGAGGGCAGCAAGGTCCATATGTTCTTATTTTGTTCTTTTGCGGCTGAGTCAATGTCTCGATTGGGGGGCAGGTGATTTCGAAGCCCGGCATCGGCGCGTAATCTCCTCAAATGCGTGAGGCGGGCGCCTCGCATTTTGGGATCGCGCCTCGGTGGGTATGAGTGGGGCCCCGCCAACAGCCATGCGCGGAAGGTGACGAATTTTCCGGCCTCCCGGCCGTTTTCAAAGCTGGCGCGCTAACCCGACCGGAGACACACGCGTTGACGCAGGCCCGAACCCACACCCCCCGATCCCGTCTACTCTGGCCCATCCTGCTGGCCCTGACGGCCGTGGGTCTCCTCGCCCTTCTGCCTTATCTTGCAGCCTATCCCGACCTGGCCGTCTG
>JBKBRT010000220.1:1559-4851 GCA_046291585.1 Hyphomonas sp.
GCCGTCTGACGCCGCTCTGGGATGGCCGCGTCTGTGTTCTTCAGGTGACCGAAGCAAAAGGCGACAGCCTGGAATTGCGCGCCCTCGCCAGCGCCCGAACTTCTCCTGAAGCCTGGGATTTGCGCTGTGAAATCCGGGAGAAGATGATCGTCTGGCTGCAGAGTAATCATCCAGAAGCCCTCCCCGTTCGGCGGGCAGAAGCGATTGTGACCGCAGGCGCGACATCTGCAGAGGGCAAAAGCCCGGTCGATCCGCTGCGGGGCTGATCCTGACTCGGCGGTGTCATCGGGGGCGGGGATGTGGAACCGGAACGAAGTGAGGGCGTTCTAAGAGCTCAGGAGCCCCCCATGGACAAGAAAACGCTCAACCACCTCGCTTTGCCCCATTCAACCGCGCAGTTTGCCCTTCAGGCGCTGGGATCGGCGCGGCGCCGCTGGCTTCAGATGCGCCCGGGCCATGGGCCCGTTACAGCGCCGGGTGAAGAACAAGTGGCCCATTTCCTCGGCCCGAAAGAAGAGGCGGTTCTGGGGCCTGAACCCCAAAGCCCCCTCAATGCTGCGCCGCGCCGCAAATAAGCGGGGCCAGCCCATGAAAGATATGCTCGGCTATGTCGCCATGGCCACCGGAACCCTCGCGGCCCTCATGGTGTCTGCAAACATCAGCAATCGCGTGACCGGTTACGGGTTTGTGGTCTTCAGCTTCTCCTCGGTGACCTGGGTCATCTATGCCCTTCAGGACGGAGAAACGCCGCTCATCCTTCAGAACGCAGCCCTGACGGCCATCAATCTCGCCGGAATTTACCGTTGGCTGATCATCCGGAAATGACAGGGGACCGGATCGGCTGAGTGGTGCTTAAATCGAGTGCACGCATGACGCACAAAAAACGGCGGACGTGAAAACACACGTCCGCCGTTCTCGTATATTTTTGAAGCATGAACCCCTAGTCGAGGATGGTCACTTCAACGCGGCGGTTTATGGCCCGGCCAGCGGCCGTGTCGTTGGAGGAAAGCGGTGTGCTTTCGCCATACCCGACCGTGTTGATCCGCCCGGCATTCACGCCGGTCGAGGTCAGGTAGGCGCCGACCGATGCCGCCCGGCGTGCCGATAGATCCTGATTATAGGCTTCAGCGCCCTGAGAGTCGGTATGTCCGGCAATCTGGATACGGGTCTCGGGCTGTTTGGCCAGGAAGGAGGCAAGCGGGGCAAGACGGCCCTGCGCGCCGCTGATCAGCACCGCAGAGTCGGATGCAAACTGCAGATCGCGCAGGATCAACGTCACCCCGAGATCGGTTTTGGTTTGTTCGTAGTCTGCAAGTTCCGCTGCCAGCGCAGTCGCCCGGGCTTCAGCCGCAACACGGGCTGCCTCGGACGTTGCGCTGTCGGCAACGGCGCCGGCGGCTACCGCGTCGGAGCGGTCAGCCCGGTTTTCTGCAACAGCGGTCGCGGCCTCAGCGGTTGCAACCTGGCGCATTCGGGCCTGTGAGACCACTTCCGCGCGCTCCGTGTTCAGAGCTTCTATGCGGGTATTTGCCTCGCGTTGCAGCCCGCGCGTTTCGGCAAGCATAACGTAGCCTTCGCCCATGCGGACGGTGTGGATGTATTCATCGTTCTTGCCGCGCATGTAATAGTCGCGCGCTTCCACAAGGGCGGTGTCAGCTTTTTCGATTGCCGAGCGGCCTGTTTCCATCGCTGCTGGGTTGGCCTTGGCCTGTTGCAGCGAGGCTTCAGCGGCAAGCAGTCTCGGGCTTGGGTCGGGTACGGACGAACAGGCGCCAAGGGTGAGCGCGAGGGTCAGCGCGGCGAGGCCGGCTGTCTTTTTGAGAGTATGTTTCATTGGAATGGCTTTCTATGAATTCAGTTCGCGGCGCAGCGTGGCAATACCTGTCTCGATTTCAGAGACAGTGCGCTCAAGCGCGCGAAGTTTGATTTTTTCCTGGACAATTTCGGCCTGAAGCGAGGCTTCAGACGAGCGCCAGATGGACTCTTCCCGATCTCTGCTCTTCTCGGCAGCGCGGGCTTCGCTCAGGCGCAGTTGTGCTTCCTGAAAGTTCGCGGGCGCCGCCGCTGAGGCGTCTGCCGTATTCAGCGAAGCGATCTGGGCCTCGGTGCGGATCAGTTCATCTCGCGCAGGATCTGCGAAAGCTGTGGGTGCAGCAAGCAGGAGCGCGCCCATCAGGGCCGCTGCAACAATCTTCTTCATGGGAAATCTCCTCGGCCTCTCCAGGTAGGAGCTCGGCCCGTTCTCATGAAACGTGCCTTGAGGCCAAAGGTTCCCTGCTTGACGAATTAAAATGTTCGGCGCGGTCGCGTTCCGGCCGGCCCCTAGGCCGATAGCGATTCCGGGCTCAGCCGGTCGCGCAGGTCGCGTTTGAGGAACTTACCGCTGGCATTGCGCGGCAGGGGCTCATCCAGGAACCAGATGTACCGGGGAACCTTGTGCTTTGCCATGATCGCCGCACAATGGGCATGCAGCGCGTCCTCGCTCAGCGTCTCGCCGGTCTTCACCACGACAGCCACGCCCACTTCCTCGCCCAGCCGCTCATCGGGAACACCGAAGACGCAGCATTCGGCAATCGCCGCATGTCTGTAGACGGCCGATTCCACTTCGGCGCAGTAGATGTTTTCCCCGCCGCGCAGCACCATGTCCTTCTTTCGGTCCACGATGAAAATGAAGCCGTCCTCATCGATGCGCGCAATGTCGCCGGTATGCAGCCAGCCATCGGTGATTGAGGCGGCTGTCGCATCGGGCCGGTTGATATAGCCCTTGATCACGGACGAGCCCTTCACCCACAGCTCGCCCACCTGGCCGGGCGCGACCGTGTTGCCATCGTCATCGACGCATTTGGCTTCAAAGTTCGGCATCGCCGGCCCGGCGCTGTCGGGCTTGTCGACGAAGAAATCGCCAGCCACGGAGGTGATGATCCCGCAGGTCTCGGTCATGCCATAACCCGTGCTTGGCCGCGCGGTGCTGACCTGCGCCTCGATCTTCTGGACGAGGTCTGGCGGCACCTGCGCGCCCCCGCCCGCCAGAGAGGTCAGGCTGGAGGTATCGGTTGTGGCAAAGTCGGGGTGGCTGATCAGCTCCCGCGCCATCACCGGCACACCGCTCATGCTGGTCACCCGCTCCCGCGCAATGATCCGCAACGCTTCGCCCGCGTCCCAGCGATACATCAGCACCAGCGTTCCGCCCGCCGCTGTCGTGGCATAGGCGCCGCAATTGTTCGCCGTCACATGGAAAAGCGGCGTGGTGATCAGCGTCACCGGAACCGGCGGCGTCGCGGGCGGGGCAACC
>JBKBRT010000221.1:0-4785 GCA_046291585.1 Hyphomonas sp.
ACGCCGAGCGAGGTGAGCGGCTCGTTCACGCCGAGGCCGAGGAAGGAGAGGAAGCTCTCTGCCAGGATGACCACCGGGATGGTGAGGGTGACATAGACGGCGACCGGGCCGATGACGTTGGGCAGGATGTGGCGGAAGATGATGCCGCGCCGGGAGACGCCGGCGGCGCGGGCGGCCTCGATGAATTCCTTGCCCTTGATGGTGAGCGTCTGCCCCCGGACGATGCGGCTCATCGTCAGCCATTCGATGGCGCCGATGGCGGCAAAGATCAGCACGATGTTGCGCTCGAACACCGTGAGCAGCAGGATGACGAAGAAGATGAAGGGCAGGGCGTAGAGCACGTCCACGAACCGCATCATGACATTGTCGATCCGCCCGCCGAGATAGCCGGCGGTGGCGCCCCAGGTGACCCCGATGACCAGCGAGACGGCGGTGGCGACGACGCCGACGAGCAGCGAGATGCGCAGGCCGATCATGGTGCGCGCGAAGAGATCGCGGCCCTGAAGGTCGGTGCCGAAGATGTGCCAGTTCTCGAAAGTGGGGTTGACGGTGCGCAGGTCCGAGATGGTGCGGTAGTCATGCACCCAGACCATCGGGCCGAAGATGGCCACGAGCACCAGGAAACTGATGATCCACATCGAGACGACGGCGGCGCGGTTGCGCATCAGGCGGGCGCGGGCGTCATCCCACAGGGAGCGTCCGCCGGTGATGGCGGTCCGGACGGCTTCAACGCGGCCGGTGGGATCGAGGATGGGGTCGATATGCGCCATCAGTCGTATTTCACTTTCGGATCGAGCATCGCGTAGAGGATGTCTGCGACGAGGTTGAGCACGATGATCAGGGCCGCGTAAACGATGATGGCGCCCATCACGAGCGTGTAGTCGCGGTTGAGCGCGCCATCGACGAAATAGCTGCCGAGGCCGGGCAGGCTGAAGATCTTCTCGATCACGACCGAGCCGGTCATCACTCCGGCCATCGCAGGGCCGGCATAGGAAACGAGCGGCAGCAGCGCGGAGGGCAGGGCATGGCGGACGATCACATCGCGCTCGGCGAGGCCCTTGGCGCGGGCGGTGCGGATATGGTTGGCGCGCATCGTCTCGATCATCGAGGCGCGCATCAGGCGCGAGATGATGGCAATCTGCGGCAGGGCGAGGGTGAGCACCGGCAGGGTCATGTTGTGCCAGCTCATGCCGATATTGGGCCATGTGCCGAGGCCGCCGACGGCAAAGATGCCCGCGCCGAGGGAGAGCAGCAGGATGAGGATCGGGCCGGTGACAAAGGTGGGCACCGAGATGCCGAACATGGCAAAGCCCATGACGCCGTAATCGGCCGCCGAATTCTGCCGGAGACCGGCGAAAATGCCCAAAGATGTGCCGACAATCAGGGCAACGACCATGGTGAGGGCGCCGATGGTCATCGAAATGGGCAGCCCGTCGGCGATCAGGTCGTTCACGCTCTTGCCAAGCGTCTTGTAGGAGGGGCCGAAATCGCCCTGAAGGACACCGCCGACATAGTTGAAATATTGCTCGTGGAGGGGCTTATCGAGGCCGAATTTTGCGGCAATGGCGGCTTCGGTGGCGGGGGGGAGGCGGCGCTCTCCGTCGAACGGCCCGCCGGGGGCCGCGCGCATCATCAGGAAGGCCACCGTGATAATCGCAAGCATCGTGGGGATTGCGATCAGCAGGCGCCGGAGCGTATAGCCCCACGGGATACGTCCAAAAGCGCGCTGAAACATTGTCACAAGTAAAAAAGCCTCTTGCCACAGTGAGTTGATATGGCCACGGCCATCAGCCAGCTTGGCAGGGCCCCCAACACTCCTTAACTTGTCGGGCAGACCGATCAAGCGATGGCTGCAGGACCAGGAGAATATTGAGTATGGCTGACATCCGCCGGGTCACCCCCGATTTTGCCGTTGCGCCGCAGATTTCCGAAGCCGATGTGGAAGAAATTGCCGCTGCCGGCTTCAAGACCATCATCGCCAATCGCCCGGATGGCGAAGGCGGGGTGGACCAGCCGCGCATGGGGCCGATTCGCGTGAAAGCCGAATCCCTGGGGCTGACATTCGCCGCTTTGCCGTTTTCCGGCGCGCCGACGCCGGAAATCGTCGAGCGGATGGGGCATATCCTGAATGAGGCGCCCCAGCCGGTTCTTGCCTATTGCCGGACGGGCACACGCAGCGTGACGGCCTGGGCGCTGGTCCATTCCGGGCAGGGGGCAGGCGATGATATCGTTGAGGCCGCTGCCGGGGCGGGGTATGATCTCTCCAGCCTGCGGGAACTGCTGTAACTATGGGCAGGATCACACTTGCGCCGCAAAGCGGGTGTTGATGCCGGAACCGAGCCATGCAAGGGCTCTCCCGACCAGATTGCGCCCCAGCGGGCGACAGGAGTAGAGCGTATGTCAGGCCGTTTCTGGACCAATGATTTCAAGCTCGATGCAGGCATGATCCTCGTCAAGAAGACCGGGCACCGCATCGTGCCCGACCTTGCCCTGGCGCACAGCATCTTCACCTGGTTCTGTTTCTATTTCTTCGTGCAGACCTGGCGCACCTCGCGGCTTCTGTCGGGCCACAAACGCCCGACGATAGCCTTCTATCCCGACAAGCCGCGCCCCTGGTATTTCATCTGGTCGGTGATGCATGTTTCGGGCGCCAAGCTCGTGGACGACATCGCCACGGCCGACATCGTGATGCATTTTGATGATTCCACCGAAAGCAGTCATTACGTTCCGGGCGTCAAAGCGGGCGCGCATGTGCTGAACTTCGACTGTAACGACATTTCCAAGTCGCGCGTCGCGGCAGCGTTTGAGAAGGCCAGCGGACAATCTCTGGCCGTGGACCCGACCAGCTTTGCCGGGCGGATGGTGGAGAAATCCGAGTTGAATGCTGCCCATGACGGGCGCATCCTCGAAGGTCCTCTGGACGCGCCGATTGAAGGCAAGACCTATCAGCGCCTGATCGACAACGAGATTTCTGGCGGCCTGGTGGAAGATCTGCGGTGCTGCCTCGTCGGGGGAAGCCCGGTGGTGGTGTTCCGCAAGCGCCGCCCGCTGGAGCGCCGCTTCCTGAATGAGAACGTCCAGGTTCTGCTGGACGAGCCCCACAATTGCTATTCGCAGGATGAAATCCGTATCATCGAGGCCTTCGCCGCAGAAATCGGCCTTGACTGGGGTGGGGTGGATGTATTGCGCGACCGGTCGAGCGGCAAGATTTTCATCGTCGATGCGAACAAGACCGATATGGGCCCGCCCGTGGCGCTCAAGCTCGGCGCGAAATTGCGGGCGACCCGCCGGATGGCGCGCGCCTTTGCCGAGAAGTTTGCAACGAAGAAGCGCTGATCCGCTCACGCGCTGCCCGAGTGGAGAGACAGCCATGGCCATCCCCTTTGTCCGCGAAATTGAGTTTGAATACGGACGGGTCGATCAGATATCTCCGCTGATCCGCCGCGTGATTGCCAATAATCCCGGCCCCTTCACCTATACCGGCACCGGGGTGTACATCATCGGCCAGGGCGAGGTCGCGGTGATTGATCCGGGGCCGGATCTTCCCGAGCATTTCGAGGCGCTGAAGCGCGCCTTGGCCGGGGAGACCATCACGCACGTGCTCGTCACGCACGGTCATTCGGATCACTGGCCGCTGGCCGAGCCCCTGGCACGGTGGGCGGGCTGCAAGACCCATGCGCTTGAAGCGGGTGTGCAGACGGCGACAGATGAAAGCGGAAGCGCCGGCGGGCCGGGGTTCAGGGCGGATGTGACGCTGCGCGACGGCGACGTGATCTCCGGGCCGGGCTGGACGCTGGAAACGATCTTCACGCCGGGCCATACGTCTAATCACACCTGCTTTGCCCTGCGCGAAGAGAATGCCTGCTTCACCGGTGATCACATCATGGGCTGGTCCACCACGGTGGTGTCTCCGCCGGACGGGGACATGAGCGATTATATGGACAGCCTCGAGAGTATCCGCGCGCGGGGTTTCGAGACGCTTTGGCCGACGCATGGGGAGGCTCTCCGCGGGAAGGCCTTCGTGGACACGTTCATCTCCGCATATGCCGCCCACCGCCGGGCCCGCGAAGCCGCGATCATTGACCAGATGCGCCGTGGGCAGACGAATATTCCGGAGATGGTGTCGGTGATGTATGCTGACGTGGACAAGCGCCTTCACCCAGCCGCCGCGATGAGCGTTCTGGGTCATATGATCGATCTCGTCCGCCGAGGCGTCGCCCGAACACCCGACAGCGCGCCAACCACACAATCGGTGTTTGAACTGGCCTGATCAGTTTTCCCGGCGAACCCGGAACGCAAGACCACCGTCAAGCTTCATCTTGTAGCTGCCCAGAGAGGCCTGGTAGATTTCCGCCGACTGTGCGTCGCGAGGGCGGATGTTCTTGTCGTCAATCTGTTGCCAGACTGAACCATTTTCAAGCGTGATGCGAAGCGCGCCGCGACCGCCGGATACTGATTTTACCTGTTCGGTGACACGCTCCAGCGAGGCATTCTCGCCGGGATTGGGGCCCACGCCGAAGGAGGGCAGGGAGGGAATGCGAAAGCCAAAGGATTCCCGCTGGACTTTTTCGACCTCGGCGCGGGAGATGATTTTCAGGTCCCCTTTCGCCTGTGCCTGTTCCAGCTGATCGGCGGCCGCGTCGTAACACGCCACCCGGTCGAGTGGGTCTTCAATGGCACGGCAGGTGAGCATGGCGTCGATGCTCGCCTCCTGCGCCAGGGCTGCGCTGGCGCCGCTGGCGGCAAACAGTGTCATAACAGCTAGGCTGCGCAGCATGGATCAAC
>JBKBRT010000222.1:0-4749 GCA_046291585.1 Hyphomonas sp.
CATTTGTCTGGCCGGAAGGCGATGTGCCGGCGCCGCTGATCTTCATCGAGATGAACAATCCGGTGAAGATGAGCGCGAACGACTACGCCCTCGACAGCACGCATGCGGGGCTCGATCAGGTCGACCGGCTGAAGATCTGGGAGCGGCGCGGCGCCCGGCTGGTCGGCATCGATTATCGCCAGCCGCCACTGTCAGATGATCAGGGCTCGGAAGATGAATTGCTGCTGGGCGTTATGGGCACGAGCGGCGCCGAGACGCTGAGCGCCTGCGGCGTGCTGGCCCATCTGCGGCGCTTCTTCGGAGTAACGGTTCTCAAGGGCCGGGACCTGACCACCTCCCCGCTGGCGATGGAGCAGCTGAGCCCACTGGAAAGTGCCTGCGCGCGGGGCGAGCGGGTGCCTCTCACAGGGTTTGAAACCGTGTTTGCGCAAGCCGAACAGGTGCGCCGGGACCGAAGCTAGCCGGCGGGGGGCCGGCATCCGAAACGGGCGGAGACACCGGGATGGCCGAGACGGCCGGCAGCGATGACGGCTTTGAGGAGTGCGCCGACAAGTCGGTCTATTTCACGCTTTCGCTGTATGTCAGTCAGAAGAACGTAACCGCCGCCCTGGGACGCCACCTTGATCCGGAAACCGTCCGCAATTTTCAGACCGGCTACAATGCTAGCAAACGGCTGCGCGACGCCGTGGAGCCGCTGTTCAACGACATTGCAGACCGCGAACGCCTGGGCGCGGTGGATGATTTTCTGCTGGATACGCTCTGCCCGCAGAAGGGTGAGTTCATAGAGATCACCGCGCCGGACGAGATTGCCTGGTCGACCGAGGGACGCCGCTTCATTGCAACGCCTCCGGGACTGGGCAAAATGCGCACCCTCCGTGTTCGGCGGTTCTGGTATACCCATGCCAATGGCGCAGTCGGCTATCACCTCTCCTTCCGGTACAATTACGACCACACACCCGGAGAGTTTTACTTCCTGTCGCTGTTGCAGAAAGCGGCGGCGCCCAAGGAGTTTGTAGCCAATCCGCGCCCCGCCGGAAGCGGCCCCTGGCGCGCCACAGACGACCGCACGGGCGTCGCGCCCCTCGACCTTTTGCGGGTGAAAAGCCCTCGCGGAGACGATCAGAGTTTCTGGCAATATGTGCGCGACACGTTCGATCTGGACGCCGCCCACCTCTTCCAGAAACTGCCGAAGGGGCAGATCAAACGCGGTGAGACCACCCTCGCGCCGACCTTCAGCGCATTGGTGGACGAAGCCCCGTTCATTGAGGTGCCCGGCCTCATGATGCCCGCCTCCCGCCTGCTGTTCTTCTTTGAAGACGCCACCTTCTTCCGGCGCCTCCTGCCCGAGCCCGACCCGGCAACCGGTATCCCGCCGCCGCGAACGGTGATGGTTCAGGAGGGATGCTACCTGCCCTATCAGAAGAAGCTGGAAGGGCTGAACCCGCGCGGCCTGGTCGATGTGCCGGTTGTCCGTATGGGACCGGACTATTGGCACTGGGTGATCAACCGGCCCGACTATGACCAGTTCACCGACGCCCAGATCGAGGAAGGCCGCAAGACACGGCCTGCCATGGACGACCGACGCCGGCAGGACTGCCTGCAATACCTGTTCATGGCCGGCTTCAACCAGAACATCATCGACTTCATGAACCAGGACCCGTCTGAAATCCTGGATTCAACCGATCCGATCTATCCTTCGACAGAGGAACAGGCGACCGAGCGGAAGTTCGTGCGCTTTGCCAATCCCCGCGCGCTGACGACCTATGTGGAGAAGGCCCGCAGCCTGGAAGCAGCCAACGACTATATCGGGACCTGCCCCTACGCGTTCATGATCCATGTCGTCTCGATGCATAACGAGTTCATGACGCGGGAGTATGAGGCCACCGCTTTTGAGCTGATCGACGAGGTTGAGCGTCTTGGCCGCCGGGGACGCCTGAAGCGCGCGGCCGAAGCCTTTTACGCGTTTCGTACCGGCGACTATGCGCAATATTACCGCGACCGCTACATGAACATCTTCCGGTATGACACCGAGTCTGAGGTGTTCGAGAAGATGACCCAGCTGCGCGGTATCGGACGGCGAAATGAATATACCGAGCGGCTCATTTCCAACATGGAAAGCCAGACCCGCGACCGGGAAGCACGCCTGGCGAAGAAGGACGAGAGCGCGATGAACCTACTGCTGGGCGCGCTGGGCGTGTTCGGCTTCTTCCAGCTGGCGATGATGTGGGCCGACAAGCTGCGCGATCTCAGCCGGAATGATTCAGTAACGGTCAATCTCGGCTGGCTTCCGCCCTTCCTCGACCTGTCCGGCGGGAACCTCAATCAGCCCTGGAACGAGTTTTCGGTCTTCGTTCTGTACGGCTCCATGAGTTTCACGATCGCGCTGGTTATTTTCCTGATCTGGCGCGTTGTGCGTGGCTTCTTCCGGTAAAGTGTGTTTTGTAAATTCTGTAAACGCGACCCGACGCCGTCCGCCCGTCGAAATTCCGCCTGAAAAAGAAAGCCCGGCAGCATCAAAAGACGCGCCGGGCATAAAGTGGGGTCCTGAAGGGGGGAGGAAACGCCCAATCGGAGGAATGATCGGGTTATGCCCAGGACCCTTGGCATGACGCCTAGATAGGGCATTTTCGCTGCATTGCAACATGCGACACAGCAGCTCAAGCATGCATTTATGCATGCGTTACGGGCTGTTCACGTTCCGGAGCGCATAGAAACCCGCCGCAGAGGCTCGGTTTCAGCCGTCAGGAATTCCCGGAAAGCAGCCACGCGTTTTGAGCGCCGCAGGTCACTCGGGTAAATGAAGTAAAGGTCGAAAACCGGCCCGGTTACTTCAGGAAGCACGCGAACCAGGCGCGGCAGCGTGGCAGCCATATAGTCTGGCACATCAGCAATTCCGAGCCCCGAATCCACCGCCCGGAGCATGGCGAAGACATTGTTCACTTTCAGCGTCGCCAGGCGGGGTGGTGCGTCATCGCGCCCCACGCGGCAGGCGAAGGCCATCTCGAACAGCGGCGTGGATTCATCGCCATAGGCGATGATCCGGTGGTTATCCAGGTCCTGAGGTTCCTTCGGAACGCCGTGGGCCTTCAGATATTCCGGCGAGGCGTAGAGATTTGTACCGAGCGTGCCGAGCTTGCGCTGGATGAGATCGGCCTTGTCCGCCGGCCAGAGCCGCACGGCGCATTCGGCCTCCAGCTTCAGAAGGTCATACTCGAACTGGTCATCCAGGCGCAGATCGAGGCGCAGATCCGGATGCCGTTTCACGAAATTGCCCAGACGCGGCACCATCCAGATCGACCCGAAAGCGACCGGCGCTGCCACGATCAGCTCGCCCTGCGGGGTTTCCTGCTGGTCGCGCAGCGCGGTATTGGCCGATTGGGCCGCCGTCGCCATGTCCATCGTCGAGCGGTAGAGCGTATGGCCACTGTCTGTCAGCACGAGGCCGCGCGCATGACGCTGAAACAGGGATACGCCGAGCTGCTCTTCCAGGGCCGCGATCTGGCGCGAGACGGCCGACTGCGAAATGCCAAGCCGCTCCCCCGCGAGGGTGAGGCTGCCCGATTCAGCGGCGGCGTGGAACGATCTGAGCTTACCCCAATCCATGGGGAGGGTTTGTGACGGGAGTTTGAAGCTGCGGCAAGAGGAATGACGGGGAAGCCCCCTTTTAGACCGGTTTCCCCGATTGCCGGTCTTGGCGCGGCGTCACCGTTTCCAACCCCGCCTTCCCTGCCTACACATGGGAAAAGCCAGTTTTGGGAAGGAGACCATCCATGCAAATCACGAATGATACCGCCGCCATCGTCACCGGAGGCGCCTCGGGCCTCGGCCAGGCCACCGCCCGCGCGCTCGCCAAGGCCGGCGCCAAGGTTGCCATCTTCGACATCAATGAAGAAGCCGGCGAAGCCACCGCCAAGGAAATTGGCGGAATTTTCTGCAATGTGAACATCATGGACGAGGCCTCCGCTGTTGCCGGATTTGAAAAGGCCCGCGCCGCCCATGGACAGGAGCGCATCACGGTGCATTGCGCCATGGCGTCGAAAGGCGGCAAGACGCTGTCCTGGGACAAGGAAAACGCCCGTTACAAACGCCTGACGACCGAGGACTACGAGTTCGGCGCCAAGGGCGTGCTGGTGGCCTCCTACCGTATCGCCTCGCTCTCGGCCGAGGGTATGGCGAGCCTTCCCGAGCTGGAAGACGGCGAGCGCGGCGTGATCACGCTGACCGCCTCTGTCGCCGCCCAGGATGGCCAGATCGGACAGGTGGTTTACGGCTCCTGCAAGGCGGGCGTGAATGGCCTCGTCCTGCCGATGGCGCGCGACCTGATGGATATCGGCATCCGCGTGAATTCGATCATGCCGGGCATCTTCGGCACGCCGCTGATGCTGCGGGCCTCGGACAAGGTTCTCAACAGCCTTGCCTCCTCGGTGCCCTTCCCCAAACGCCTCGGCAAGCCGGAAGAATACGGCTCGCTGGTGCTCGAACTGGTGCGCAACACCTATTTCAACGCCCAGTGCCTGCGCCTGGATGGCGGCATCCGGATGGCGCCGCGCTGAAGGATTTCCTGAAGCGGCTTTAAGGCCTTCTGAAGCCCCGCAACCGGTCTGGTTGCGGGGCTTTTTTTGGTCTGCGGTCAGGCCTTCCCGAGCCGGGTAATATCCGTGAGCAGAAGGTTTATGTTGGACAGCGCCTGTGGCCGGAACGCGCGCTGGTTAGGGCGCGGCCGGTGGGGGTGGTGCCTGCGGGGTGGGG
>JBKBRT010000223.1:0-4738 GCA_046291585.1 Hyphomonas sp.
GATCCTGACTGGTGTCGATTTCGACGCATTTGCCCTGGGCTTTGAAATGCTCGACGATTGGCAGGGTCTCGGCTTTGAAAGTGTCAAAGCGCTGTTTCATGCTTTCGACATTGTCGTCGCTACGGCCCGAATATTGCGCGCGGCTAAGAATTGGTTGGGTTGGCAATGTGGGCCGGTAGAGCAGTTAGGCAGGCGTGATGGTCTATGTTCTGACAAACCTTCGCGATCTGGCAGGCACCTCGTTTGACGAGATTATCGACGTGCGCTCGCCCGGCGAGTTCCTGGACGACCATCTGCCCGGCGCAGTCAACATGCCTGTCCTGGACGATGAAGAACGCGCTCTTGTGGGGACAATCTACAAGCAGGAGAGCGCCTTTCGGGCCCGCAAGATCGGAGGCGCGCTGGTTGCGAGGCGGGCGGGGCTGAACATCGAGCGCCATCTCCTCGACAAGCCGGGCAGCTACCGGCCGCTGGTCTATTGCTGGCGGGGCGGGATGCGGTCGGGGGCCTTTGCGACGATCCTGACGCAGATCGGGTGGCGGGCCGAAATTCTTGAGGGCGGCTACAGATCCTATCGCCGCGCGGTCGTGGAGCTGCTTTACGCACCCGGCGGCGCCGGGGCGTCAGGGGAGAGGCGTCTCGTTATTCTGGATGGCAATACGGGGACGGCCAAGACCGACCTGCTTCACCGGATGGCGGCGCGCGGCGCGCAGGTGATTGATCTGGAGGGGCTCGCGGGGCATCGCGGATCGCTGTTTGGCGGGCTGGACGCCCGCCAGCCGTCTCAGAAGACGTTCGACAGCGCGATTGCCCAGCGGCTTGCGACGTTCGATCCGGCCCGGCCGATATTTGTCGAGGCGGAGTCCAGCCGCATTGGCCGGCTTACCCTGCCGAATGTTCTGTGGTCGCTGATGCGGGGGGCGCCGAAGGTCCGGCTGGAGGCCTCGCTCGCAGAGCGGGGCGCTTATCTCGCCCTGGCCTATGCCAATATTGCGTCAGACCGCGACCGGCTTACCCGAACGCTGGATCTACTGAAGCCCTATCATGCAGCCGACCGCCTGCAGGCCTGGCATGCGTTGGCCGCCGAAGGACGGATGGAGGACCTTGCCCGCGACCTTGCGGCCCATCACTACGATCCCAAATATGCCCGGCAGCGCGCCCGCGACCTGCGGCCGGAACTCGGCTGCGTGCGGCTTCAGGGGTTTGATGCTGAGGCGCTGGACCGCGCAGCGGAGGAAGTTCTGACCCTTGCGGGCGCTGCTCTCACCGGGATCAGGTGACGAGGATGCGGGGCGGGCCTTCTTCGATCCGGCCGATTACAAAGGCAGGCTCTCCCGCCGCCTGAAATGCCGATAGCAGGCTGGCGACCCTTTCGGGCGGAACGGCCGCCAGCAACCCGCCTGCAGTCTGCGGATCGTAGATCAGATCGCTGATGGGAGACAGCGGACGGGAAATCCGCGGCTCAAGGCTCGCATTGGATTGCCAGAGGGAGGACGCGATGCCCTGCGCGGATAATTGGTCTGCGCCCGGAAGGACAGGCAAGTCGGGCAGCGAAATTCTGGCGGACATATTGGACGCGTCAAGAATGCTCATGAGGTGTCCGGCAAGACCGAAGCCGGTCACGTCTGTCATTGCATGCGCGGCCGGGGAGAGGAGCCTCGCGGCGGCGGCCAGAGGACGTTGCATGCTGGCGAGCGCGTGCTCCACGTCATGGCCGCGGGCGAGGCCACGCATCTCGGCGGCAAGGATCACGCCTGTTCCCAGCGGCTTTGTCAGGAGTATGGCATCCCCCGGCCGGGCGCCTGCCAGGCCGATGGCCGGGCCATCCAGCAAGCCGGTGACGGTGAGCCCGATTGTCAGTTCCCGGCCCATGCTTGTGTGCCCGCCGACAAGATCTGCGCCGGCGGCGCGCAGTACGTCGCTGACAGCGGCAACGACTTCCGCCACCGTCGCCTTCTGCATCGGATCGCTCATGCGCGGAATGATCAGGGACAGGAGCGCAGATTGCGGCGCGGCGCCCATCGCCCAGACATCGCCGAGAGCATGAACGGCAGAAATCCGGGCCAAGAGGTAAGGATCGTGCAGGAATGCCCGCAGATGGTCTGTGCTGATGACCTGATGACGCTGGCCCGCGCGCAGAACGGCCGCGTCATCACCGGCGCCGGTGACCGTGTCCGGGTGTAAGGCAGGAGGCAGGCCGGAAAGGGCTGCTGTCAGAGTTTGCCGGCCGACCTTTGATCCGCATCCACCACAAAGCATTTGAGTGCGCGTGTCTGCTTCCTCGTCCAGCGCGTGCTCGCGGGGCGGGGGTGGCGTGCGCATGGCCGGCAGGTTGTGCAGGCGCCCCATGAATGTCTTGTCGATATGATCCTTGAGTTTCCACACGGATCGGCCCGACAGTGTCAGGAAGTGTTTGTGCCCAACGGCAGAGCGGTCGCCCGTGGAGATGAGTTTCAGATAATCAGACTGCGGTACGTATGTCCGCAAGGGCTGACCGCTGAGGCGCGCTCTGAGGTTCTGAAACAGGACAGGCGCTGCGCGCACGGCGTACACGCCCGCCTTTGGGCGCGGGGCATGGGTCAGGTGGGCGCAATCTCCGGCCGCGAAAACATCCGGATCTGTCAGGGCACGCAGGTCCGGGCCGACATCGAGGAAGCCGCCTGTGTGCGCAAGGCCGGTTTCTGCAAGCCAGGGGTAGGGCCGGGCGCCTGCCGCGCTGACGATGAAATCAGCCGAAAGGGTAGCCTGCCCCTCAAGCGCGATGGCGCCGCTGGAAATGCGTATGACCTTAGCGCCGGTGAGGACGGTTATGCCCGAGCGCGAGAGTGCGCGCATCAAGATCCGGCGTGTTGCTGCGCTTGTGGCGTGCAGCAATTCGGGCCGGGATTCGATCAGGGTGATGCCGGCCTCAGCCAGACCAATCGTCTGTAGCCGGTATGCCATGGCGAGCGCAAGCTCTACGCCCGCAACCCCGCCGCCGATGACGGCGCAGGTTGCAGGCCCGCCAGTGGCCTTCGCCTTGTCGAGGAAGGACTGCCAGGCGCCTGCGAAGGGGCCGAGCGGTTTGACCGAATGGGCGTGCGTGGCAAAGCCTTCGATGCCGGGCAGGTCTGCGGTGGCGCCAATGTCGATCGAGACAACATCGTAGCGGAGGGGCGGGCGCCCTGCGAGGTGGACGTGTTTGGTCTGCCGGTCGAGGCCGCAGGCGGTATCGAAAACGATCCGGGCACTGGCAAACCTTGCGAGGCGCACCAGATCGATATCGAGTTCATCGCGGGTGTAGTGGCCTGCAATGTGGCCGGGCAGCATGCCGGTGTAGGGGCTGGCAGCGCCCGGATTGATCAGCGTGACCCGCGCGCCGGGCAGCGGGTTCATTCCCCAGTTGCGCAGGACAAGCGCATGGGTATGCCCGCCGCCAATGAGGACAAGGTCTCTCGAAAGGGGCCAGTCAGAGTGCATGTGCGGAGAGCGCCTTTGCCAATCAGGTTGCGATCTTTAGGGGAGTGTGGCTGTCAGCGCCAGCGCGCGTGGCCGGGCGGATTCGGGCGGCGCCCCGGCGTCATGTATTGATCCGGCGCGGTCTGTGCCTACAGTCGGGCTTGGCAGTGTGGGGGCCGCGCATGGGCAATCTCTTGAGACATCTGCCTCAGCTGGACGCGCTTCTAGGCGCCGCGGCGATAGTGAGTTTGCTCGAGCGCTACTCCCGCGAGGAGGTTGCCGATGCGCTGCGGGCAGCTTTGCAGGATGTTCGGGAAGCAGTTCAGGCGGGGCGCATGGACAGCCTGCCGGACTTCGGGAGCGCAGACTTTGCGAGTAGCATTGCAGCCGGTATCGAAGCGAGCCGAACGCCAAACTTGGTGGCCGCAATCAATGCGACCGGCATCATCATCCACACCAATCTCGGCCGGGCCCGTCTTGCGCCGGAGGCGATGGCCGCTGTGCAGGCTGCTGGCGCGCATGCCTCCAATCTCGAGCTTGATCTGGCCACCGGCCGGCGCGGCTCACGGTACGCGCATGTCGAAGGGCTGATCTGCGAGCTCACCAGCGCGGAGGCGGCGCTTGTCGTGAACAATTGCGCGGCGGCCGTCCTCCTCAGCCTGATGGCAATCGCCCAGGGGCGAAAAGTCATCGCGTCCCGAGGCGAACTGATCGAGATCGGCGGTTCCTTCCGTCTGCCGGATGTGATCGAGCAGAGCGGGGCGATCCTCAAGGAAGTGGGCGCCACCAACAAGACACGCGCCTCCGATTATGCCCGGGCGATTGACGCGGAAACAGCGGTCCTTCTGAAAAGCCATACCAGCAATTACCAGATCGTTGGCTTTACCCACGCGCCGCAGCGCGAAGACCTTGCTTTGCTGGCGCGCGAGACCGGCACGATCCTGATGGAAGACCTCGGGAGCGGCGTTCTGGTCGACCTGTCGCCGTATGGCCTGCATGACGAACCGCTGGTTTCGGATGTGCTCCAGTCGGGGGTGGATGTCGTGATGTTCTCCGGCGACAAACTTCTCGGCGGGCCACAGTGCGGGATTATTGCAGGCCGCGCTGACATCATTTCCAGCCTCAAAAAACATCCCCTCTGCCGGGCGTTGCGGATCGACAAGCTCTCGCTCGCGGCGCTGGAGGCAACCTTGCGGCTTTACCGGGCGCCGCATGACCCGTTTCAGAAGGTGCCGGTGCTGCGCGCCATCTCCCAGCCTGTGGAGGAGATCGAAGCGCGGGCACGCCGGCTTGCCGGGGA
>JBKBRT010000224.1:0-4720 GCA_046291585.1 Hyphomonas sp.
TCATCCGTAACCGTCCTTTATCTCGTCCCTAGAGGCGTTTCTTGATGCGCCCCTCATGGGCCCGGGCATTTGCCGGGTCATCGGGCCAATCATGCTTTGGATAGCGCCCGCGCATGTCCTTGGCCATATCCTTATAGCCTGCGCCCCAGAAACGCGCGAGATCCTGCGTTGTGGCCGCTGGCTTCATGCCCGGTGAGAGCAGCTCGACGGTCACCGGCACGCGCCCGGCCGCAATCCTGGGATGCTCGGTCAGCCCGTAAAACGCCTGCGCCCGGGCCGAGACAAGCGGCGCGCGCGGGTCCAGCCAGTCCACCCGCGCGCCTTGGCCGGAGGGCAGCTCCAGGCTGAGCGGCGCATGGCTGCGCAGCGCCTCCTGCAACGGCCAGGCGAGCAACTGGACCAGCGCCTCGCGCACATCATGAGCCTCGGGCAGCTGCGCCCCGCGCCGCTTCAGGGTGGGCTTCAGCCAGACCGGCGCTGTCGCCACGAGGCTCTCTGGCGAAATATCCGGCGCCTCAATCAGCCCCGCCTCGGCGAGGATACGCAGACGGCTGAGGGTTTCCTCGATCACATCGCTCGCCCCAATGGCGCTGAAGCCGTCCGTCTCGATCGCTGCCAGCATGGCGGTGGCGGCGGCGTCTGGGGAAGGTTTGGGCAACGGCGCTTCAGACAGGATAATCGCGCCCAGCGCCTTGACGCGCCGCGCGGTGAACCTGCCGGTTTTGGGATCAAACGCCGCGCGTTCTTCGGTTACACTTTTCTGGCTGGCAAGGGCTTCTGCCTCGCTCAGTGGCAGCCCCAGCAGGATGCGCGGCTCCTTCGCCGCCCCGCCCAGATCCGCCACGACCAGCCAGTCTGACTTTGCCAAACCATCCGAGGGCTGAACACCGGCGGCGCGGCCCGATGCCATCAGATAGCTGCCCGCGCTGCCCGGCCGTCGCCGCGCCACCTGATCGGGCCAGGCGCGGGCGAGCAGCTTTGCCAGATCCCCGCCCGGGCCCGCGCCTCCGCCCCAGCTTTTCGCCTGCTGTTTCAGCGCGCGGGCGCGCGGGCTGCCATCGGCGCGAAACCGCTGGAGGCGCTGGGAAAGGTCGCTGCTGTCTCCGCCCATGCCGCGCTCGCCCATCATGGCGGCAATCTCTGCGGCAAGCGCTTTTTCCGGCGCGCCGGGCGCTGACGCCACCAGCGCCGCAAGGCGCGGGGGCAGCGGCATGCGGGCCATCTCCTTGCCCTTCCCCGTGAGCGTGCCGGCCTCATCGAGCGCGCCAAGCGCCGTGAGCTGGGCGCGCGCGCCTTTCAGCTTACCGGCGGGCGGGGCGTCCATCCAGGTCAGCGCATCTGCGTCCTGCGCGCCCCATTCGGCCAGCGTCAGGGCAAGGCCGGAAAGATCCGTCACCAGAATTTCCGGTGTCGGCGCCGCCATCAGGCCGCGCGTGGCCGCTTCGTCCCACAGGCGGTAGCAGACGCCCGGTGCAGTGCGCCCCGCGCGGCCCCGGCGCTGATCGGCCGAGGCGCGCGAGGCCCGCACGGTGGTCAGCCGGCTGCCCAGCCCGCCGAGATCTTCTTCGGCCACCCGCGAAAGCCCCGAATCGATAACGATCCGTATCCCTTCAATCGTCAGCGCGCTTTCGGCGATGTCGGTGGCCAGCACGATCTTGCGCTTTCCCGGCGGGGCGGGCGAAACGGCCGCGTCCTGCTCGCCCGGCGAGAGCGCGCCATAAAGCGGCGCGAGAATAATGTCCGGCCCCAGCCCCGTCAGCGCCTCGGCCGTCCGGTTGATCTCCCGCGCGCCCGGCAGGAAGGCCAGCACAGAGCCCGCCTCTTCCCGCAGGGCCTGTCGGATCACTTTTGGCATCCGGTCCTCGATCCGGTCATCCGACTTGCCGAGATAGCGTGTCTCCACCGGATACATCCTCCCCTGGCTCTCGATCACCGGCGCGTTGATGGCGCGCGAGACGGCGGCAGTGTCCAGCGTCGCCGACATGATCAGCAGACGGAGATCCTCGCGCAGGATGGACTGCACCTCCAGCGCCAGCGTCAGGCCCAGGTCTGCGTTCAGGCGCCGCTCGTGAAACTCGTCAAACAGCACCGCGCCGATGCCGGTGAGTTCCTGATCGGCGAGGATGCGCCGCGTGAAGAGGCCATCGGTAATGACTTCGATACGCGTATCCTTCGATACTTTCCGGTCCACTCGCGTGGTGAGGCCGATCGTCTGGCCGACACGCTCGCCCAGGGACGCCGCCATCCGCTCGGCCGCCATGCGCGCCGCCACGCGGCGCGGCTCCAGCAGGATGATGCGCCCCTCGATGACGCCGGGGGCGCCCAGCAGACCGGCCAAGGCGAGGGGCACCCGCGTCGTCTTGCCCGCGCCGGGCGGGGCCGCCAGCACAAGGCGCGGACCTGCCGCCAATGCGCGGAGGATATCCGGCATCACCTCATCAATCGGAAGGGCCTCGGCATGGGTCATGTGCCCGCTGATAGGGCGGCGGCTGCCCCAATGGCAAGCACTCTGCGCGCCAACGCAGGCGGGGCGGTTGCCATCTTTCGCCCCCGCCCCTACCGTCGCGCCGGTTATAGCTGGGAGTTGCGTATGAAGGCGTGGTTTGCAATCGATCTCTGGAAGCGGGTGCTGATGGGCCTCGTTCTGGGCACACTGATAGGCCTCGCCTTCCGCTATGGCCTCGGCCCGGAACGCGGCAGCGAGATCGTCACCACCTGGTTCAAGCCGGTCGGCGACGCCTTCATCAGCCTCATCCAGATGCTGGTGGTGCCCCTGATCTTCACCACGCTGGTTTCCGGCGTGCTGGCGATGGGCGACCCCAAACGCCTCGGCAGTCTCGGTGGGCGCGCCATGGCTATGTATATGGTCACCACCGTGTTCGCGATCTGCTTTGGCCTCATCATGGGCACGCTGGTTCAGCCCGGCGCCGGCTTTGACACCTCCATCGCATCAACCACGGACATCGAGGCGACCCGTTCCCGCCTTGCCGCCAATGCCCCGCCCGGCACGGTGGGCGAGCAGTTGATGAACACGCTGCTGTCGATCATTCCGAAAAATCCGATTGATGCCCTCGCCCGAGGCGATGTGCTTCAGATCATCTTCTTTGCCATCCTTCTGGGCATCGGCATCATGATGGCCGGGGAAGCGGGCAAGCCGGTCGAGAAGCTGTTTGCCTCGGCCTCTGAAGCGATCATGAAGCTCACCCTCATCGTCATGGAAACGGCGCCGCTGGGCGTGCTGGCGCTGATGGCCTGGGTGATGGGCGACCGCGGGCTGAGCATCCTCACCGTGCTCGGCAAGATGACGCTGGCCCATTACACCGCCTGCATCCTGCATATCCTCTTCACCTATGGCTTCATCGTGAAGGTTATCCTGCGCCTGCCCCTGCTGCCATTTTTACGGGGCGTGTTTGACGCGCAGATGGTCGCCTTCTCGACCTCCTCATCCAACGCCACGCTGCCGATGACGATTTCCTGCGCCACCAAGAATCTCGGCATCGGCAAGCCGATTGCCTCCTCGGTCCTGCCGCTGGGCGCGACGATCAACATGGACGGCACGGCGCTTTATCAGGGCCTGATCGCCCTGTTCGCCGTGCAGGCGCTCGGCATCCCGATGGAGCCGAGCATGTATCTCACCATCATTCTGATGGCGACGCTGGTGTCGATCGGTACGGCCGGCGTCCCGTCCGTCAGCCTGCTGCTGGCCACCACCACGCTCAGCATCGTCGGCGCCAATCCCGAGCAGATCGTGCTGATCATCGCCGTGCTGTTCCCGTTCGACCGTATCCTCGACATGATGCGCACGGTGACCAACATCACCGGCGACCTCGCCGTCTCCACCGCTGTCGCCAAATGGGAAGGCGACCTGGATGAGGACGTCTTCAAAGCCAAGGACCCGGTGTGACCCTTTCAAGCCCCCTCTCCCCCGGGGAGAAGGGGCGTTAGGGACGAGGGGGCGAGACGGTCTTGAACCTCACAGCAAAAAGCCCGGCCGCAGAGGCCGGGCTTTTTCTTTGGCGAGACTGGCGCGATCAGTGCGCCGTGGGCTGAGGCTCGAAGGCGTTGTGGCTGGGTGGCAGGGAGGCGGTGACCGGCGCCTGCGAGGGCAGCCAGCAGGTCACTTCCAGACCGCCGCCATCGACCGATTTCATGCCGACCGTGCCGCCATGCAGATGGATGAAGTGTTTCACCAGCGCCAGGCCAAGGCCCGCCCCGCGCTGATCACCGGAGACAAAGCTGTCAAAGCTTGTGGCGCGCTTGTCGGCCTCAAGGCCGGAGCCATTGTCCCGCACGCTGAGCGTGATCATGTCGCCCATCCGCTGGGCGGCCACCACGATCTCCCCGCCCGGCTCGGTAAAGCGCAGCGAGTTGGAGATGAGGTTGAAGAGCACCTGCTTGATCCGGCGCTCATCGCCCCGCATCTGGCCGAGCCGCCCGGTAATGTCGGCGCGCACCGAAACCTCGGTATCTTCCGCCTTCGAGACGACAAGCTCGACGCTCTGATGGATCACCTCTTCCAGGTCGAGCTCGCTGAGCTCGAGATCCAGGCGCCCGGCTTCGATCAGGGCGAGGTCGAGGATATTCTCGATCAGCTTGTTCAGATGGTCCGATGCCGACAGGATCGCGCGCACGTGATCTGTCTGGCGTTCGGTCAACGGGCCATTGCGCTGGGTTTCCAGAAGCTCGGCATAGCCAAAGATCGTGGTGAGCGGTGAGCGCA
>JBKBRT010000017.1:0-24239 GCA_046291585.1 Hyphomonas sp.
CGCTGACCGATGTCAGCCAGATCAATTTCGAGGAACCGGAGAAGGCCAACAAGAAGGTCCACTTCGACAACCTGACCCCCCTCTATCCGGAACAGCGCCTCAAGATGGAAGGCCGCGATCCCACCAAGAAGGATCGCTCAGGCCGGGTCATCGACATCGTCTCACCGATCGGCAAGGGCCAGCGCGCCCTGATCGTCGCGCCGCCGCGGACGGGTAAAACGGTTTTGATGCAGAACATCGCCGCGGCCATCGAAGAGAACCATCCCGAATGCTATCTCATCGTTCTTCTGATTGATGAGCGCCCGGAAGAAGTGACCGACATGCGCCGCACGGTGAAGGGCGAGGTCATTGCCTCGACCTTTGACGAGCCCGCAACCCGTCACGTTCAGGTTGCAGAGATGGTCATCGAAAAGGCGAAACGTCTTGTCGAGCACAAGCGCGATGTCGTCATCCTGCTCGACTCGATCACCCGCCTCGGCCGCGCCTACAACACGACCGTTCCCTCCTCCGGCAAGGTTCTGACCGGCGGCGTGGATGCCAACGCGCTGCAACGCCCGAAGCGTTTCTTCGGCGCCGCGCGCAATGTTGAAAATGGCGGTTCGCTGACGATTGTCGCCACCGCGCTGATCGATACCGGCAGCCGGATGGATGAAGTGATCTTCGAGGAGTTCAAAGGTACGGGTAACTGCGAAGTCGTGCTCGACCGGAAGATTGCCGACAAGCGCACCTTCCCGGCCATCGACATCATGAAGTCCGGCACACGGAAAGAAGAGCTGATCACCCCGCATGACCAGCTTTCCAAGATCTACATCCTCCGCCGTATCCTTGGCCCGATGGGCGCCAATGACGCGGTCGACTTCCTGCTCGACAAGCTGAAGCAGACGAAGACCAATGACGAGTTCTTCGAAGCGATGAAAAACTAAGGGAGCGGCCGGGTGGGCGCGCGCGACACAATCTGCGCTCTCGCTTCTGGCCCTCCGCCTTCGGCCATTGCCATCATCCGCGTTTCCGGTCCCGCCGTCGGCGACATCGGGAAGACGCTGCTCGCGTCCGGTTTACCCGCCCCCAAACGCGCCGCGCTGACCTATATATATGACGCGGCCGGCGCGGAGATTGACCAGGGCCTCGCGCTCTACGCCAAAGGTCCCCACTCCTATACCGGCGAAGATACGCTCGAGCTTTACCTGCATGGTGGCCCGGCGGTCATCGACCATGCTCTTCGCGCGCTGACAGCGTTGCCCGGTGTGCGCCTGGCCGAACCCGGGGAATTTACCCGGCGCGCTTTTGAAGCCGGCAAACTCGATCTCACCGAGGCCGAAGGTGTCGCGGACATCATCGAAGCGGAAACCGCCGCGCAGAAGGCGCAGGCCCTCCGGCAACTCGGCGGCGGGCTGACGCAGATCTATGACGCCTGGCGCGAGGATCTGACCGGAGCGCTCGCCCTGATCGAAGTGATGATCGACTTTCCCGACGAGGGCGATGTTCCCCAGGATACCCTCCGCCCGATCCTTACCCAACTCGACAAGGTTATTTCAGAAATAGAAACGGCGCTCGGGGACCGCGGCGTTGGCGAACGCATTCGGGACGGTTTCCGCATCGCCATCATTGGCCCGCCCAACGCCGGCAAGTCGTCGATCCTGAACCGCCTCGCCCGGCGCGAAGCGGCGATTGTGACCGACATTGCCGGTACGACCCGCGACGTTGTTGAGGTCCGGCTCATCCTGGGCGGTCAGGTTGTCTGGATTGCGGATACAGCAGGTCTGCGCGAAACGGTGGATGTGGTTGAGGCCGAGGGGGTACGCCGCGCGCGCCGCGCGGCCGCCGAAGCCGATCTGCGCATTCATGTGATTGACGGGGCTGCCCCCTCCCCTCCCCCGGAGCAGATCGAGCGCCAGGACATCATCGTCTTCAACAAAGCTGACCAGCGCCGTTCAGGTCTCGCTCCTGATGGCGCGCTCCCTGTATCGGCAACCACCGGCGACGGCATCGACAAGCTTGAATTCGCGATCGCCCGGTTCGTATCCCAGCGGGCGTCCTCGGTGGAAGCGCCGGTCATCACCCGCGCCCGTCACCGTGAAAAGCTCGTTGCCGGGCTCGCGAGCCTGACCGCCGCGCGTGCAGCACTTGCGTCGGACATAGGCGCCGAGCTTGCCGCTGAAGATGTGCGTATGGCCCTCCGGCAGCTTTCCTCGGTCATCGGACGGGTCGATGTCGAAGACGTTCTGGGCGCGGTCTTCTCTAAATTCTGCATCGGAAAATGACCCCTAGGGTTTGAGGGCACGCGGCGTTATATACCCGCCTCAAGCAGCGTTTAAGGGTTGGTTAATGCCGGACTTCCCGGATTTCGACGTTATTGTCATCGGCGGTGGCCATGCCGGTTGCGAAGCTGCAGCTGCAGCGGCGCGGTTTGGCGCGCGCACTGCGCTGGTCACCCACAAGCTTTCGACCATAGGCGAGATGAGTTGCAACCCTGCCATCGGCGGGCTCGGCAAAGGTCATCTGGTCCGCGAGATCGATGCGCTTGACGGGCTGATGGGACGACTGGCCGATCAGTCGGGCATCCAGTTCCGGATGCTCAACCGCTCCAAGGGACCGGCAGTCTGGGGGCCCCGATCGCAGATCGACCGGAAGCTTTACCGCGAAGCGATGCAGGCGGAACTCTCGGCCTATCCGAACCTGACGATCATCGAAGACGGCGCTGAAGATCTGATCGTCGACGACGGGGTTCTCTGCGGCGTGGTGGGCCTGTCGGGGCAACGATATGCGGCCCTGAAAGTGGTCATCACCACCGGCACCTTCCTGAAGGGCGAAATCCATATCGGCGCCAAACGCATTCCGGCGGGCCGGATTGGCGAGGCGCCGGCGCTTGGGTTGTCGGACCGGCTCTACGCCATTAGCCTTCCGATGGGCCGTCTTAAGACCGGCACCCCCGCGCGGCTCGATGGCCGGACCATTCACTGGGACCGCCTCGAGATGCAGGCCGCCGATGAGGCACCGATCCCGTTCTCATTTCTGAATACCCAGATCACGGTGCCGCAGGTCCAATGCGGGATAACCTGGACCACACCCGAAACGCACGCGATCATTCAGTCCCATATCGGCGAGTCGGCCGTCTATTCCGGCGCCATCTCAGGACGCGGCCCGCGCTATTGTCCGTCCATCGAGGATAAGGTCCACCGTTTCGGAGATCGGGACCGCCATCAGGTTTTCCTCGAACCGGAAGGTCTCGATGACCACACCGTCTATCCAAACGGCATCTCGACGTCGCTGCCTGAAGAGATCCAGGAGAAGTTCATCCGGACCATTCCAGGTCTGGAAGACGTTCGCATCCTTCAGCACGCCTATGCGATCGAATACGACTATGTCGACCCTCGCGCGCTGAGTCCGGCGCTCGAAGTCAAACTTGTGCCGGGGCTTTATCTCGCCGGGCAGATCAACGGCACCACGGGCTATGAAGAGGCCGGCGCCCAGGGTCTGATGGCGGGGCTCAACGCGGCACGGGCCGCAGCGGGCAAAGACGCTGTGATCTTCGACCGCGCCGAAGCCTATATCGGCGTTCTGATCGATGACCTCGTGACGCGCGGCGTGACCGAGCCTTATCGGATGTTCACCTCGCGCGCCGAATACCGGCTCGTCCTGCGTGCCGACAATGCCGATCAACGCCTCACGCAGCGCGGCATCGAGGCTGGCATAGTCCGTGAAAGGCGCGCCGCAATGTTTCACGTGAAACATCGGGCGCTGGAATCGGCGCGAAATCATCTCAAAACGCTCAATCTCAGTCCCGCCGCTGCGGTCCGGAATGGGTGGTCGGTGAACCAGGACGGCCGTGTTCGGTCGGCTTGGGAATATCTCTCATACAAAGAGATCAGCTTCGATCATCTCGTAAGGGTCTGGCCAGACCTCAGCGACATTCCGAAAGAGATCGTCGCACAGATCGAAATTGAAGCGCTCTATTCCGCCTATCTGGACCGACAGGCCGAGGATGTCGCCGCGCTGCGCCGCGATGAGGCGCTGATCCTCCCGCCGGAACTCGATTATGATCAGATCGGCGGGCTTTCAAATGAAGTTCGCCAGAAGCTGAAATCGGTCAGACCGGGCACGCTCGGTCAGGCCGGGCGGATTGAAGGCGTAACGCCGGGCGCGTTGACGGCGCTACTGGGCCATGTCCGGCGCGTCCGGAAAGCTGGGTGACCTATGAGTGAGCGAGATGACCGCGCGGCCTTTCTGGCGGCCAATGATGTTTCACGTGAAACATCGGCGCGGATGGACCGGGTGATCGCCACTTTGGATGAGTGGCGCCAGAAGAGCAATCTGATCGGGCCGCGAGAATGGCCTCAGATATGGACCCGGCATGTCGGCGACTCCTGGCAACTTCTCGATCGGATTCCGATGACGGCTCATGTCGTCGACCTGGGATCCGGGGCCGGCTTTCCCGGTTTGATCATCGCGGCCGACCGCCCGGCCGGCCATGTCACCATGATCGAAAGTGTCGGGAAAAAGTGCGCGTTCCTCAGGGCGGCGATTCAGGAGGCGGGTCTCAGCGCCTCGGTCCACCAGGGCCGGGTCGAAGCCGCCCAACAGATAAAAGCGGAATTCGTCACGGCGCGCGCTTTTGCGCCCCTGCCGGAACTCCTTGATTATGCTGCGCCTTGGTTCCGAAAAGGCGCGACCGGCATTTTTCCAAAGGGAGAACGCTGGAATGAGGAATTGACGGCGGCTAGGCAAAGATGGAATTTCGCTTATGAAGCGATTCCAAGTCGCAGTGGTGGGTCAGGCGTCATCTTGATTATCAGGGAGGTCGCACGTCGTAATGACTAGACCCAGAATTTTTGCCGTGGTGAATCAAAAAGGTGGGGTCGGAAAGACCACGACCTCGATCAACCTCGGAACAGCACTCGCCGCCGTCGGTCGGCGTGTTCTGATCGTCGACTTCGATGCTCAGGGCAACGCATCGACCGGCCTTGGCATTTCACGTGCCGAACGTCTGATGACCTCCTACGATCTGGTCGTCGACCGCATCCCGCTGGAAGAGGCCGTGCTCTCCACCATCGTTCCGCGTCTGGATATTGTCCCGGGCGATGAGAACCTCTCGGGCGTCGAAACCGAGCTTGCCGGGGATGCCCACCGGTCATACCGCCTCAAGGAAGCGCTCCATTCCTACATCGACCGGGTCGAGCAGGGCGAACTGGTTAAGTATGACTATGTTCTGATCGATTGCCCGCCTTCGCTGTCAGCCCTGACAATGAATGCGATGACGGCGGCCGACGCGCTCCTCGTTCCGCTTCAGTGCGAGTTTCTCGCGCTGGAAGGTCTGACCCAGCTTCTGCGCACTGTGGAAGTCGTACGGTCCGGGCTCAATCCGACGCTTGAAATCCAGGGCGTCGTGCTCACCATGTATGACCGGCGCAACAGCCTGTCGGACCAGGTGGCCAATGAGGTCCGCGCCTTTTTCGGCACCAAAGTCTACAATACGGTCATCCCGCGCAATGTCCGCCTGTCGGAGGCGCCATCCTTCGGCAAGCCAGCGCTTCTCTATGATTATCGCTGCCCGGGCAGCGAGGCCTATATCCGCCTCGCGTCTGAAGTCTTGCAGCGTGAAAGAGCGAGGGCAGCATGAGTGATCCGGCGGAAGATAATCGTGGGCGTCCCAGCCGGCTCGGCCGGGGTCTTTCCGCGCTGATTGGTGAAGTCGAGGCGATGAATGTCCGCCCGGTGGCCCAGCCTCCGGCGCAGGCCGACGGCGCCAATGGCCCAGGCGCAGCGCCCACCGGCGGCACCAATGAGATTGCCATCGATCTGATCCGCCGCAACCCAGCCCAGCCCCGCCGGACCTTCACAGAGGAAAATCTGCGGGAACTCGCGGACTCCTTGAAAGCCAAGGGCGTGCTGCAGGCGATCCTCGTTCGGCCCGATCCCAAGGATGCCGGCAAGTATCAGATCATTGCGGGAGAGCGTCGCTGGCGTGCTGCCCGGATGGCGGGGCTTGCCACCATTCCCGCCGTCATCCGGAATGTCGATGAACTCGAGCTTCTCGAGATCGGCATCATCGAAAACGTCCAACGCTCAGACCTCAACCCGATCGAAGAGGCGGAGGCATATGACGCGCTGATGAAGCGTTTCGGCCGCACGCAGGAAAGCCTCGCTTCCAGCGTCGGTAAAAGCCGGGCGCACATCACCAACACCCTCCGCCTGCTTCAGCTTCCGGAAAGTGCCCGCGTGCATGTGAGGGAAGGCCGGATCAGCGCTGGCCACGCCCGGGCCGCGCTCGGCGCGCCCGACCCCGAGGCCCTGATCGAACTCGCGGTCGGGAAGGGGCTGAGCGTTCGCGAAGTTGAAGCGCGCGCGCGCGAAGCCCGCGACAGCACACCCATCGAAACCAAGTCGATGGACGGGCTTGCGCCCGCGCCCAAGGACATCAACACCGAAGCCCTCGAAGCCGACATCAGCCGTACCCTCGGCCTGGATGTCGATATCCGCCACGGAAAAAATGGCGGCGAGATCCGGATCAAATACCGTGACCTGGAACAGCTCGATGAAGTCTGCCGCCGTCTGACGGCCAAGCGGCGCGCCCCGGACTGAACCCCCGCGTCCATAATCCGCTAACGTACATTTTCGGCGGCTCTTGCCAGATCGTTAATCAGTAGTCGGACAACTGGATCTCCCGTCGGTCCGGCAAGCTTGGTCTGGCGCTCGGCGTCATGAATCCGCTCCACAACGCGCATCAGACGCCGGGCGGGCCATTTGCCGAGGCGCGTGCGAAACACTGGCCAGTCGCTCGGCCAGACAGGTGGACGCAGATACTTTCCCGGATTGCCATCACCGCCCGCGATCTTCTCATGCGCGATCAGCATCCGGATCACTTCCATCTGAAGAGACCTCAGCACGGAGATCGGGCTCGTTCCGTTTTCGGCCAGTTTGTCGAGCGCTGTCTGCGCCTCTCCGGGCCGGCCATCGAGCGCCGCGTTGACGACGCCGGAGATAGCCTGTTTCACGTCCGTTGCCGAAAGCGCGCGAACGTCTTCCAGCGTCAGCGGCCTGCCGAGTCCTCTGGCATACAGCGCGAGTTTTTCGATTTCGGAATTGGCAAGCGCCCGGTGCCCCGGCAGGTCGCCCACAAAGGCGTCGAGGGCAGGGGGGTCTATCACTGCTCCTTCCGCGAGCAGGGCGGTCTTCACCCGGCTGGCAACATCGGCCTCTTCTTCCGCGAAAAGCTGAAGGCAGGCGGCGCGGCGCGCGCCTTCGGCGGCCGCCCGGAGCTTTGACTTTGCCGGCAGGCTGCCTGCTTCGATGACAAGTTTGGCAGCAAAGCGTCTCGGGTCCTTGTCGCCCGCCGCGATGGCTTCGGCCAAGAGAGCGGCAATCTTGTCCCCGCTCGTCCGCACCCGAACCGCGCGCGCGTCTCCCAGAAGCGACACTGCCTCGAGAGCGTCAAACAGCAATGCGGGTTCTTTCTTGATGGCGTCGTCATCGAGAACCGTGACGTCCATTCCCTGTTTTCCGCCCCAACCAGCGATCAACGCCTGGCCGGCATCAAAGGAAAGGCCTTCATCTTCGCTGAAGGCGAGCACAGCCCAGACTTCCGGATCGGGCCGGCGGGCGAAGCCTTCTGCGGCGCGCCCTTTATGCAGCATCAGGAACCTGCAAACTTGAGGCGGATGTCATCGGCGATCTGCTTGGCCAGAAGCCGCATGGCCCGGTCGTTGGCGTTGGTCTGGGCGGCGATGTCGCCATAGGGCGAATCCGGCACCAGAAAGCCCGCTTCAACATTGGAGCTTCCGGAGACGTTGGTGTTCTCCCCTTCCATGCGATAGGCGCCCGTCGCCAGAATGCTGGAGCGCGACGCAGCCCCATCCGGCTGCAGGGCAAGCCGGCTGAGATTGCTGTTCAGATTGACCGTCAGGGTCACTTTCTCCGTCAGACCGGGCACGCCGACAGCCATTTCCTGCAAGAGGGCGCGGCGCAGGATATGGCCTTCGCGCCCTTCAATCGCGGCGACGCTGACCATTCCGGCTTCGGCATACTTCCCGTCAACCGGCGCATAGACCGGCTGAAAGCCACATGCGCCGGTAAAGACGAGCAGAAAGGCAAGAACAATGTGCTTCATGCGACCACGATATTCACAATACGGCCGGGCACAACAATCGTTTTCTTCACGCTCTTGCCCTCGATGAAGGCGGCCACCTCGGGCAGCGCCAGGGCAGCGGCCTCGACGGCATCATTGGCCATATCCTTGGCCACGGTGATTTCCGCCCGCCGCTTGCCGTTCACCTGCACGGCGAGGGTCACGGTGTCATCGACCACCAGCGAAGTATCCACCACCGGCCAGGGCGCCTGAGACACAAGCCCGGATTGACCGAGCCGCTCCCAGCAGGCCTCGGCCAGATGCGGCATAAATGGCACGAGGCACCGGGCCAGCATGTCGGCTCCATCCGCCCGCGCGCCCACTGTTGCGGCGTTGCTTTCCGTCTTCTTCAGCGCGTTGACCCATTCATGGATCGTGGCGATGGCCGAGTTGAAGCGGAATTCCTCGATGGCCCGGTCGATGGCCGCGACAGCTTTATGGTTTGTCTTGCGCAGGGCGGTTGAGGTCTCGTCGCCTCCCGGGGCAGGGAAGGGGCCCGTCTCCGGCAGGGCATCCACAAAAGACCAGACGCGCTGAACAAATCGGGCCGCGCCTTCTGCGCCCGATTGCGTCCACTCCACATCCCGCTCCGGCGGAGAATCCGACAGCACGAACCAGCGCGCCACATCGGCGCCATAGGTGGCAACGATGGCGTCCGGATCGACCGTGTTCTTCTTGGACTTCGACATCTTTTCGATGGCGCCGACTTTCACCGGTTGGCCGGTGGCAATCTCTATGACCTTGCCATCCTTCCGTTCGATGGCAGAGGGTTCCAGCCATCCTCCGGCTTCGGACTTGTAGGTCTCGTGTGTCACCATGCCTTGGGTGAAGAGGCCGGCAAACGGCTCTCCGCTCGGCAGGTCCAGTTCGCCCACGTCCCGCATCGCGCGGGAAAAGAAGCGGGAATAGAGAAGGTGAAGCACCGCATGCTCCACCCCGCCGATATATTGATCGACGGGCAGCCAGTAGGCGCGCTCTTCCGGATCCGACACGCTGGCGAAGCGCGCATAATACCAGGAGCTGTCGACAAAGGTGTCGAGCGTGTCCGTCTCGCGCCGGGCCGCCTTGCCACATTTGGGGCAATCGACATGTTTCCAGCTCGGATGCCGGTCCAGCGGATTGCCGGGTACGTCAAAGGTTACGTCTTCAGGCAGGCGCACGGGAAGATCTGCCTCCGGAACACCCACAACGCTGCAATCCTCGCAATGGACAACCGGGATCGGGCAGCCCCAATAGCGCTGGCGCGAAACACCCCAGTCGCGCAGGCGGTAATTCACCTTGCCCTGACCCTGACCGGCGCTTTCAATCTTCGCAATCGCCGCGCGCTTTGCGTCTTCGATGGACAGGCCGTCGAGGAAGCCTGAATTATATATATGTCCGGGCCCGGTATATGCCTCGCTGCCCACCTCGAACGTGGCGGGGTCGGCGCCCGGCGGCAGAACCACCGGGAAAACGTCGAGCCCAAACTTGCGCGCAAAGTCGAGATCGCGCTGATCATGGGCTGGGCAGCCGAAGATCGCGCCCGTGCCATAGCCCATCAGAACAAAGTTCGCGATCCACACCGGCACCGTCCGTCCGGGCTCGAACGGATGGGCCACGGTCAGGCCGGTATCAAAGCCGAGCTTCTCGGCCTTTTCGATGGCCTCTTCGCTGGTGCCGATCTGCGCGCACTTCGCGCGAAAGGCTTTGAGGTCTTCAGACTTTTCAGCCAACTGGATCGTCAGCGGATGATCTGGCGAGAGCGCAACGAAGCTTGCCCCGAACAGCGTGTCGGGCCGCGTGGTGAAAACATTGATCCCGGTTTCAAAACCCTTGGGCGCCTCATTGGCAAACGCGAAGGTCATCTCCAGGCCTTCGGAGCGGCCAATCCAGTTGGCCTGCATCGTGCGGACCTTCTCCGGCCAGCGCTCCAGTTTCTGAACGGCGTCCAGAAGATCGTCTGCATACGCCGTGATCTTGAAAAACCACTGGGTCAGCTCGCGCTGCTCGACCGGGGCGCCGGAACGCCAGCCACGCCCATCAATCACCTGCTCATTGGCGAGCACGGTATTGTCCACCGGGTCCCAGTTCACCTTCGAGGCCTTGCGATAGACGAGGCCCTTCTCGAACAGTTTGAGGAACAGGGCCTGCTGCGCGCCGTAATATTCCGGATCGCAGGTCGCAAATTCGCGGCTCCAGTCCAGCGACAGGCCGAGTTTTCGGAACTGGGCCTTCATCGATTCGATATTGGCATACGTCCATTTGCCCGGATGCACCTTGCGTTCCATCGCGGCGTTCTCGGCGGGCATGCCGAACGCGTCCCATCCCATCGGGTGCAGAACGTTATATCCCTTGGCGCGCTTGTGGCGGGCAACCACATCGCCCATCGCATAGTTGCGCACATGGCCCATATGCAGCCGCCCGGAAGGGTAGGGGAACATCTCCAGCACGAAAGCCTTCGGCGCGCCGGGCGCATCCTTCGGAGCCTTCGTCCGGAAAATGTCTGCCTTTTCCCAGGCGTCACGCCAACGGGGTTCCGCGCTCTGCGGATCATAACGGGTGGCCATCCGCGGCTCCCTTCAATGGATTAGAGTGGATGCCGGCGAATGCCGGGGCGTTAGCTGATCTGAGAGGTCCGTAGAAGACGGGCCCTTTCCAGAATCTTGTTTTCCAGCTGGATCGCTGTTTCCGGATCGGCAACCGCGTCGACCCATTGGCCTTCCGTGTTCACCTGACGGTAAACCGTCACCTTCACGCCGTCCGCGCGCAGTCGGGAGTCCAGAATGAACACCGTCGCCTTGACGCGCTCGCCCGGCGAGTCCGGAAAGCTTTTCCAGTCATAGGAAATGATGCCGCCGATCGGGTCGGTCGACTGAATCGGCAGCGCGCTCAGCGTATCCAGCGTGGCGCGCCACAGGAACGGGTTCGATGCGCCGACCGACTGGACCACAAGTGGGCCATCATTGGCTCTACCGCGCGATTGGCAGCCCGAGACGAGCAGCAGGCCGGCGAAGGCGGCAGTGAGGATCGGCTTGATCATGTTCATTTTCCGCGTGCAATTCCTTGTTGACTGGCCGTGTATAACAAGGGGGTTCTGGCCTCGCCAGTATTGTTATGCGGCTGACTGAAACACGAATGCCGCCCGTGATGGAGCCCCCCTCATGCTTGATGCCCGTTTCTTCCTTTTGTCTGTCGCGTTGCCGATGGCGGCGATGGGGTCGCCGGCCGCCGCGCAGGATGTGTGGGATGATCCGGGAGGGGTCGAAACAGATGTCAGTTTCGAGGGCGCGCTGGTCGTTGCGCCCGATGCCGATGAGGCGCTCCTGGGGCTCGCCCGCGGCGGCATCACCCTCAACTATGTCCTGATGAACGGCGCCGAGATCGGCGCGGTGGGCAGCCTGGAAGCTCAATATGATCATCCCGCGCGCGCCGGGTTCAGCGGCATTTTTCCGCCAGAGGCCGGGGCAGGGCCCGGGGCAGGGGCTGCTTCCGGCGGCGCATTCAGCGGGCTTGGGCGCGGCGCCGCCGCCGAAGACCGAGATCTCCGCCTCAGCCTCGAAACGGCCTACCTCTATATGGAGGGCGGTTACGGCGAGGCCCGTCTCGGCGCCGATGACGGCATCGCCACCCGCTTCTTTGAAGGCGGTCCCGCCCTCTTTGCCCATTCCGGCCTCGTCAATCCGGCGCTTGACCCCTCCGGCACCGTCATCGCGCGCACCGATCATGATATCACCGGCCCGGCGATGAAGGTCAGCTATGCCAGTCCCCGTATTCTGGGCCTGCGGGCCGGGGTCTCCTATACGCCGGAAGCGGATCGGCGCGGGCTCGACCGGGATCCGGCCCGGAATTTCCCGGGCAGCACCCGCCCGGAGATCCAGGACGCGTTTGAACTTGCGCTCAATCTCTCGCGCCGCCTGCCCCAGAGCGGCGTGCGTCTGCGCGCAGGCGCCGCCTACAGCCAGGCGGAAACCCGCTTTCTTCCTGACCCCACCCTCTATGGCCGCGTTGAAACATGGTCGGCCGGCGCCTCGGCCGAGTTCACGCGGTTCCGCATCGGCGGCAGCTACCTCTCGTCCAACAACGGGGTCGCCCGAGGCCCGGGGGATTACTCCGCCTGGTCGGTAGGTGCTGCCATCCCGGTCGGAAAACTGGAAGCGGTCGGCGAAGTCTCCGGAGCACAAGATGATCTTGCCGGCCTCACAAGTGACAGCTGGCAGCTCGGCCTCGCCTGGCGGCCGGCGGAAGGCTGGCGCCTTGCAGGGGGCTGGCGAAATGTGGATACTGAAGCTCTGGATAGCGCTCGTCCGCTTGCCGCGTCGGGGGGGAGTCGTAGGGGCATTGTGATCGAAATCACACGATCCCTGTAATTTCACGCTTTATCCGAATCTTAATCTTCCTTTAAGCCGGTGCGGCCACTATTCTTAGTGGCTGGGAGCAATCATGAACACTCGTCTCGTCCTTTCCTTTGCCCTTGCGGCCGCAGCCTTCGCGCTGCCGGTTGTTGCGCAGGAACGTGCGACGGCCGACGCCATTCGTGTGGATGCCCCCACTCTGTCGGAAACCAATTCGGCCCGTTCTGAATGGTATCGGCAGTTTTCGGAGGGAAAGCCCCCGGAATCCCGTCTCGAATGGCAGGCAGAGCCCAATCAGGACTTCTCCGTTCAGATTGGCAAGGATTCCCGCTGGCAGCTCAACCTCGATAGGGTGACCCGCCCGGGCCAGACCTATCTTCCGCGTGAAGAAGTCCAGGCCGGCGCCACTTTCCGCATCACGCCCCGCCTGTCGGTCGGTGGTGAAGTGCGCATCGGTGCTGAGGAAATCGACTCCTCCACCCGCTGGGAAAACCAGGAAGTCGAAGCTGGCATCCGCCTGAAGTCTGCCTTCAAGTTCTGATCTGCTGACAATCAAACACCGCTGGCCCGCTCGCGCGAGCAGATATTGCTATTCTGGGTTTGCCTGTCGCACCTCGAAACACGCCCAGCCATCAATCGCGGCCAGACCCCCAGAGTGCGCAACAGAGAGTCCGTTATCCGGATTCACCCCGCCCAGGGCATAGACGGGGCAGGGGAGGGCGCCGGCCAGTGCGCGGAAGCGCGCCGCGCCTAGGGCGCCGCCGGCGCTTGCGCTGCGTGACGCAAAGACGGTCGAATAGAGCACAGCTTGGACCGGAAGTGTCCGGAAATGGCCGGGTTTGTCACCAAAGTGCCGGCTCAGTGTCTGGATTTTGAACCGCCCGCGCCACTTGCGCGACGCGACCGCCATGCGTCCCGGCCAATGCACGCCGTCCGCCCCGATCTTCGCAGCCAGCTCAGCATCCGCTCCAATCAGCAGCAGAAGTTTCCGCTTCCGGCAAAGCTTCAGCAGGCGCCGCGCAACAACTTCTCGATCCTCCGTCCCAAAATGCCGATAAATCACCCCCCAACCAGCCGGCAGCCCCGCCACAACCCGCTCCGGATGGGGTGTCCGCTCAGGATCGGTCAGAAAAAACGCCGGCGGCAACCCAGCTGGCAGATGCCTCGCGGCAACGCGCGCCGCCATCAGCGCCTTGCGCCTCGATCCGGATTGGTCTTTCTCGCTCATCAAGATGACTGATACCCTGAACCAGGACATTGCCAACCGCCGTGCCGCGATCCTTGCCGCGCTCGCAGCCGCTCACGATCCGGCGCCCGAGCTGATTGCGGTGTCGAAATTCCAGCCGGAAGCGGCGATTGAGGCAATTCTTGCCGCAGGACACCGTGCGTTTGGGGAAAACCGTGTCCAGGAAGCCCAGCAGCATTGGGAAACCCGCCGCAGCGCCTACCCGGATCTCACACTCCACCTGGTCGGCCCGCTCCAGACCAATAAGGCTGGCGATGCCGTCCGTCTGTTTGACGTGATCCAGACGCTCGACCGGGAAAAACTCGCCGATGCCCTTGCCGCTGCGATAGAGAAGGAAGGGCGCCGCCCCCGGCTGATGATCCAGGTCAATACCGGGGAAGAAGACCAGAAAGCGGGCGTATTCCCGTCAAAGGTTGGGGATTTGCTGCGCTATGCCCGCGAACAGGCCGGGCTCGACGTGGAAGGTCTCATGTGTATCCCGCCGGTCGCCGAACCGGGCGGCCCGCATTTTGCCCTGCTGAAGAAGATTGCCCGGGATTATGGCGTCGCCGCCCTCTCCATGGGTATGAGTGGGGATTACGAGCTCGCCGCACGCTATGGCGCCACTCATGTCCGCGTCGGAACCGCCCTTTTCGGCGATCGCAACCCGGCTTAAGCGCGGATTTCGACCGTCGAGTTGCCGTTAAGGCGCTTCAGCACGCCCCGCAGATTGGTTTCTGTCAGCGCCACACAGCCTTCGGTCGGCGCATAGTCCGGCCGCGCCAGATGCATGAAGATGGCGCTGCCCCGGCCCGCAACCGGCGGATCATCATTGTAACCCAGCTCCACCACCAGATTGTAGACATCGTCCTCCCGCCACATCCGCTCATGGCTGGAAGGGAAGGGGAGGGCGACTGGCCGATTATAGAGCGGGTGATCGGGCGCGTCGCACCACCCATCCTCAGGCCGCAGGGCAATTGCCGGAATACCGGTCTCCGGCGCCGGGCCTTTGTCCGGCCGGTACCAGACGCGGCGAACCGGCCAGATGCCGATGGGTGAGGCGCCATCGCCCTCGCGCTTCTCGGCGGCCGGTTTGACGCCGCCCTTTCCCAGCGCGCAGCGGGCCGAAACTCCGCCACCTTCCAGCCGTCCATCTGAAAACGCTATGAAATGCGCCATCTGGCTGCGCCTCCCGTTCTTGTTATTGGATAAACAGGCGCCACCTCTCTATGCAAGCGCAGGTTCAAAGGTGGGACACGCAGATGACAGCCAAGAAGTTCATTCTGATCGTCGACGATGAAGCAGACCTGCGCGACACACTCGCCGAACAGTTCGAACTCAGCGACGACTTTACAGCGCTCACGGCTGGCAACGGCCAGGACGCGCTCGACAAGCTCGGTGAAGAGCGCGTCGATATCGTGATCCTGGATGTCGATATGCCCGGCATGAACGGGCGGGAAGTCTGCCGCCAGATGCGCGAGAAAGGGCTGCGGATGCCCGTCATCATGCTTACCGGACGTTCGGGAGACAGCGACACCGTCGCCGGGCTGGAGGCTGGCGCGAATGACTATGTGTCCAAACCGTTCAGCTTTGCCGTGCTGCTGGCGCGCGTCCGAACCCAGCTGCGCAGTTTCGAGCAGACCGAAGACGCGACCTTCGACATCGGCCCGTATGAATTCCGCCCGTCCATGAAAGTGCTGCGCACCAAGGAAGGCCGCCGCATCCGGTTGACGGAGAAGGAAACGGAAATTCTGAAGTTTCTCTATCGGGCAGGGGGTAAGGCGGTCGCCCGCGAAACGCTGCTCTCTGAGGTCTGGGGCTATAACGCCGCCGTCACCACCCACACGCTCGAAACCCACATCTACCGCCTCCGCCAGAAGGTCGAGCCCGATCCGTCGAACGCGCAGCTCCTGCTGACAGATACCGGTGGCTACCGGCTCAGGCCTTGAGGGTCAGGGTCACCGGCGCATGGTCTGACGGTTTCCAGCCGCTGCGCCAGGCAGGGTGGATACGGTAGGAGCTGACGTCCACGTCCTCCATGGCCGCCTTGTTGGCCCAGATATGGTCCAGCCGCCGGCCCCGGTTGGAGGCGGCCCAATCTGCGGCGCGATAGCTCCACCAGGTATAAAGCTTCTGATGATCGGGCACGGCGAGCCGGGCAATATCCTCAAACCCGGCGGATTTACGCGAATCCTCCAGCCGCTCGGTCTCCTGCGGCGTATGAGACACGATCCCCAGCAGCTGTTTGTGCGACCAGACATCATTTTCATGCGGGGCAACATTAAGATCGCCCACCAGGATGCGCTTGCGGCCCTTGGTGAGCTTCTTGTAGCCCGGCCCCAGCCGGTCGAGGAAATCGAGCTTGTGGGCAAACTTGTCATTGGTGTCCGCGTCGGGCACGTCGCCCCCGGCGGGCAGGTAGATGTTATGGATCTCAACGCCGTTGAGCAGCCGCGCTGCGATCACCCGCGCATGGTTTTCCCGGCAGAGATCCGGCACATCGACCTGTTCCAGCGGCAGGCGGGACGCAATCGCCACCCCCGCATGGCCCCCGCGCTGGCCCCGGATCACCAGATGGGGCAGGCCCATCTCCTTGAACGCTTTCAGCGGAAACTCGCCATCCTGGCATTTCGTCTCCTGCAGGCACACCACATCGGGCTGCTCTGCGGCGACAAATGCCTCGACATTGGGCGCGCGCAGGCGAACCGAGTTGATGTTCCAGGTGGTGATTTTGATCGGACGGGTCATGCCCCCTCGCTAACACCTCGTCCTCAAACGTCAACGCGCCCGAACGCGGGGAGTTCGGGCGCGCCGGACGCAGGTGCAAGCGTCTGGTATGTCCAGATGCCGGGCATCTGGGTCGACCGAGGGAAGGTATCGCAGCGGGGGGTCTTTGCTACGCGGTGTTCCGTTCCGTCGATGTGTCTTTTATGTCACGGCGAGCGAGAAATTTCAAATTAACTCGCCGTAACAGCAATCAGGTCTTGCGGCGTCAGTTGTTGTCGAAGTCCCGCAGGATGAAGAGGCGGGGATTGAGCCTTGCGCCGGTCTCGACATTGGTCAGCATGACCGAGGTATTGCCGCCATTGCCGTCTGTGGTTCTCCAGCCGACCAGGGCGTTATCTGCCGAGGCAAGCACCAGCGTCAGCGTGCCTTCCATCTCGCCCTTCTTGTCTTCGACGGTGATGTTGGTGCGCCCATCGGCGCGCCGGACATCGAGCACCCGCGCCTGGCTCTCAAAGTCGAGCCGGTCGCTCAACAGCAGCGAAAGCGGGGTTGAGCCGAGCGGCACGCGGTCGGTTGTCTCCAGATCCGCGTCCTGCAGCGCAACCGTCGTCCCGTCGCTGACCATCAGCAACGGCACCGGGTCGTCATAATCAAACCGGACTTTCCCCGGCCGCTGCATCGCAAACTGGCCGGTCGCATAGGAGCCGTCCGGCGAGTACTGCTCAAACCGCCCGCGGGCGGTCTTCACACTGGCGAGCGCGGTGGAGGCTTCCTTCAGCAGGGCGGCGCGTTCGGTGCCTGAAAGCTGGGCGGCTGTGGCGGGCGCGGCGACCGAAGGGCTGACCGGTGCCTGTTTCAAGGCCGGCAGCAGGGGCGAGGCCCCGGCAATCATTGCGGCAGCGGCAAAGGGTGCAAAGAAATTCATCATCGTTCTGGCCTCCTTTATATGACCATACGCGAGCAGACCTACATCTAGGGGTCTGAACCGGGCCTAAACAGAGCTGGCAGGAGATTTTCATCTTCCCCGGCAGCGCGCCGGCCCGTCTGCCGGCTTGCGCTCCGGGTGTGGGCGTCCCATCTTTGGCGCCAGAAAAGGGAGTTTTCATGAGCAACGCTGCGCTTCAGCACACCAAGGACAGTACCGATCAAGCTTTCATGGCGGATGTTGTGGAGGCCTCCATGACCCAGCCGGTGATCGTCGATTTCTGGGCCCCCTGGTGCGGCCCGTGTCGCACGCTCGGCCCGATCATCGAAAAGGTGGTCGAGAGCAAGAAAGGCGCGGTCAAGCTCGTCAAGATCAACACCGAGGAGCATCCGGCATATGCCGGTCAGCTCGGCGTGCGCTCGATCCCGGCCGTCTACGCCTTTGATAAAGGCCGCCCGGTCGACGGTTTCCTCGGCGCACTGCCTGAAAGCCAGGTTCGCGCTTTTGTCGAGAAGCTGCTTTCGGGCACCGATGACGCCCAGATGATCGCCGAAGCGCTCACCCAGGCCGAAGCCGCCAGCCAGCAGGGCGATATCCCGCTCGCCGCTGAAATCTATGCCGCCGTGCTCCAGCAGGAGCCGGAAAACATCACCGCCATTGCCGGTCTTGCCCGCTGCCACCTTGCCAATGGTGACAAGGAGCGCGCCGAAGCCACGCTCGCCATGGTGCCTGAAGCCAAGAAGAACGACTCCCTCATCAAGGGCGTGCGTCTGGCCATCGAAATGATGTCCGATGCGCCCCCGCCGAGCGAGCTCGACGCCGCGCTCACCGCCGTCATGGCGACGCCCGGGGATCATGAGAAGCGGTTTGAGCTGGCCGAGCAATATGCTGCGGCTGGCAAATACCAGGACGCGGTCGACCATCTCCTGATCATCCTCTCCGCTAAACTTGACTGGGAAGGCGGCAAGGCAAAAGACAAATTGCTGAAAATCTTCGAAGCTGCCGGCCCGACCGAAGCGGTCACCATCGAGGGCCGCCGCCGGCTTTCTTCCCTGATGTTCGCTTAAGCTCACACCGTGCCCGCGCCGGGCGAAAGGAAAAAAATCTAATGGCGCCGTATCGCAAGACAGCTGATCTGCCTGCGACGCTTGCCGTCTTTCCGCTCCCCGGCGCGCTGGTGTTCCCACGCTGGCAATTGCCGCTGAACATTTTTGAGCCGCGCTATCTCAACATGATCGATGATGCGCTGGCGGGCTCGCGGCTGATCGGCATGGTCCAGACAGTGGGCGGAACGCGCCAGCTGCCGGGCCTGGCCGAGGTTGGCTGCGCCGGCCGCATTGTCGGCTATTCCGAAACGCCCGATGGCCGATACCTGATCACGCTCACCGGCGTCTGCCGTTTCGGCATCGCCCGGGAGCTTGAGGTCACCACGCCCTACCGTCAGGTGGCGCCGGACTGGGAACGGTTCGCGCAGGATCTTGCCCCTGCCGCAGAAGGGGAGGGGCGTGAACGGCAGGCGCTGATCCGGGCCTTCCGCGACTACGCCGCTGCAAACAGTCTGGAGGCGGACTGGTCCGCGATGGAAGACGCTTCCCTGGAAACGCTGGTCCATGCGCTTGCTTCTGGCTGCCCGTTTGCGCCGATGGAGAAACAGGCGCTGCTCGAAGCGCCCAGCCTGCTTGACCGCGCCACCGCCTTGACGGCCCTGCTGGAGTTCGGCAGTGCGCCGGGCAACGAAGGGCCGGTCCAGTGAAGGTCCCCGCCTGCGGCGCGATAGGAAAAAGTGAATGAGCGATCTGCCTGAAGATGTGCCCGGCGAGGAAATCACCGTTTTCGAGCCAAACGGTGTGGACCCGCGCCTGCTCGAAATCCTGATCTGCCCGGTCACGCGCCAGCCGCTGGCCTATAACCGCGCGCAGAACGAACTCATCTCCAAGAATGCCCGGCTCGCTTACCCCATCCGGGGCGGCATACCGATCATGCTGGAAGAAGAAGCGCGCGACCTGGACGAAATCGAAAATGGAAACGGCGCATGAGCGCCCAGCCCTGGCCGGTGAAACTGACTTTCCGCGCCGCCGCGCAGGAACTTGTTGCCGTGTTTGATGATGGCCAGTCGGGCCGGGTGGACTATCGCACCCTGCGTCTGGAAAGTCCGTCTGCGGAAGTCCAGGGTCATGGCAGCGGGCCAAAGCCGCCGCCGCCTGTCGTGCCCTATGATATCCGCGTCACAAAAGCCGATCCGGTCGGGCGGTATGCGCTGCGCCTGCATTTTTCGGATGGCCATTCCAGCGGCCTCTATACCTGGAATATTCTCCGGGCGCTGACCGTCCGGGATTAACGCATCAGGCTGGGCAGATGGTCCTGGTCGGCGCTGGCCTGGCGGGCGAGGGCCTGCCGGATCGGGGCAATTCGGTTGGCCGCCGTCAGCGCGAGGGTCCGCAAGGGCTTGAGCAGCAGATTGTCATTGGAGAAGGTCCGGTCCACGGCGTCCATGAACAGGGCGGTCGAAGTTGAATCAAACCGCCGCCATTCGCGGTATCGGGCAAGGGCGGTTTCACTGCCCGGATCAAGGCCCACCTCGCGCGCTTCCCGGATCACGTCATACAGGGCGGCGGCGTCCTTGAACCCCAGATTCAGGCCCTGTCCCGCCAGCGGGTTCATTCTCCGGGCAGCGTCGCCGAGCAGCGCGACCCGCGGGCCGGTCATGTCCGTGGCGATCTGGAGGATCAGCGGGTAGGCGAGGGGAGGGCCGTCGAGTGTCATCGGGCCGGCGAATTCGGCGAAGCGCGCGTTCAGTTCCGCCTCGATCTCTTCCCGACTGAGCTTGGCGAGCGTCTCAGCCGCGCCGGTCTTCATATACCAGGCGAGGTTTGCGCGGTTATCGGGCAGCGGCAGGGTGGCAAACGGGCCTTCGGGAGTGAACAGCTGGCGGGCAATACCGCCATGGGGCCGGCTCAGCCTGACATCTGCCGCGAAGACAGACTTGCCATAGCTGCGCCCCTCGGTGCGGATGCCGGCCGCCTGCCGGACCGCCGAATGAATACCGTCACAGGCGGCAATCAGCGCGCATCGGAAACTTTCCCCGCCCTCAAGATGCACCACAGCGCCCGAAGGAAGGGCTTCGTAGCCTGAAAAACGGGCGCCCCGCTTCCAGACCAGCCCGTCTGTCAGCCCGGTTTGCCGGTCCAGGGCCGCCTGAAGGGCGCCGGCGGGCACAAGTTCGCCCAGCGCTTCCCGGTCGCCATCCTGCAGGTCGCCGGTCGAAAACGCGGCCCAGGGGGCGCCGAACCAGTGGGTGCCACCATCCACCGCTTCCAGCCCGTTCAGCGGTTCGGTAAGGCCCTCCAGATCGCCGTGAACACCGGCCGCGCCCAGCAATCGCCAGCTGCCCCGGACGATCGCAAAACTGCGGGTATCTGCTGCGGGCGCGGCGGTTTCAGGCCGGGCATCGACCAGAATGGTGCGCAGCCCCGCCCGGGCCGCCAGAACCGCCAGCGTTGTGCCGACCGGCCCGGCGCCAATAACCGCAAGGTCGCCGACCAAGGGGGCAGGATTTGTGGTTACAGCCATGTCAATCAGGTAGCTCTGCGGGGGCTCCGGGTCCAGCTATGGCGCCCGTTTGGGCGATTGGCCGCATCTCTGCACAAGTTCTGACCACCGAAAGGCTGAATCGAAGGCCGCCTTTGTGTCATGTGCGACTTTTCCGGGCAGGCGCAATCATATCGCCATGGGAGAGCGCTGGGGGTTTACCGGGCTCTGCGTGACGACAAGGCAAGTAAGGAGGGGCCAATGGGCCAATTGATTGGACGATGGATCCGCGGGGCGACACTTGCTCCGCTGGCACTGCTCACAGCAGGAATGGCATATGCGCAGGAAGGCGATGTGGCGACACGTCTGGCAGCGCTCGAAGAAGCGGTGGGCGGAAGCGCCAGCGCCTATGTGGACAACAGCTACCTGTTCCTCATCGGCGGCCTGATCGTGATGTTCATGGCGGCAGGGTTCTGCATGCTGGAGGCGGGCCTGGTCCGGTCCAAGAACGCCGCCATGCAGTCCATGAAGAACGTCACGCTGTTCTCTGTGGCCGGCCTGATGTTCTGGGTCACCGGCTACAATCTTGCCTATCCCGGCGATGCCACGCTCTTCAACGGCTTGCTGCCGACGAATTTCGGCCCGTGGAGTGGCGGCGACCTTTCGCTCGAATCCGAAGACGGCTACGCGCCGGCATCTGACTGGTTCTTCCAGATGGTATTTGTGGCCACCGCTGCCTCGATCGTCTCGGGCACCGTGGCTGAACGCGTCAAGATCTGGCCTTTCCTGATCTTCACCGCTGTGCTCACCGCCTTCATCTATCCGGTTGTGGCCAGCTGGGAATGGGGCGGCGGCTATCTCGACAGCGTCTGGGGCTTCTCCGACTTTGCCGGCTCGACGCTGGTTCACTCGACCGGTGGCTGGGCAGCCTTGACCGGCGCCATCATCATCGGCGCGCGCCAGGGCAAGTACACCGGCAAGACCGTCAACCCGATGCCGGGCTCCAACATCCCGCTCGCGGCTTTGGGTACATTCATCCTCTGGTTCGGCTGGTTTGGCTTCAACGGCGCTTCGCAGCTCGCTGCCGGCACCGCTGCTGACATCAACTCGGTGGCCCAGATCTTCGCCAACACCAACATGGCCGCTGTCGGCGGTGTTCTGGCGGCGATGGTCACCACGGCGATCCTGTACAAAGGCAAGCTCGATGCCACGCTGATCTTCAACGGCGCCATCGGCGGACTGGTCTCGATCACGGCAGAGCCGCTTGCCCCGTCCATGGGCATGGCTGTGCTGATCGGCGCGGTCGGCGGTGTTCTCGTGGTTGTCTCGGTCCCGCTGCTCGACAAGTTCAAGATCGACGACGTGGTCGGCGCCATTCCGGCTCACCTTGTCTGCGGCATCTGGGGCACGATGATCGTCCCGCTCACCAACAGCGACGCCTCCTATGCCGGCCAGGCTGTCGGTGTGGCCCTGACAGGTGTGTTTGTGGTGATCGTCTCCGCGATCATCTGGTTTGCGCTCAAATACACGATCGGCGTTCGTCCGAGCGAAGAGAGCGAAGCCATGGGTCTCGACCGCGCAGAGCTTGGCCTGGAAGCCTACCCGGAATTTTCCAACCGCTAATCTGGATAGAATTCCACAGACCTTTGGCCCCGGCGGAGCGATCCGCCGGGGCCTTTGCTGTTCCACGCCCGGGCGAAACCCCTGCGGATGTTGCAGATTCTTTCGAATTTCACGCAGTCCGTTTGCAGGGCGTTAAGCCTAACCGCGTCATGGTGGAGGCCCGCACCAGAGTCCAAAACGGAGCGTCCTAACCGATGACAGATTACGCCAGCCGCGATTCAGATCTCCGCACAGTCAGTGACCCTGTCTGGAGGATTCTGACGGGCGCCGCCGCATTCGGCGCCGGGGTTTTCGTGTGCGGCGCTGTTGGCTCCTATACGCCCACCGATCCCAGCTGGAACGCGGCCACCGGCGCTGAGGTCCAGAATCTCTTCGGCTCGGCCGGCGCGGTGTTTTCCGATCTGGCGCGCCAGACGCTGGGCTGGTCTGGCTGGATTGCTGGTCTTGCCCTGATGATCGGCGGCGCCATGCGCGCTGTCCTCGTCGGCAAGCCGCGCGTGCGCCGCTGGATCATGGGCGCAGTGTCGGTGCCTCTGTCGGCCGCCTGCTTTGCGGCCTGGCCCGTCCCCGAATCCTGGCCGCTCAGCGCCGGTCTCGGCGGAATGGCCGGGGATGGCCTGTTTAACCTCTCGGTTCTGCCCTTCCGTGTCCTGATGCTCCCCTCGCCGGAAGCCTGGGCCGGCATCCTGATGGGCGGCCTTGCTCTGTGGACAGCCCTCTCTGCCCTCGGCTTTGGCCGCCGCGACGCGCAGCTCCTGCAGGAAACGGCGAGCCGCAGTGGCCGCACCGCCGCGCTCCAGGCGCGCGGGGCAGGGGGCATGCTGCTGCGCATCGGCCAGAAACTCGTTACGCGCGAGCCTGCCCTTGCCCATGACGCCGTGGCCGCGCCCGCCGCTGCCAGCCGGGAAGAGCGCACCCTCATCATCAAGACCGATGATGATTACGTCCCCACCTCGCGCTACCTGCGCAATCTCGACGATGATGAGGACGAAGACGAAGTCCGCAACGAGGATGACGAGCGTTGGGACGACGAAGAAGAGGACGGCTACACCGCCGCCAATGATGAAGACGAAGACGCCGCCCGTCCGCCGCGCTTCACCTTCTCCAAGCCCACCCCTGCGGCCCGGTCTGCGGCGGTCCCGAAAGTGGCCCAGCCCGAGCGCCGCCGCGCGGCCGCCACGCGTCTGCCACCGATTGATCTTCTCCAGGAAGTCGAAGAGCGCCGCGAGATCATCGATGAGGAAGCCCTCATCGCCAAGGCTGCGCGCCTGTCTGAAGTCCTCAAGGAGTTCGGCATCCGTGGACGGATCAAGGAAGTCCGCCCCGGCCCGGTCATCACCCTTTTCGAGATGGAGCCCGCCCCCGGCGTGAAATCCTCCCGCGTCATCTCGCTGGCAGACGACATTGCCCGCTCGATGAGCGCCGTTTCCGCCCGCGTCGCGGTCGTGCCCGGCAAGAACGCCATCGGCATCGAACTGCCCAATGATGAACGCGAAACCGTCTGGCTGCGTTCGCTGCTGGAATCGGACGCCTATTCCGGTAACCGCGCCAGCCTGCCCATGGCGCTGGGCGAAGACATCGGGGGCGTGCCCACCGTGGTTGACCTTGCCAAGATGCCTCACCTCCTGATCGCCGGTACGACCGGCTCGGGTAAATCGGTCGGCGTCAACGCCATGATCCTGTCGCTGCTTTACCGGCATACGCCCGAGCAGTGCCGCTTCATCATGATCGACCCCAAGAAGCTCGAACTCTCCGTAT
>JBKBRT010000018.1:0-23905 GCA_046291585.1 Hyphomonas sp.
CGCACCCAATGGGTCAACATCGTGGAGGTGAACGACCCGTCGCAGATCATGCCGACATGAGCGCCGCCATCGGAGAGCCCCGGCAGCGTCGCGGGGCTTTGCATCATCTCCATGATGGGATCGAGCGTGCCCTGAGCATAATTGAGGAAGGGCAGATAAAGCATCCCATTGCCATCGCGTTCCAGCATCAGGTCGAGCGCGACTGCTTCAGGCGACACGCCGCGCGCCTGCGCCATGGCGGCGAGGGTGCGCTCCGGGCCCGGCTCGTAATCTACCGGATCGGAAAGCTGGAAGATCTTGCCGAAATTGCGCGCCATTGATTTCAGGAAAGGATTGTCCGTTTGCGGTGTATCAGCCAGAAGCCGCGCGCGGAAATCGGGATCACGTAGCCGCGTCACACGCTCCGCAAGTGGAAGATCAGCCACTTCGCGATAGGTCGGGTGCGCGCTGAATGGGTTCAAGGTGAGATCGAGCCCCAGTAGCACGCCGACCGGGCGCGGGGCGACCTGCGCGCGGATCGGTACGCCGTCGGCTGCGGCTGCTTCGATAGCACCGAGCAGCAGGCGCCAACCATTGGGCGCCACGTCTGATTGCGCCAGCGAAACAGACAGCGGACGGCCGGTCTTCTCGACGATCCGGCGCAGCATCGCCGCTTCCTTCTGCGGATCGTCAAAGTCCGACACGAATTGCAATACGCCGCGCCCGGCTTCGGACAGGCCCATGCCGATGCCAGTAAGCTCTGCTTCCGAGGCGGTCAGCGTTGGAGTGGGCTGCCCGTCAGAGGTGCGGTGGTTCAATGTGCGCGACGTGGAGAAGCCCATCGCGCCGGCCATCACAGCTTCCTTGGCAAGCTGCTTCATGGCCGCGATATCGTCTGGGGTCGCATCTTCCCGGTTGGCGCCCCGGTCGCCCATCACGAACACGCGCAATGCCGCGTGCGGGAGTTGCGCGCAGACGTCAGTGTCGAAATGGCGCGTCGAGAGGAATTCAAGATAGTCGGGAAAGCTCTCCCAGCTCCAGGGCAAACCCTGGGCCAGCACGGGGAAGGGAATATCCTCAACGCCTTCCATCAGGCGGATGAGCCGGTCATGGTCTTCGGTCTTGCAGGGGGCAAAGCCCACACCGCAATTTCCCATCACAACCGTGGTCACGCCATGCAGGGAGGACGGACTGATGGCCTGTCCCCACGCCACCTGGCCATCATAATGTGTGTGGAGGTCGACAAAGCCGGGGGTGACGACCTGTCCCCGGGCATCGATTTCCTCGATCCCCTTGCCGTGCACCTTGCCGACTTCGGTAATCACGCCGCCCGAGACCGCCACATCGCCCTCGAATGACGGGCCGCCGCTGCCATCAATAATGGTACCGCCGCGAATAATCAGGTCATGAGTTGCCATATGGGGTAAGTCCTCCGGTCATTTGTTGGGGGGAGCATGCCTCAAGGGCAGGGGGTGTCAAACCCTGACGCTGCGGCCCCTCTGCTCCAAAACGCAGTTGGAGCGAGGTGGCCATAGCCGCCCCGCTCCAACATTGTGCGTCCCTGGAAGTGACGTTAGCCGGCGATCAGCCTGTCTTCCAGACCATCGCGCTCACGGCCGCCAAACACTGCAGCCCCGCAGGCCACGAAGGCGCCAATCATCATGGCAAGCGCCGTGGCGATAGAGAGCGTGGCGCTTGCAGCGCGGGCCGTGTCGACCTCATCGCGGGCTTCTTCAGCAGCAATAGCGATGTCGGTAAACGCGATCTGAACGCGTGCTTCCGCCAGGTTGAGGTCCAGCGACGCGCGCTCTGCCACGTCCTCGACCAGCCAGGCGCGGTCTTCAGGCGTAACGCGGTTCTCATCGGCAATTGCCAGAACCACAAGACGCTCAGCTTCCTCACGTGAGGCGGCCAGTGTTTGCGGATTTGCGCCGGGGGCACGATACAGACGATCCGTGATCAGGCTCGCCGGGGAAGACGCGTCATCGTCCGACGCAACGGCCGCTGCCGTCACGGCGGTTGCCGCTGCAGATCCGCCGCCGACAGCAAGCGCCGCCACGGCAAACATTAAGGCACTCGCGACCGCCCAGGTCAGGAAACCGTGTACGGTATCCCGGAAGAACACTTCATCGCGGTGGATCGACCAGCGCAGGCGCACGCGGCCGGCAATGTAACCGCCGACAACTGACGCAAATATCTGCGTCAGTACGAGCCAGATAATGGTCACCACGCCAATCGTAGTGATGGAAAGGCCGTCGCCTGGAAAAGGCGACATGGCGCCAAATCCGAACGCCGAGCCGAGAATGACAAGGACAATCGTCAGACCGAGCGCGGCCAGTGCGCCGGCAAATACAGCCGACCAGCTGATCGCCTGGCCAGCCCAGCCACCAACAGTAGTGCGCCCGGGCGCCGTCATAGATGCATCAACCATGTGCGCCTCCTAAAAAATCAAAAGAAGAAGAAGAATTACGGGGATCGGAACTCCCAGAAACCAGAGTAAAATACCTTTGCCCATGTCCGTTGCCTCCTTGCGGGGTTTATTCCCTCTTCTGCCATTCGGGGGGCAGGCTGCCGGGGATCTCTGAAAGAACGGCGCAACGTCCGATAGGTTCCCCGATCAATATCCCGGGCAGGGCCGCGCGCTCATTTTGTGACGATTTTTCCGGCTGTCTTCCTAATGTCGGAAAAGCCGCTTATGCGCAGGCGCCATGTCGCCGACGCTGCTGCCTGTTCTTCTCTGCCTGCTCTCTGCGCTGACGGTCGCCATCACGAATGTGATGGTGAAGCGCGGCGGAGATGTGCTGACTGCGCGCGCGATTGTTGCAATTGTCATGGGCCTGACCGTTCTCCCGCTTTTGCCTTTCGCGCCCCTGCCGCCGAAGGAAACCTGGCCGCTGATCGCCATTTCCGTGGTGGTGCACTGGTTCTACCAGTTCTCTGCCATCCGGGCGCTGCATCGAGGCGCGCTCTCACTCGTGTTTCCGGTCATGCGCGGGCTCGGGCCTTTGGCAACGGCGGGCCTCGCCGTCTTCTGGCTTCACGAAACACTCGCGGCGCTGCAGATCGCCGGGCTCATCGCCGCGTCCCTCTCGATCCTCGTTTTTGCCTTGCCCACAGGCCTCACGGAAAGCGCCCGGCGGCTCGATCGCGCGGCGCTCTTCTGGGCGCTGATGACCGCCATCGGCGTTGGCCTTTATGCTGTGGCCGACACGCGCGCCGCCCGCGCCATGGAAACCCCACTCACCTTTATCGTCTGGCTGTTCCTGTTTGACTGGGTGGGGGTTACGCTTGTTCTCCTCTGGCAACGGAAGGGCAGGGTCGTTCCGGCTATCCGCAAGGAACTGCGCGCGGGCATCATAGGGGGCATCGCCGGGGCGCTGTCCTATGGCATGGCAATTTATGCCTACACGCTGACGGACGCAGCGATGGTGACCGCCTTGCGCGAAACTTCCGTAGTCTTCGCGGCGGCGTTTGGGGCGTGGTTGCTCAAGGAAGGGTTCGGCCGAAGGCGGACAGCCGCCGCAGCGACACTGGCTGCAGGCCTCGTTCTGATGCAAGCTGCGGGCTGACGGGCCGCGCCAATCGTGACAGAAGGCGCAGAGCCGAAAAAAACCGGAAGGCGCCCGACAGCGTAAGGATAACCATGACACATACCACGCCTCCTCCCGCCTCCGGATCTGAAAACGGTATCGGTACGGCTGCCGGCAAGGCCAATCAGCTCTGGGGTGACTTCATCCCCGTGATCGGCTTTATCCTGACCTACAACATCTTCCGCCGGGTGGAGCTTCTGGACGGGCTTATCAACAAGGACACCGCCATCTATTGGGCTACGGGTGTGCTGATCGTCCTGATGCTTGGCTTTCTCGGCAAACAGCTGATTCAGCGCCAGCCGGTATCGCAGATGATGGTGTTTTCGTCCGCCATCGTCGGCGGCTTCGGCCTGATCGGCATTCTGCTTCAGGAAAAAGCCTTCATCTATGTGAAGCCCACCATCCAGCAGCTGTTCATGGCGGGCATGATCTTCATACCGCTGCTGTTTGGCAAAAACCTCTGGAAGTCTCTCTTCGCGAAAGTTTTCGACCTGCCCGATTTTGCCTGGCGTACGCTTGCCATCCGCTGGGGCCTCTTCTTTGTCGCCATGGCCATCTGGAATGAATATCTCTGGCGCATGTATGCGCCGGGCTTCGAAAGCCCGCTGGTGTTGGCCGGGATCCCGGTGGCACCCGCCGGCAGTTATGAATTCCTTGGCCTGACATTTGGCGCGAAGAATGCCGAAGATGTCTGGGCCAACTGGAAGCTGGGCAACATGGTCATCGTGTTTGTGTTTGGCGCGCTCAACACGCCCTACACCCTGAAGCACCTGCGCACGACCGAAGAGACGCCCGCAGCCGCCTGAAACATCTATCGCGTCACCTTCTCCGTACCCGGTGGGTTACCAAAGGGGGGGAATGTTTTAAGGTGCCGCGTCTGCGCATAATGGGTCAGCGCCCAGACCGCCGTGGGAAACGCCATTTCCGACCAGGGAATATCGGACCAGGAGACGAGTTTGACCTCCTCGCTCTCCGGTCCTGGCGCGATGCCTGACAATAGTCTTGCCCGGAACATGATCTGCACCTGTGAAATCCGGGGCACGGAATAGACCCCGAGCAGCCCGTCGATCTCGATATCGGCCATCGCTTCTTCGCGCGCCTCGCGCCGGGCGCCTTCCTCAACGCTCTCGCCTTCCTCCATGAATCCGGCCGGAAGGGTCCAGAACCCCTTGCGGGGCTCGATTGCACGCCTACAGATGAGGATCTGTTCGTCCTTGATCACGACCGCGCCGGTCACAATCTTAGGGTTCACGTAATCAATAAAATTGCAGCGTGTGCAAATTCGCCGCATCCGATCGTCCCCATCTGGCACATCGAGACGAAAATCTGTGTTTTGGAAAGGAGTTGGCAATTGATCAGTCATCCAATCTTTATCCTGTCGCCTATATGGAGAATGTGTTTGATCCGCCTACGGGGCTCTTGTTAACGCCCCGGACAAGGATCGGCCCCGTTTCAATCCCGTCCTCCCCCGGACACCCCAATAACCCATAGGAACCTACATCATGAGCTTCAATCTCAATTCTTCGCCAAGCCACCTTCTGCACCGCGCCCAGCAGATCGCTGCCAATCATTCGGCCGCTGCTCTGAAATCGGCTGGCGTCACACTGCGTCAGTTCTCGGTCCTCGCGGCCCTGTCGGGCAACGAAGGTGTCAGCCAGTCTGATCTTGTCAATGCCACCGGCATCGACCGCTCCACCCTGGCAGACATGGTCGCCCGCATGGAAACCGCAGGCCTCATCAAGCGCGCCGATTCCAAAACCGACGCCCGCGCCAAATCCGTCAGCCTGACGGCAAAAGGCAAGAAAGCCTATGACAAGGCCCTCCCGGCCGTCACCAAGGCGGACGACGCTCTCTTCTCGACCCTGGCAAAAGCCAAGCAGGACGCTCTGCTGCAGGGCCTGACCGGCCTGGTCGACGATTCCGAGAAGAAAGAAACAGCGCCGGCTGCGCCGAAAGCCGCCAAAGCTCCAAAAGCTGCGCCGAAGGCTGCAAAATCTCCGAAGGCTGCCAAAGCGCCTGCGCCCAAAGCCAAGAAAGCGCCTGCCAAGAAAAAGGCTGCTGCCAAGGCTGAAGTGAAAAAAGTACCGGTTGCAAAGAAAAAGATGAAGTAATCCCTTCTCCCTGTTTACCAAGTCATGAGCGGGGCGCTTCCAGCGCCCCGCTTACTTTTTGGGTGAGGGTTTCATCCAGGGGCCCCCCGATGTGCAGGATGATGTCGCCGCTCGCAGAGATGACAAATGTCTCGGGCACGCCCGTCAGGCCGAAATCCAGCCCGCCGCGCCCTTCAGGGTCCAGCGCCACCTGGGTGTAGGGATTGCCCAGCCGCTCCAGAAAGCCGGCGCCGCTCTCCACCTTGTCCTTATAGAGAATGCCGTAGATCTGTCCGGGATGCTTCTCGCCCAGCGCCACCAGGTGTTTGTGTTCCGCCTCACACGGCGCGCACCAACTCGCGAAGAGGTTCACCACAACTGGCTGCCCGCCTGGGGGAGGGGCAAAGGAAATCTCCCCGCTGCCATCCATCAACGGAAAAACATGCTCGGGCGCGGCGCGGGAGATGCGCTCGAACTCGCCCTTTGAGGGCCGCATCATCTGCCATCCGCCGGTTGCCGCGACGATGACCAGCGCCACCACCGGCAGGGCATGCAGCCAGCGTTTCATGCGCGCAGATCCTCATCATTGGCGACCAGCGCCTCCAGGCGGCGTTTGGCCGCTCGCGCGCTCAGCCAGGCCTGAAGGCACGCCCCGGCGATCAGCGCTGCCCCGATCAGATAACAGGCCCAGATATAGGCAGCATTCTTGTCAAATTCCGGCATCGTCTAACCTTCCAGCGCCTGCGCGGTGAGACGGGCAATACGCCGTTGACGGATTTCCGTGCGCATATGGGTCATCACAAGCCCCCCGAAGAGTAGCCCGTGTCCGAGGCCTGAAATCAGAAGGGGCGTCAGATAGACCGCTGCCATCTTCGGCCCATCGGCCGTAATCACGCTCGCAGGCTGATGCAGCGAGGTGAAGAGGTCCACCGAGAATTTGATCAGCGGCACGTTGATCGCGCCCACCATGGCCAGGATCGCGCCGGCGCGGGCCGCCTTCTGGCGCGAATCCATCGAGGCGCGCAGCGCCATATAGCCGAGGAACAGGAACAGGAGGAATAGAACGGACATCATCCGGGCATCATCCCACTGCCACCAGGTGCCCCAGGTCGGCTTGCCCCAGATGGAACCGGTGGCAAGGCAGAGGGCTGTCCACACTGCGCCGAGCGGGGCAATCGCCTTGGCGGCAATGTCGGCCAATTCGTGGCGCCAGATGAACCAGACAAAGCTCGCCACCGCGAGGCCCGAATAGCTGGCCATCGCCAGCCAGGCGGCGGGCACATGAATGAACATCACGCGCATGATGTCCCCGCCCTGATATTCGTCCTTCGGAACGATCCATAGCCCCTGCCAGAGACCCCACAGGATGCAGAGCGCGCCCACGCCATAGAAGAAGGGCGCCGCCACGGCGGAGAATTTCAGAAACTTGTGCGGATTGGCAAAGGCAGACCACATGGTGTTCAAGCCATAACCTCCCCTCAGTCCGCCGCCAAGCGCAGGGCCGCTGCCATGGCATAGGGCGCAATGGCGCAGGCAAACAGCGTCGAGGCCGCCAACAGCATCGGCGCGCCGTCAGATCCGATGCCTCCGGTCATCGCGAGGCTGCCGAAAATGGCGGTTGGCACATAAAGAGGAAGGGCAATGATCGAGATGAGCAGCCCGCCCCGCCGCACCGTGGCCGAAAGGGCTGCGCCAACGCCGCCCCAGAAGAAGAACGCCAGACTGCCCAGCGCATAGAGCCCCAGATTGAGGAGCAGGTCGACGCTCGCCTGCGCCTGGAACATCAGCGCCAGCACGGGAGAGGCGAGCGCCAGCGGTAAACCTGCTGCCAGCCAGTGCGCCAGTGTCTTGGCCGCAGCAATGGCTGCCATCGGCGCGCCCGCCTGCAGCCAGAGATCCAGCGTGCCATCTTCAGCATCTGCCTGGAAAATCCGCTCTAGGGTCACAAGGCTGGATAACGCCAGAGAAACCCAGATGATGCCGGGGCCCACTGCAATCAGGGTCTGCGTATCACTTCCGATACCCAGGGGTACGAGAACGGCAGCGCCGCCAAGAAAGCCCAGCGGCAGCAGCGCGCCGGCCCCGCCTGCCCATGCTTCGGCGAATGCCTGACGGAAGGCGGCCCATATGGGAGCGGCGTTCAAAGCGTCACCTCAGCGGTCACCGGGAAGCCGGCAACGTCATGCATTGACGCAAGAATGGCCCCATTTGTCCGCAATTGTCCGGAAATGACCTGATCGAGCAGGGCTTTGCCACTCGTGTCGAGCGCCGTGTAGGGCTCGTCGAGCAGCCAGAGCGGGCGCTTTTCCAGCAGTAGCCGCGCAAAAGCCGTCCGCCGCCTCTGGCCGGCCGACAGGTATCTTCCGGGAACGTCGGCGGCGCGCGTCAGCGCCATTTTGTCGAGGATCTCCGCGATACTGGCGTCCGATCCCCACGCCCTTGCCCAGAGGGCGAGGTGGCTGCGCGGGCTTTCCTGCGGCTTGATGCCTTCCTTGTGGCCGATCCAGTGATGGGGGACAGGGCGCGCGATCTCACCGGCTTCGGGCCGCGTCAGTCCCGCCAGCATCCGCAGCAGCGTCGTCTTGCCAGCCCCGTTCGCGCCGCGCAGCACAATCGCTTCGCCCGGCGACAGGGTCAGCCCTATCCCGCGGAACAGCACGCGCTCCCCCCGCAGGATAGCGAGGCCACTGGCGCTGAGCAGAGGAGGGGTAGAGTCGGTCACCGGCGCAGGCTTAGCCTGTTCGCTTCGACCTGCAAACCGGCGCCAGTGCCGCTATTAACGCTTTGACCCTTTGTCCCGATTGCGCCGGAAGGGCAGGGCCTATAAGAGGGCCGCAGCGACGAAAACGGGCCTCCGGAACGTGAGGCCCCTTACAGGAGGCAAGGCTCGGACATGCCGTCACAGGACAGCTTTAAATCGAAAAGCACGCTCACAGCAGCTGGCAAGACCTACACCTATTATTCGCTCGAAGCAGCGGCGAAGAATGGCGGTCTGGGCGACATATCCCGCCTCCCGGCAGCGTTGAAGGTTCTCCTCGAGAACATGCTGCGTTTCGAAGATGGGCTGACCGTCACGCCCGACGACATCCGCGCCTTCGGCGAATGGGCAGACAAAGGCGGCCAGAACCCGCGTGAGATCGCCTACCGCCCCGCCCGCGTGCTGATGCAGGACTTCACCGGCGTTCCGGCTGTGGTGGACCTTGCTGCCATGCGCGACGGCATCAAGGCCCTCGGCGGCGACGCCAAGAAGATTAACCCGCTGGTCCCGGTTGACCTCGTGATCGACCACTCGGTGATGATCGACGAGTTCGGCACGCCCCGCGCCTTCCAGGCCAACGTCGATCTGGAATATGAGCGCAATATGGAGCGCTACACCTTCCTCAAATGGGGTCAGAAGGCGTTCAACAATTTCCGCGTCGTTCCGCCCGGCACCGGCATCTGCCACCAGGTGAACCTCGAATATCTCGCCCAGACCGTCTGGACCGATACTGACACCGATGGCTCCATCCTCGCTTATCCCGACACGCTGGTCGGCACCGACAGCCACACCACGATGGTCAACGGCCTCGCTGTTCTGGGTTGGGGCGTTGGCGGGATCGAAGCCGAAGCAGCCATGCTCGGCCAGCCTGTCTCGATGCTGATTCCTGAAGTCGTCGGCTTCAAGGTCACCGGCGCGATGAAAGAAGGCGTCACCGCCACTGACCTCGTGCTGAAAGTGGTGCAGATGCTCCGCAAGCACGGCGTTGTGAACAAGTTCGTCGAATTCTACGGCCCCGGCCTCGACAATATGCCGCTCGCAGACCGCGCTACCATTGCCAACATGGCCCCTGAATACGGCGCCACCTGCGGCTTCTTTCCGATTGATGATGAGACGATCCGCTACCTCCGTCAGACCGGCCGTGAGGAAGACCGCATTGCCCTCGTCGAAGCCTACGCCAAGCAGAACGGCTTCTGGCGCGGCGCTGACTATGCGCCCGTCTACACGTCCACGCTGCATCTCGATCTTGGTGATGTTGTGCCCGCCATCTCCGGTCCGAAACGCCCCCAGGATCACGTCGCGCTCGACGCGGCCGCCCAGGTGTTCAGTGAATACATCAATGGCGTCCGCAAACCGGCCAAGGCCCCGGAGCTGCAGAAGTCGGAAATGACGGAAGAGGGCGGCGCGCCTGATCCCAAGATCATCCCCGGCGACCATGCTGGCCCCAGCGAGGCCGCTGTTGAAGGCCATGACTGGAAACTGCGCGACGGCTCGGTCGTGATCGCCTCGATCACCTCCTGCACAAACACCTCAAACCCCTACGTCCTGATCGGCGCCGGTCTCGTGGCCCGCAAGGCGCGCGCCCTGGGTCTTACCCGCAAGCCGTGGGTCAAGACCTCGCTGGCGCCCGGATCGCAGGTCGTCTCCGAATACCTCAACGCCGCGGGCCTGCAGGAAGACCTCGACGCCCTCGGCTTCAACCTGGTCGGCTATGGCTGCACCACCTGTATCGGCAACTCAGGCCCGCTGGCCCCTGAAATCTCCAAATCGATCAACGAGAATGATCTCGTGGCCGTCTCGGTGCTTTCGGGTAACCGCAACTTCGAAGGCCGCATCAGCCCCGACGTGCGTGCGAACTATCTCGCCTCACCGCCGCTGGTCGTGGCCTATGCCATTGCCGGCGACATGAACATTGACATCACCAAAGATCCGATCGGCACGTCGAAAGACGGCAAACCCGTCTATCTGAAGGACATCTGGCCCACGACCAAAGAGATCGCCGACATGGTCCACGCGACCGTGACCCGCGAGATGTTCATGTCGAAATATGCCGATGTGTTCAAAGGCGACGAGAAATGGCAGGGCGTTCAGACCACGGACGCTGAAACCTATGACTGGCCGGTCAGCTCGACCTACATCCAAAACCCGCCTTACTTCCGCGGCATGTCGGCGGAGAAGGGCGACATCAATCCGATCGAGGGCGCACGCGTTCTGGCCCTGCTTGGGGACATGATCACCACCGATCACATCTCTCCGGCAGGCTCCTTCAAGGCCAATAGCCCGGCCGGCAAATACCTGACCGAGCGCCAGGTGCCGGTGAAGGACTTCAACTCCTACGGCTCGCGCCGCGGCAACCATGAGATCATGATGCGCGGCACCTTCGCCAACATCCGCATCAAGAACGAGATGCTTGACGGCGTTGAGGGCGGCTACACCCTCGGCCCGGATGGGGAGCAGACCTCGATTTATGACGCGGCGATGGCCTGGATCGACCAGGGCGTACCGCTCGTCGTCATTGGCGGCATCGAGTACGGCGCCGGCTCCAGCCGCGACTGGGCGGCCAAGGGCACAAACCTTCTTGGTGTGAAGGCCGTGATCGCCGAAAGCTTCGAGCGTATCCACCGCTCGAACCTTGTCGGCATGGGCGTCATTCCGTTCGAGTTCATTGGGGAGAGCCGCAAGTCTCTGGAGCTCAAGGGCACCGAAATCTTCGATATCGAAGGTCTCGGCAACGACATCCGCCCGCTGTCCACCGTCCCTTGCAAGATCAGCTACGCAGACGGCACCGTGAAAACGATTCAGATCAAATGCCGGATCGATACCGAGATCGAAGTCGATTACGTCAAGCATGGCGGTGTGCTGCACTATGTGCTGCGCGACCTTGTCCGCGCCTCGTAAAACATCCCGGCCCGCCGCAGCGCCACAGCTGCGGCGGGCTTTTTACAGCCTTTCACGCGGCTGTGACTGTCGGCATGGTGCCCCAGAGCCTATAAGCGGCCAGTGATGATGCGACTGCCTGCCCTGTTCGTCCTGCTTCTGGCTGCGTTTGCGGCGCCTCCGGCGCATGCAGACGGGCCCGTGCTGGTCGAGCTTTTCGCGTCCAAGAACTGCCGCTCCTGTCCGGCCGCCTATCAGGCTATGAATGAGCTGGAAGCCCAGCGCGATGACGTTCTGGTGCTCACCTGGCCGGTCGACTACTGGGATTATCTCGGTAGCAAGGAAAAGATGGCCCTGCCGGAATCGAAAGATCGCCAGCGCGGCTATGTCGAGCGCTTCTCCCTGCGCGGCCCGTACACGCCCCAGGCAGTCTTCAATGGCGCCGAACAGGCGCCCGGTAACAAGGGCAGCAAGGTGGGGGCGGCCCTGGGCAAGATCAATGCGCTCCCGGAAAGCGGCGTCGCACTGGTGCGCAAGAATGGCAAAGTCTCGCTCAAGGGCGAAACCGGCAGCCTGACCGATCTCTGGTGGGTGACCTATCTCTCCGGCGCCGACAACACGACCAAGATGCCAAATCCTGTCACCTCGGCCCGCCAGATGGGCCCCTGGCTCGGCGGGCGCGCGGACATCGATCTGCCGGCCTGCCAATCAGGCTGCATGCTGATCGTTCAGGAAGCCGGTTTTGGCCCGGTGCTTGCCGTCATGGACGTGCGCTGATCAGTCAGCGCCTGGCGCCGTGCTGATATCGGCGTCGCTCGCTTCGCTTTCGCCTTCGGGTGCCCGCGCAATGTCTGACACCCTCGGCGCAAAATCCCGCCAGTCGAGTTCCGACACCTGAAACGCCCAGCCGCGCGTGCGCTCATTGATCGCTGCGCCGCGATGGGCGCCTTCGCCCGCCTCGATCGCACGCAGGGTGATAAAAAATCCGTCGGCTTCGCGATAAGGGCGGGCCTCTATCTCCAGCCCGTCATGGGTCTGGGTGATATGGCGGCCTCTGGGGGCTGTCTTGAGGTCGCTCGCGGGGCGCACACCGATGGGCTGGAAGCGGGTCAGTGCCAGGGCAGGCCCGGTCGTCACCAGCCGGTTGACCAGTTCGTAGGTTTCATAGGGCGGGGCAGGGCGGAAGGCCCGGTCGCTCGAGCCGATCGTGCGCTGCAGGAAGAGGGAGGCCCCGCTCGTGTCGGTTAGGCGCACAGCAGAAACCGCATCCGTATGCAGATCGATGATGTCCAGATCCAGCCAGGCTTCTGCGGTGTAGAGCGGCGGCAGTGTGCCCGTCACCCGGTAAGCCTGCATTTCGCCAGGGCGGCGCACATAGATATGCTCATCCTTGCGACCGGTGAGCAGGGCGGCCGAAACCTCCCCTTCTGCGCCAATCACTTCCACCAGCGCCCCGTTGCCCCCCTCGCGCGGATCGCCGAGGCCGATCGCATTCATCTTGCCGGGATCGCGCGTGCGCGGCGCGTCCCAGACCAGCGCCTCCAGCCCCCCGGCCAGCTCGTTCAGCCGGTCGACACGGATCGGATACCCGTCCGTTCCCTGAAGCCGCCAGCCCCCCGGGGTTGCAAACAGCGTATAGGACTGGTCGGCCAGCGTTATCCGGATCTCCGTGGCGTCCGCGCGCGTCTGCGCAAAGCCGGGCAGAACCGGATCGCCCTGAAAATCGCTTCGCGGAGAAGCCGGCGCCCCCAGAAACTGGCTGCCGACGGCGGCGATCACCAGGACGCCTGCCAATGCGCTCATGATCCTGATGCGGAATGCCCGGTTCTGGTTTTTCAGCGCGGTCATGGCGCAGCCCGCCTTTTGCGGGCCTGACGGCGCCAGACGAGAATGCCGGCCAGTGTCACCAGCAGAGGCCCGCCCCAGATATTGAATGCCTTGAGCGTGGCTTCCAGCGCGTCGATATCCCGGCGATAATCGCGTTCGATGTCGCGCAGGCTCGCGCGGATCGAGAGAATGTCCTCGCGCAGCACGGCCAGTTCGGCGCGCTCATCGGCCGTCAGCTCCGCTTCGGGGTCTCCCGCAAAGAAACCCTCGCCTGACGCGGCAGATTGCAGCTGCGTGAGACGCGCCTGCGCGGTGGAGAGGCGTCCTTCCAGTTCCGACTGCTGACGGAAATACTGCGTTTCGGCTGCGTCCCGCATTGTGTCGATCCGTGCCATCGGCCGCAGGCTGGCCGCGCGCGATCGGAGCCTGGAAAGCTCGCCGCGTCCGGCCAGCGCGTCGAGCGCGTTGAGCAGCAGCGCGCCATTGTCCGCCACCACGAGACCGCTGCCCGGCACCACATAGAAATCATCGGCCAGGAAATCTGCGTCCGCGATGATCACGATTTCTGCAGCTCTTTCGCTTGCGCCAATGTGCGGGGCCACGCCGGCTGCCTCGGCGCGCGCAGCTTCCATTTCGCTTCTGTCAGAAGGCTCGTCCATCGGGGGCGCGCCATTGGGAAACGCGCTCTGGAGGCGCCCGGACAGGCGCGCGGCAATCACCAGCGAGGCGCTTTCCGTCATATAGCTCTGCAGGACCTCATTGGGGCCCATATCGCGGGCGGCCGCGGCCGCGTCGATGAAAGAGGGGCTCGGCCCCGTCAGGATCAGCGGCGCGAGGCTCACTCCGTCCGCCAGCGTTTTCTCGATCAATGCACCGGGCGCGCCGAAATTGACGACGCGCATCAGGTCTGCCGTGATCGGATCTTCGCGGCTCATCGTTTCGGCAGGGATGCCCACAAACAGCGGATGGGCCACTTCATCGATCCGCCCGGTGAACGATTCCACCGGCACGGTCAGCGCATTGGCCGCGTCCGCTACCGCCTGCGGGGAAAGCTCAACGCCCCAGGCACTGCCGAGACGCCCGAGGCTGGAACGCGCCAGCGTATCGGTTGCCGAGAACATCGCGCCGGAGAGCGCTGTCTTGGCCGCGGGGTCGACTACAAAGATCGCGCGCCCCTGCCGCAGAATGAACTGGTCGATCAGCCATTCCTGCCGCGCCGTCAGCGCGCCCGGATGGGCTACCAGCAGCACGTCCACCTCCGGCAGCGAGCGGAAATCATCCGGAATCTGCTCAATCGAAAAGCTACGCCCGATATCCTGCAGCACCACATAGCCGCTCTCGCCGCCCAGCGCCTTCATGCCGGGCAGGGAACTGATGATGCCAACCCGGGGCGGCGCGGGATTGTCCAGCCGCGCAATCATCCGGGTCAGGTCATATTCCAGGGTCGTCTCGCGTTCGGGCGCCAGAAACGGAATCAGCCGCAGATCATCAATCGTGTTGCGCCCGATGACGCCGAAATAAAGCGGATCATTGCCCGCAGCGGGAATGGCGCTGACCCCGGCGGCGAGGGCTTCGTCCTCGGCTTCGGAGAAGGGTTTGGGGTCTATCTCCCGTACCCGGACGTTTCCGCCGGACGCCGCCGCATACGCCGCCAGCAACTCGCGCACCCGGGCAGCGTGGGCCTGGATCGCCGGATAATCCTGCCCCACCCGCCGGGAATAGACATAGGTCAGCTCTACCGGCTCGGCGAGATCGCGGAGTGTCACCCGCGTGGCGTCAGACAGCGTGTAAAGTTTGCCTTCGGTGAAATCGAGACGCGCCCCGGCCAGCAGCTTCTGCGCTGCAATGTTCCCCGCCAGCAGGATGATCCCCGCCAGCAGCGTCATCAGAACAAGATAGCGCCGCGCCTGCATCGCTCAGCCAAGCCTCCGGCGTGAGGCCCAGAGGCAATTGAGGAAGGCAAAAGTGGCGGTGAATCCGAGGAAATACGCCACCACGCGCAGTTCCAATACACCCCGCTGGGCGCTCTCAAACTGGGTGATGAAGGAAAACCGCGCGATCAGATCGGCAAAGCCTGTCCCAAACAGCGTCTGAACCGTGGAGAGCACGAGCGGCCAGCCGGCGGCCGTAAACACAAACGCGATCACCACCGAAATCACGAACGCCGTCACCTGGCTGCCCGTCAGTGCCGACACCGCCGCGCCAATGGAAAGGTATGCCCCGGCCATCAGCAGGCTGACAAGATAGGTCAGCGCAATGGCGGCATTGTCCGGATTGCCAAGGTAATTCACCGAGATCCACATCGGGACCGTCAGCACAAGGCCCGTTCCCGCCACAGTCCACGCCGCGCAGAGTTTCCCCAATACAAGCCCCGGCAGGCCCAGCGGCAGCGACAGGAGAAGTTCATCCGTTCCCGCCGCGCGTTCATCGGCCCAGAGGCGCATCGCGAGCGCGGGCAGAAAGATCATGTAAAGCCAGGGATGCCAAGCAAAGAAGGGCTGAAGGTCCGCCACGCCCGAATCGAAAAACCGCGCCGCCTCCCAGGTGAAAAGGCCGAGCGCCAGCAGAAACACCGCCAGGAACACATATGCCATAGGCGTGGCAAAATAAGCGTTCAGCTCACGGCGATACGTTGCGGTAAAGCCGCTCATATGCTGGCGGATGGCACCGGTCATAGCGTTGCCGCCTCCACCTGATCGGTCAGGCGGGCAAAGGCGCTTTCCAGCGTGCCTTCATCAGAGCGCCGGGCGAGGCCCTCGGGCGTGTCATCGGCAATGATCCGTCCCCGGTCGACCAGGATGGCGCGGTGACACATCGCCGGCACTTCGGTCAGCGTATGGGTTGAAATGATGATGGCCTTGGTCGGCGCCATCCGCGCGATCAGTGCGCGCACGGCCCGTTTCTGGTTGGGGTCCAGCCCGTCCGTCGGCTCGTCGAGCACCAGCACGGGCGGATCATGCAGGATCGCGCCTGCCAGCCCCACGCGGCGGCGATAGCCTTTGGAGAGCGCGCCGATGCGCTGGCCCACCACGCCGGAAATCCGCGCGTCCGCAATCGTGCGCTCGATGGCGTCCTTGCGCTGCGATTTCGGCAGTTGCCGCGCGCTGGCCAGGAAGGCGAGGAATTCGGGCGGCGTCATGTCATTATAAAGGGGCGCGCCTTCGGGCAGGTAGCCCAGCGCGGCCTGCGCGGCCCGCCTGTCGGAGATGATCGACTTCCCGTCGATCAGCACGTCGCCCACATCGGGCTCCAGCACGCCGGCGATCATCCGCATCGTGGTCGATTTGCCCGCGCCGTTGGGCCCCAGAAAGCCCAGCACGGTGCCTTTCTCCACGGCAAAGGATATGCCGCGCACGGCCTGTTTGCTGCCATAGGCTTTTTCGAGCGATCTGACGTCCAGCATGAATGTCCCGCGCGTTCACGTCTCGCCCTGATAGCGGGCATCGCGCCAAGATCAAAGCCGAAGCCTCAGAGATTACGCGGGATTTAGGAGCGCCCGGCTAAGCCGAAAACCGCGCGACCTCTTCGAGCACGCATTTTGCCGCCACAGCAACGATCTTCCCGCCATCCTCAATGTTCGATTGCGTCGGGTCAGAGCCGATGCGCCCATCGGGGAAGTCGCGGCGATACTGAACCGCGTCGCCAATCGTCCCGGTCGGCGCGATCTTCGGGCTCATTTTGGTCTTGCTGCGTTCCCGCTCGGGATAGCCCCAATAAGTGACGGAGACTTCCGAGGCGGTCGCGTGGCTGCCATGGCCGGTGGGGTAGAGCTGGTTGACGGTGTTCATCACCTCCCGGAAATCCCACCAGTCCCGACGTTTCAGACTCAGGCCGGGGCGATTTTCGGCGCCGCGCGGATCAAAGCTGCGCCGGGCATGGATCTCGGAGAAGGCTGCCTCGATGGTGGCGATATTGCCGCCATGCCCGTTCAGCCAGTAGAGCCGCTCAAAGCCATGGCGCATCAGGCTCTCGGTCCAGTCCACCATCGCCGCGATCATCGTCGAGGGGCGAAGCGTCACCGTGCCGGGAAACCCCAGATGATGCTGCGCGCAGCCCACGGCAAAGGTCGGCCCGATCAGAATGTCATCGGGCGCCAGGCTCTCGGCATGATTGGCAATGATTTCCGGGCACAGAGCATCGGTCCCGATGAAGCCATTGGGCCCATGCTGCTCGAACGAGCCGATGGGGATCACGATGGTCTTGGATCTGGTCAGCCAGTTTTCAATGTCGGGCCAGGTGGAAACGGGAAGGCGCATGGGTCTAGTCCTTTCGGGGGCCAAGGCGGCGCGTGATATGGCCCATCTTGCGTCCGGGCCGGGCTTCGCGCTTGCCGTAAAGGGTCAAAACATCATTCGCCTTGAGCGTTGCCGGGTCAACCAGCCCTGAATCTCCGATCAGATTCACCATTTCGGCATCAAACAAACGGTGGGTATCCCCCAGCGGCCAGCCCGCGACACAGCGGATATGCTGCTCGAACTGGCCGGTCTGGCACGCTTCCGGCGTCCAATGGCCGGAATTGTGCACCCGGGGCGCAAACTCGTTTGCCAGCAGCGTGCCATCGGGCAGCACAAAAAACTCCAGTGCCAGTACGCCCACATGGCCGAGCGCATCGGCCAGATGCATCGCCTTGGCCCGCGCCTCGTCCTCCACCGCTTTGGTCAGGCCCGAGGGCACAACCGAGCGCGCCAGAATGCCATTCTCATGGCTGTTGCGCGGCGGCGCCCAGCTCATCGTTTCGCCCCGCGTATTGCGCGCTACGAGGACGGAGATTTCGCACTCGAACGCAATTGCGGCCTCCAGGATCGCCGGCATCGCGCCGATCTTCGCCCAGGCTTTTTCCGCCCCGGCAGCCTCATATACCCAGGCCTGCCCCTTGCCATCATAGCCTTCACGGCGCGTCTTCAACACGCCCTTCACGCCAAGTTCCGCCAACGCGGCCGGTATGTCAGCGGCCGAATTGATTTCCCGGAACGGGGCGGTCGGAATGCCGTGTGCGTTGAGGAACGTCTTCTCCGTCAGCCGGTCCTGCGAGACGGAAAGAGACTTCGCCCCCGGCAGAACGCGCTTTCCGGCCTTCTCGATCACCTCGACGCTGCCCACGGCCACATTCTCAAATTCCAGCGTGATCACGTCGCAGGCCTGCGCAAACTCGGTCAGCGCCTCGGCGTCATCCCAATCGGCCTGAAAGGCGCCTGCCGCCACCCGGCCTGCCGGGGGATCATCTTCCGGCGAATAGATGAGCACATCAAAGCCAAGCTGGGCCGCCGCGCTCGCCAGCATCCGGCCAAGCTGCCCGCCGCCCAATATCCCGATCGTCGCGCCGGGGCGAAGCGGGCTCATTCCTCGGGAACCTCTTTCACGCTCTCGGTCTGGGTCGCGCGGAAGGCGTCCAGCTTTGCGGCAACACTTTCGTCCTGCAGCGCAATGATCGAGGCCGCCAGAATGCCCGCATTCGCCGCGCCCGCTTCGCCAATCGCCAGCGTGCCCACCGGAATACCCTTGGGCATCTGCACAATGGAAAGAAGACTATCGAGGCCTTTCAGCGCTTTGGACTGAACCGGCACGCCCAGAACGGGCAGGGGCGTCATGGAAGCCGCCATGCCCGGCAGGTGGGCCGCCCCGCCTGCACCGGCGATGATCACCTTCAGCCCGCGCTCTTTCGCGGTGGTCGCATACTCAACCAGCCTCTGGGGCGTGCGGTGCGCCGAGACGATCTTCGCTTCGAAAGCGACGCCCATATCTTCGAGAATCTTCGCGGCCTCGCGCATCACCGGCCAGTCCGACTGGCTGCCCATGATGATGCCCACGACCGGAGAGCGCGCCTTGTTCATGCCTGCCTCGCCGCTGGAAAGCGCGCACCATAAGAGCGCGCCGCTGTCGGTCAACCGCTCCTGTGAGGGGAAAGTTGGGGCGTCCCACGAACGGGCTCTCTACAAGAGAGACGAACAAAGTTAGTGTTAACACATGGCAACTGACACTCCGGAGCTGGCTGAAGCCGAAAAGCGCGCCCTGATTGACGCGCTGGGGGTTGATCTTGCCCGGCTCGACCTTCGCGCCCGCGCCGCCATCGAGGCGCTCGCCGAAGAGGTCATTGTCCTGCGTGAAGAGGCCGATACGCTGCGCGCCAGTCTCGCGGACGCGGCGCTGCTGGCCGACAATGACGCCCTCTGCCCGGTCTTCAACCGCCGCGCCTTTGAGCGGGAAGTGCGCCGCGAAATTGCCCTCTCCGGCCGGTTTCAGACGCCGTTGACCCTGATTTTCATTGATCTGGACAATTTCAAACAGGTGAATGACGTTTACGGTCATGCGGCCGGTGACAGCGTTCTGCTGAAGATTTCCGATATTCTGCTGGCCCGCACGCGGGAAACCGACATTGTCGGCCGGCTCGGCGGCGATGAGTTCGGCATCGTGCTCGCTCATGCCGGGCTGGAGGACAGCCGGCGCAAGGCCGCCCAGCTTGCTGCGGCCATCGACGCTCTGGAAGTGCGGGGTGAGGAGGGGTGCACCCTCGCGCCGGTCCAGATCGGTGCGTCCTGCGGGGTTGTCGAATGGCAGGCCGGTCAAAGCCCGGCCGCGCTCATCGCGCGGGCAGATCAGGCCATGTTTGCCGAAAAATCGCGCCGGAAGGCCGAAGGGCGGGCATTCAGGTGAAAATGCGGCAAGATACGTGGATCTACCCATGACTCACATACAGGAGTGTGGCATTCTTGCATCACCGGTCACACCGGACCGGAGACGTAAAGGAGACTGCCTATGTCGCTCAACGGTCGCATCAGTGAACTCTCTGCAAAGCACCGCAATCTGGACGAGAAGATTTCCGACGAACAGAAACGCCCCTCTGCCGACGGCCTCGTCCTCAAGGATTTGAAGCGACAGAAACTCAGGATTAAGGAGCAGCTGCGAAACCTCAACGTCAGCTAGCCTGTTCCGGCAGTCCCGTTTCTCGGGGGCCGCCACAGGCCTCAGGAGGAACGGGACATATGCCCCTCTACCAATCCAGCCCCATGCCCGGCTCGGCCACCTGATGGTCCAGCCCGTTACGCTTGTTCTCGGCCTGGGACGCGAAGTCGGCGAGGCCATCGCCCGCCGCTTTGAAGATGAAGGCCACAGGGTTCTTGTCGCCGACCCCTCCCAGGAACGCATCGCCGCCGCGCGCGATACGCTCGACGCCGCCGTCCAGTTCTATCTTGGCGAACTCCACTCCCGCCTCGGCCTGCGCAACGCCGTCACCGCCGCCGTCGAAGCCTTCGGCCGCGTCGACCACGCCGTCATCGTGCCCGCGTATGAAGACCCCGACACGCTTCTGGATTTCGCCCAGGAGAAATTCGAGAAAGCCCTCGGCAAATCCGCGCGCGGCGCCGCAATGGCCCTGCGCGTCATCGCTGAGCGCCTGCTGGAACAGGAAGACCTTCCCGAAACCGGGGTTGAGCGAAAGCGCCAGAAAGGCTCGATCACCTTCGTCCTGCGCTACGCGGCGGCCGCGTCCATGCCCGGCCGGTTCACCGACACCGTCAGCCAGGCCGCCATCCAGGGCGTCATGCGCGCCGGCGCGCTGGAACTGGCCGAACACACGATCCGGGTAAACGCCATCGTTTCCCTGCGCCCGAGCGAAGAGCGTGCGACGCCGTGGTCTCTCGGCCGCGTGCCGCTGGGGCGCGCGGTTCTGGCCGATGAGATCGCCGGCGCCGCCTTCTTCCTCGCCTCGCGGGATGCCGCCTTCATGACCGGGCAGAGCCTGATCATGGACGGCGGCCGCTCAACGCTGTCGGGCGTGCTCGACTAGCCGCGCCGGTCTAGACCGCCCGCAGCGGCGAGACCCCGCCCGCTTCGGCGCTGGCTTCAAACGTGGCCACCGTCTCGGTACTGAACGTATCGCCATAGATGTCAGACACCTTGCGGAAAGCCGCCCGCGCGGCCGTCGGCGTCAGCGTCAACATCGTATAGCCGTGGCCGAAGGGGTCGTGCCAGACGACCTCCTTGTTGGCGTCGGTGATTTGCTGGCCGAGGTCAGGCACCTCTTTCACATAGGCGCCCATGCCCGGCGATGAGATCGACGTGCAGCCGATCTCGATGCCCATGCGGGTGTCCCCGGCATCAAACAGCTCGTTCGCCCAGGCGGTATGGGTATCACCTGTCAGCGTCACAAGACGCGCGCCTGCAGCGCTGACGCTCTGGTAAAGGCGCTCGCGCGCCGCCGGGAAGCCGTCCCAGGCGTCCAGGTTGAACGGCAGGCCCATGGCAGTGAAGCCGAGGAAAGCGCCCACCTGCGGATTGTCCTGCGCGGCCACCTGCGCCGGGGTCAGCGACTGGGTGAAGTCAGGCAGCTTCACGCGCGCCATGATCACCTGATTGGCCAGCACCTGCCAGGCCGCGCCGGAAGAAACCGAGTTTGCCAGCTCCCCGTTCAGCCAGCTTTCCTGTTCGGCGCCCAGCATCGTGCGGGCCGGATCGGCCACCGCCTGCATCGTCTCCTGCGCTTTCTGTGCTAGTTCCTGCGGCGTGGACGCCCCTTCCAGCGCGCCGCCCCAGCTGATTTCGTCCGACCGGCCCGTCAGGCGCGATTCCAGCGCATGCAGCGTCGCCACATCGCCAAAGCGGAAGCTGCGCCAGGCCGCCGTGGTCAACGCGCCCGGCTGGATGTCGCGGATCGGCATCCATTCGAAATAGGCCTGCACAGCGGCCATTTTCCGGTCGCTCCACTCGCCTTCACCATTGTCCGGATTGTGGTTTTCTGCGCCGGTACGATAGGAATTGTTGGTGCTTTCATGGTCGTCCCAAGTGCAGATCCAGGGCGCGGCGGCATGGGCGGCCTGCAGGTCGGGATCAGTCTTGTACTGGGCATGCCGGCGGCGATAATCGGCCAGCGACACAATCTCCGTAGACGGCTCATGCAGACGGCCGATCTTCTGGGCGATTTCCCCGCCATAGCCGTCGATGCCATACTCATAGATATAGTCGCCCAGGTGAACCACCGCGTCGAGGCCCGGCTCGGCGGCAATCGCCCGATAGGCGTTGAACAGCCCAAACTGCCAGTTGGAGCAGGAAACTACTGCGAGGGTCACCGCGCTTGTGCCGCTTGCAGCCGGCGTGCGCAGGCGCCCTTCGGGAGAGACCACATCGCCATTGTCGGTCATCGCGGTGAAGCGGTAGGTATAGTCCGATCCGGGCTGAAGCCCGCCAGCGTCCACCTTGACGCAATAATCCTTCGCTTCGCTCGCCTCGGTGACACCGGTGGAAACGGGCGTCGACTGTCCCGCGCGCAGAACTGCCCAGCGTACGGGGATCGGGCCGGCGCCGGAAAGAGGGGTCACGCGGGTCCAGAGGATCATCCGGTCGGGCAGGGGGTCGCCGGACGCCACGCCATGATTGAACGCCGCTTCGCCCTTGTAGGTCTGCGGACCCGTTGTGCCACAGGCGGCCAGCGCCACCGTTCCCAAAGCTGCGCCGCCCAGAAGGCTGCGACGTGTTACCTGTACCATTTAAAGGGACTCCCCGGTTGCGTGCCGCTCTCATGACGCCAATTTGCGACACCAGCATGACGCGCAGCCCCTCCCTCGTCTATAAGGCGCCCATGAACCAGATTTTGATCACTTCCGAGCCTGCCGATGTCGGTCAGCGTCTCGATGCCTTCCTCGGCGCCCGCGCCGAGGGCATTTCCCGCTCGCGGGCCAAATCCCTGATCGAGGAAGGGGCTGTCAGCGTCGGCGGCGTTGCGGAAACCAACCCCCGGGCTCCGGTCAAGGAGGGCCTCGTCTATGCGGTCAATATGCCCCCGCCCGTGCCGGCCATGCCAGAGGCCGAGGATATCCCCCTCGAAGTCCTTTATGAGGACGCCCACCTGATCATTCTGAACAAGGCCGCCGGGATGGCCGTCCATCCCGCGCCCGGCAGCCAGACGGGCACGCTGGTCAATGCGCTGCTGCATCATTGCCAGGGCCAGCTTTCGGGCATCGGTGGGGTAGAGCGCCCCGGCATTGTCCACCGGCTCGACAAGTTGACCAGCGGCGTCATGGTCGCTGCCAAGACCGAGGCGGCCCATACCGGCCTTGCCGCCCTGTTTGAACGCCATGATATCGACCGGGTCTACCGCGCCGTCACGCGCGGCGCGCCGCGTCCTCTCTCCGGCACCATCGAGGCGGCCATTGCCCGGTCAGAAAATGATCGCAAGAAAATGTCGGTACACAGAAATCCTGACAGCCCGGCCGCCCGCCATGCCGTCACCCATTACAAGGCGGTCGAAACCTTCGGCTATAAGGATCGCGCCACCCGGCTACCGGCCGCTGCGCTGCTCGAATGCCGCCTTGAAACCGGGCGCACCCACCAGATCCGCGTCCACATGGCTCATGCCGGCGCGCCGCTGATCGGCGATCCGGTCTATGGCCGCCAGGCGGGTATCATGGCCTGGAAAGCGCCGGGCACTGAAGCGCGGTATGACAAAGCCCTCGCTGCCGCCCGCGCCTTCTCCCGCCAGGCGCTGCATGCCGCCGTCCTCGGCTTCGTCCACCCCATCACCGGCGAAACCCTTCGCTACGAAGCCCCTGTGCCGGAGGATATGAGCGCGCTTATCGCCGCTCTGCGAAAACTGCCGGTGGATTAGGCGCGACCGCTCACCCTTCGACTTCGCTCAGGGTGAGCTCACTTTGCGCTGTGTTCTGGAAGCTGTTCCTGAGTATCCGTGTTGGTCGATGAGGTTTTGGGGTCCATTTTCGATTATCCCGGATGAGGGCGTTGGCGAGGATGGCGAGCTTTCGCATGATGGCGGTGAGGGCGAGTTTTGGGGGTTT
>JBKBRT010000225.1:0-4650 GCA_046291585.1 Hyphomonas sp.
AGCGGAAGCCGGCTTCATGGGTGCCGCCTTCGGGCGTCGGGATGGTGTTACAGTAGGAGCGGGTGAAGCCGTCTGCCTCGCCGAAGCCGGACTGCGTCCAGGCGATGGCCCATTCGACCTTGCCCTCGGCGCCGAGGTCAACGAGGCCGGTGAAGGGGGCTTCGGTGATGGTGGATTTGTCGCCGAAGACTTCTGTGAGCTGGTCGGCCAGGCCATTGGGGTAGGAGAGGACGGCCTCGGCGGGGACTTTGGAGTCCTCGGGCAGGAGCTCGGGATCGCAGGACCAGCGCACTTCGACGCCCCGGAAGAGGTAGGCTTTCGAGCGGGCCATCTGGAAAAGGCGGGCCGGGCGCCAGCGCAGCTTGTCGCCGAAGATCTGGTGGTCGGGCTTGAAGCGCACGGAGGTGCCGCGCCGGTTGGGGGCGGCGCCGACCTTCTGGAGCTTGCCAAGCGGCAGGCCGCGCGAGAAATCCTGGCGGTAGAGCGTGCGGTCTCGGGCGACTTCGACTTCGACCAGCTCCGACAGCGCGTTGACGACCGAGATGCCGACCCCGTGCAGGCCGCCAGCGGTGGAATAGGCCGTGTCGGTGAATTTGCCGCCCGAATGGAGCGTCGTCATGATGACTTCGAGCGCTGATTTCTTGGGGAATTTCGGGTGGGGGTCGATCGGGATGCCGCGGCCATTGTCGACCACCGTGAGGAAGCCGTCGGCGTCGAGCTTGATGTCGATGCGGTTGGCATAGCCGGCGACGGCTTCGTCCATGGCGTTGTCGAGGACTTCGGCGAAGAGGTGGTGCCAGGCGCGCTCGTCGGTGCCGCCGATATACATGCCGGGGCGTTTGCGGACGGGCTCAAGGCCTTCGAGAACCTCGATATCCTTGGCCGAATAGCCCGCCGTGCCCGCCAGCAGGTCGTCTTGCTTCATCTGCCGCGCTGAGGACATAGGACCGCTTCTCCGTCACTGAAAGCCGCCGATTCCCCGGCGGAACTGTCGTGGCAGATAGGAGGTTAAAGCCCTTAACGGCGCATTAACCTTCGGCGTTCTGCCAGATAGCAGGACATCTGGCGGGGTTTGCCGGGTGGGGCAAGGGGGCGTTGTGTGTGCCGCTCCCCCCTCCGTCCGCTTCGCGTCCACCTCCCCCGTGAACGGGGGAGGAGCAGACAGTGCTTGTGTAAGGTGAATTCACAACATTGTTGAGCAGCGGGTCGCTTGCAGGGTTAAGGGTGGGTTTCCACATTCCTACTGTCGCCCAAATAATGTCCTATATGACATGACAGGGTATAAGGGTCGCTGCTTAGCGGGACCCGAATCAAAGGAGGCACGTGATGTTGCCAAAGACAAAAACAGTGCCGGTGTTGCCGCTTCGGGACATCGTTGTTTTTCCTGACATGGTCGCTCCGCTGTTTGTGGGCCGCGACAAGTCTGTCCGGGCGCTCGAGATGATCGACGAGTCCGACAATGAGATCATGCTGGTGGCCCAGAAGGATGCGGCCGTCGACAACCCTGTGACCAGTGACCTGCACGCTACCGGGACACTGGCGACCATCCTGCAATTGCTGAAGCTGCCCGATGGCACCGTGAAGGTGCTGGTCGAGGGCCGCTCGCGCGCGCGCCTTGTGGCGCTGCATGACCGGGCCGAGTATTTCGAGGCTGAGGTTGAGGCTATCCCTGAGGCAGACTCCTTGGGCGCTGATGTGCAGGCGCTGATGCGCGCCGTGCAGGAGCAGTTCGAGAACTATGTGAAGCTCAACCGCAAGATCCCGCCAGAGGCCGTGACCACGATCAGCCAGCTGACCGATCCGGGCCGGCTTGCCGATCAGGTGGCGTCGAACCTCTCTGTGAAGCTCTCCGACAAGCAGGAATTGCTGGAGATGCCGGAGGTCAAAGACCGTCTGGAGAAGGTCTTCTCGCTGATGGAAGGCGAGATGGGCATGCTGCAGATGGAGCGGAAGATCAAAAACCGCGTCAAACGGCAGATGGAGAAGACCCAGCGCGAATATTATCTCAACGAGCAGATGAAGGCGATCCAGCGTGAGCTGGGCGATTCTGGCGGTGAGGGTGGCGAGCGCGATGAGCTGGCCGAACTCGACCAGAAGATTGCTGATACGCCGCTGAGCCAGGAAGCGCGCACCAAGGCCGAAGCCGAGATGAAGAAGCTGCGTCAGATGTCGCCGATGTCGGCGGAATCGACGGTTGTGCGGAACTATCTCGACTGGATCCTGTCGCTGCCCTGGGGCAAGCGCAAGGACATCGAGACCGACCTTCTCAAAGCCGAGAAGCAGCTTGATGACGACCATTACGGTCTCGACAAGGTGAAAGAGCGTATTCTTGAATACCTCGCCGTGCAGAAGCGGACCGGGCGCCTGAAAGGCCCGATCCTCTGTCTCGTCGGGCCTCCGGGCGTGGGTAAAACCTCGCTGGGCCGCTCGATTGCCGAAGCCACGGGACGCGACTTTGTGCGCGTGTCGCTGGGCGGCGTGCGCGATGAAAGCGAGATCCGCGGTCACCGCCGGACCTATATCGGCTCGATGCCGGGCCGGGTGATCCAGAGCCTGAAGAAGACCAAGAGCGGCAATCCGCTGTTCCTGCTCGACGAGATCGACAAGATGGGCATGGACCATCGCGGCGATCCGGCTTCGGCGCTGCTCGAAGTACTCGATCCCGAGCAGAACTCGACGTTCAACGATCACTATCTGGAGGTCGATTATGACCTTTCGGACGTGATGTTCGTGACGACGGCGAACTCGCTCAACATGCCTCAGCCTTTGCTGGACCGGATGGAGATCATCCGGATCGCCGGCTACACCGAGGAAGAGAAGCTGGAGATCACCAAGCGCCACCTCATTCCGCAGGTGCGTGAGGATCATGGCCTGAAGGATGACGAGTGGATCGTGACCGACGGCGCCATTCGTGACCTCATCCGCTATTATTCCCGTGAAGCGGGCGTGCGGAGCCTGAAGCGTGAAGTTTCGCGCCTTGCCCGTAAGGCGGTGCGCGAGATTGCGACCGGCGAGCATACGAGCCTGACCATCGATTCGGACAATCTCGCGAAGTATGCGGGCGTCCGGAAGCATAGCTACGGCCTTGCCGACGAGACCGATCAGGTGGGCGCCGTCACTGGCCTTGCCTGGACGGAAGTGGGCGGCGACCTCCTCACCATCGAGGCGGTCAAGATGCCCGGCCGGGGCGCGATGAAGGTGACGGGTAACCTGCGCGATGTGATGAAGGAGTCGATCTCGGCGGCCAGCTCTCTGGTGCGGGCGCGCTCGGTGGACCTCGGCATCAAGCCGACCGTGTTCAACACGACCGACATCCACGTGCACGTACCCGATGGCGCCACGCCCAAGGACGGGCCCTCTGCGGGCGCTGCCATGACCACGGCCATCGTTTCGCTGCTGACCGGTATTCCTGTGAACCGCGAAGTGGCGATGACCGGCGAGATCAGCCTGCGTGGACGGGTGCTGCCGATCGGCGGCCTTAAGGAGAAACTGCTCGCGGCCCTGCGCGGCGGCATCAAGACGGTGCTGATCCCGAAGGACAACGAGAAGGACCTCGATGAGATCCCCGATAACGTCAAAACCGGCATGAACATCATTCCGGTGTCGGACATCCAGGAAGTGCTGAAACTGGCACTGACCGGGCCTCTGACGGCGATCGAATGGTCTGAAGCCGATGAGGCGCGCCTGCAGGCAAGCCTTGGCGGCTCACCGGCCCCTGCGGGCGACACCGACGCGGTGCGCACGCACTGATCTGACGGCGCGCTGAAACTTTTGGAAAAGCCCCCTCGGTAAGAGGGGGCTTTTTTGTTTGGGGATGACGCCGCTTGCGGGCCAGAGTGTTTGCGGGGCGGGAGATGGGCCCTCAGATGGCCTGCGGCCATCGAGGGTGACGAAGGGAGGGGCCCTGCGGAGTTTGTACCGCAAACCCCGCTTGCCTTTCTGCCACTGGCGCGGGTATGAGGGCGGCGGTGGGGCGATTAGCTCAGTTGGTAGAGCGCCTGCTTTACACGCAGGATGTCGGCGGTTCGAGCCCGTCATCGCCCACCATTTTCCTTTCTTGTGTTGCCAATGGCTCCGGCCTGTTTTGGCCTTGGTTCTGTCGCATGCTTGACGCACGCTCTGCCTTGGGCAGGCTATACGCATACAAAAGATGGCCGGAACGCTTGGCCAGCAGCCGGAGGAAGACACCATGAAATTCACGCATATGCTTATGGTTGCGGCCGCGCCGCTGGTGATGGCGGCGTGTGGGGCGCAGACGCCGGAAGCGGCGGGAGACACCGATGCCTCGCTGGCCTTCGGCACCGAATATTCCTGCAGCGGGATGGATATTTCGGTCGGTATTCTGGACGACACGACGATGCTGCGCGCCGATGGGAAAGAGTATGCGCTGTTGCCGGTGGAGACCGCTTCGGGCGCCAAATATGCCGCCGAGGGCGAGCCGGAAACTTCGTTCTGGAGCAAGGGCGAAGGCGGGCTGCTGGTGCTGGAAGGCGTAGAATATGCCGGTTGCGTTCAGACGGGCGGCTATGGCGAGCCTGCCGAGGCCATTGATCCGGGCGATCTGGCGCCGGCTGAAACGCTTACCGCGCGGGGCAATGAGCCGGGCTGGACGCTGACGCTGGACGGGACAACCCTCACCTATGTCTATGC
>JBKBRT010000226.1:0-4649 GCA_046291585.1 Hyphomonas sp.
CGGAAGGCTTGCGGCGTCTGCACCCGGACGAGGCCGGTTCTGTCCACATTTGTCCAGTTTTGTCCGGTATCTGACTTCAAAGCGTCCGCCACGGGCATCGCCGGGGCCGCGCCTGACACCGAAGGGTCCTGCAGCCGCGCGATCAGGCTGGAGATGGTCGCCGCATCAATGCCGGGCCGCGCGGCGTCATGTATAAGGACGGTCGCGCCCTCGGAAACAGTCGCCGCCGCCAGCCCGCTGAGCACCGACTGGGTGCGCGTAGCGCCTGGTTTTGCCTGGATAATTTTGGGTTCCGCGGACGTATCGCCCAGTTCGTCATCGGCCACGATGATCACCTGCGACACCTGCGGGTGGGTCACGAAGGCCTCGATGGACCAGTCGATTACCCGTTTCCCCAACAGGCTATGCCACTGTTTCGGGCGTTCCGCACCTGCGCGCTGGCCCCGGCCCCCGGCAACGATTATGGCGACTGTCTCGGTCATATCTGGCTTGTAAGCGACCCGCACGCGGCTGGCTACTCCACGAAATCTCCCGAAAAGGGGAAATAAATGCCCATGATTTGTGCGCTTGCGAAAAAATGAAAAGTGAGAAACAAAAGGATATGACCAATTTTAAGGCACCTCGGGTCTGGCTGGCGCCAATGTCGGGCGCAACGGACGCCCCTATGCGCCGTCAGGCCGTGCATTTTGGCGCCCCGGCGGTCGTGTCGGAGATGGTCGCGGGCGAAATGCTCGCAAAATCAAGGGCCGACGTTGTACGCCGCACCTGCCGCCATGAGGGCGCGGGCTACTGGATCGTCCAGCTCGCTGCCCGCCGCCCCGAAGACATGCTCGCCGGCGCCGTTCTGATGGCCGAGGCGGGCGTTGATGTGATCGACATCAATATGGGCTGCCCCTCCAAACAGGTAACCGGCGGCCAGTCCGGCTCCGCGCTGATGCGGGATCTGACACTCGCCGGTGAGATCATCGACGCCGCCATCCAGGGCGCTGCAGGCCGCCCGGTCACCCTCAAGATGCGCCTCGGCTGGGACGACGATACGCTCAACGCCCCCGAACTCGCTGTCATGGCGCAGGATCGCGGCGTCCGGATGCTCACTGTCCACGGTCGCACCCGCTGCCAGTTCTACACAGGCGGCGCCAACTGGGCCGCCGTCCGCGCAACGGTCGAGGCCGTCAGCCTGCCCGTCATCGTCAATGGCGACATCTGCGATATCGCCTCTGCCCGTGAAGCCCTCGCGCAGAGCGGCGCATACGGCGTCATGCTCGGCCGCGCTGCCATGGGCCGGCCCTGGCTGGTCGGCGAAGTCGCCGCCGCCCTTGAGGGCCGCGCCTGGCGCAAGCCCGTTCTGAACGAACAGCTCGCCAGCCTTTGCGAGCAGATCACGGATGCAATGGATCTCTATGGGCCCGGTCTCGGGGTCCGGATGGTGCGCAAGCATGTCTCTGCCGCCATCGATGAACTGGATATCGACCTGCCGGCCGCCGACCGCCGGCAGCTGCGCGCTGATCTCTGCCGGATAGGGGACGCCGGAGAGCTGATCGCCGCGCTGCGTAAGGTTTATAGTGGAAAGGTGTTGGAAAAGGCTGTGTCCTCATGAGTACTCTGACTGGCGAGCGGCCTTCCGGCCTCGCAGATCTGTCCCCCATCGCGCTGTTGCATGTTGATCAGCGCCGTCGCATTGCAAATGTGAATCCGGCGGTCGAGGACATGTTCAAGCTCTCGCGCCGGGCGCTTGTCGGGCGCCCGCTGAGCGAGGTGATCTTCCACGATTCCATCCTGTTCGAGCTGATTGACCGGGCAGAGCGCGACCCGGCAGAAATCACCGCGCCGTCCACCCCGGTGTCGGGCCCCTCGATGCAGCTGCGCACCATCTGCGATGTCCGCATCCGCACCGTTGAGGGCGGCAATTTCATCCTCGCCCTCGCAGAGGCGCCCTCGCGGGATTCCGGCGAAGGCGTGGCGGGGGCTGCCGGCTTCGGGCGCATCCTCGGCCATGAGGTGAAAAACCCGCTCGCGGGCATCATCGGCGCCGCCCAGCTGCTGGAACGTCAGGCCCATGCCGGCCAGAGCGAGCTCCTCGACATCATCAAGGACGAAGCCCGCCGCATCGAGCGTCTGGTGAACCGCCTCTCGGCGTTCGAGCTGTTCTCGGCCCCGCGCATGCAGTCCTGCAATGTCCACGCCCTGCTCGACAAGGTGATTGCTTCGGAGCGCGCCGCGATGGGCGCAAGGGTTGAGTTCCGGCGGGACTTTGACCCCTCCCTGCCCAGCATGATGGGCGATCCCGATCATCTTCAGCAGGCCTTCCAGAACATCGTCCGCAATGCCGCCGAAGCCGCCTCCGAGGGTGGCCGGAAAGGCGAAGTGGTCCTGCGTACCGCCTATGCCGCCGGTTTGGCCGTGCGGCAGGCGCGGCTGGGGTCAGGCCTGCGCCGCGCGATGCTGATTTCCTTTGAGGACAACGGCCAGGGCATCCCGCGCGAGCATCAGGCCACCATCTTTGATGTGTTCCAGAGCACCAAATCCGGCGGACGAGGGCTCGGCCTCTCGATCGTCAGTGAAGTCGTCAATGCCCATGGCGGGCAAATCCGCGTCGACAGCCAGCCCGGCGCGACCCGTTTCACTATCCTGTTGCCGCTTTCGGAGGCTTAAATCTCATGGCTGACAAGACTGTACTCCTCGCTGAAGATGATGCCAGCATCCGGCTCGTGGTGAACCAGACGCTGGTTTCCGCGGGCTACGAAGTGCGCGCAACCAGCTCCCCCGATGCGCTCCAGCGCTGGGTGCGCAATGGCGAAGGCGATGTCGTCGTCACCGACGTCTATCTCGGCGACACCTCGATCTTCGACCTTCTGCCTTCGATGAAGCTCGCCCGGCCCGATCTGCCCTTCATCGTGATGAGTGGCCAGAACACGATCCTCACCGCCGCCTCCGCCGCCGAGCATGGCGCGTTCGACTACCTGCCCAAGCCGTTCGACATTGATGTCCTCTCCAGCCTGGTCCGCCGGGCACTCAAGGCGGCCCCGGTCTCAGAGCGCGCGATCCATCCGGACGCCCAGAAGGCGGTTGCCGATGCCGGCCTGCCGCTGATCGGCCGGTCCGATGCGATGCAGGAAGTTTACCGCCTCGTCGCCAAGGTGATGAACACCGATCTGACCGTCCTGATCGAAGGCGAAAGCGGCAGCGGCAAGGAACTCGCTGCCCGCGCCATCCATCAGCTCGGCCAGTCCAAGCGCGGCCAGTTCATCGCCCTCGATCTTGCGGCGATGCCCCCCGCTGAAATCAACCGCGAACTCTTCGGCACTGACGGCAATGGCGGCGCCGTCCACCTCAAGGGCGGCACGCTGTATCTCGATGAAATCGGTGACCTGCCCGCCGAAGCGCAGGCCCAGCTTGTGAAGCTCCTCCGCGAGCCCGGCGGCGCGCGCCTCATCGCCTCCACCCGGCGCAATCTCGGCCGCCTCGTCGAAGACGGCAAATTCCGGGAAGACCTCTATTACCGGCTGAACGTGATGCGCCTGTCCATTCCGCCGCTGCGCCAGCGCAAGGAGGATATTCCCGAGCTGGCCCGCGCCTTCCTGATCCGCGCCCAGCGCCAGGGCCTCGCCGCCCGCACCTTCGACAAGTCCGCGCTCGACCTGATGGCCGCCTATGACTGGCCCGGCAACGTGCGCGAGCTCGAAAACCTCGTCCTGCGGCTCGCCGTGCTGAGCTCTGATTCGGTGATCACGGTAATGGATGTCGAGCGCGAGATGCGCATGGGCGTGGCCGAACAGACTGGCGCGAGCCTCGGTTTCGAGGCCGAAATCGAAGGTCTGCTTCACCGGTATGTGATGGGCGATCTCGTCTCCGGTGGCGAAGGGGAGGGGGCAAATGTCCACGAATCGGTCGTAAACCGTGTGGAACGCCCGCTGATCCGCCTCGCCCTCTCGGTCACCTCAGGCAACAAGGTCCGCGCTGCCCAGCTTCTGGGCATGAACCGGAACACGCTGCGGGCAAAGATCAACGCGCTCGGCATTGCAGAAGACTGATTGACGAGAGACCGTTCTGTGCCTTTAGTGCACCACTGTTGCGGGACGGACACTGAATCTGTGTCCTTTTTGCAACGGGGCGGGGGCCCACTAGAGCCGGAATTGAGTGTCGAGCACAACAAACACCCAGGCCAATAAGGCGAGCTGGGCCCTGTTCGAAGGGCTGTTCATTATCGCGGCCCTCGTCGCGGTGTTCGCGACGTTTATCGCCATTTCCGGCGTCGTTCCGGACGATCCGACAGCGGGCGCAACACCCTGGCTTCTGGGGCTGAACTTCATCCTGCTGATCGTGCTCGCGATTATCGTGACACGCGAATATCTGCAGATCCGCGTCGGCAAGGAAGATGGCAGCGGCAAGCTGGCCCGCCGGTTCGTGCTTCTGTTCGGCTTCTCGGCGCTGATTCCCGCCATGGTCGTGGCCGTCTTCATGGGCACATTCATCACCCGCGGGCTGGACCGGTGGCTGGGCGAACGGGTCGACCATCTGATGGAACAGAACGCGGAAATCTTCCGCACCTATGTCGAAAATTTCCAGGTTACCTTCGACTCCGACATGCGCCTGGCCGCGCTGGACGTGGAAAGTTTCGCCCGCCAGGTAGACCAGAGTCTCGCGATTGC
>JBKBRT010000227.1:0-4598 GCA_046291585.1 Hyphomonas sp.
TCAGCGTGAATGGGGAGACCGCGCCCCTGGTCAGCCATACGCCGGTGCTGGCCCGGCCGGAGGGGGACGGGACCCTCCTGCGCTTTCATCTGTCTGCGGCCAATCCGGTAACGGCGCGGCTACTGACGGGCGCGGCGGCGACGATCGTGTTTACCGGGCCGGATGCTTACATCTCGCCGGACTGGTATGGCGATGTGCCCGATCAGGTGCCGACCTGGAATTACCTGTCGGTGGAAGCCGAAGGGACCGTGACCGAGACCGGGCGCGAGGGCGCCGCCGCGTTCCTCGATGACCTCTCGGCCGTGTTCGAGGCCGCCCTGCTGCCCAAGCCGCCCTGGACGCGGGGCAAGATGAAGCCGGCCGCCTTTGAGGCGATGCTGGGCGGCATCCGCGCCTTCGAGATGCGCCCGCGCCGGCTGGAAGGGATCACCAAGCTCGGACAGAACAAGACGCCGGAGATGCGGGCGGGCGTGATCGAGGCGCTGGAGGGGTTGCCGGGCGGCGCGGGCATTGCGGGCGCGATGCGGGGGCTGGCCGGGGCTTAGGGCGCGTTGCGCCGAGCTGGAGCTTTCATACATCAGCGTGCCCCAATGACGGGGTGGCTCTCCGCTTGATGTCGAGGGTGTGTTTCACACAGCACTTTTGGCCGGACGCAGCGAGGGCTGGCCGGGGGATTTGGCTGAGTTCGGGGTTAGTTCACAACTAGGAGGTGTCGGCTTTTGCTGTGAGGGTGCAGGCCCCCTTCGTCAGGGCGCTTTGCGCCCTGCCACTTCCCCCGCTTGCGCAGGGGAAGATAAGGGGGTGCGCGTCATCGGTTTTGAGAAGAGTTGGAATGGCAGTTGCCCAGCAAGGATCGTCCCAGGCTTTGCGCGTGGGGGCGAGTGGTCTGTAGGCGGAGGGGCTGGGCGTAGGATCGCCGTAATAGGTGATGTCGATGCGGCCCCACCAGTGGACCTGGACCAGCACATCACAGTTTCCATGCGCGTCCATCTGATCGGCGACGCGGAGAAGATACCAGAACACCACCGGCCAGAAGATCGGCAGCACAGCGTCGAAATACTCCGCGAAGGCGGGGTGTTTGCGGACGCGGTGCAGGGCGGCGAGGTTGATCATGGGGCGGAGGATACGCCCGGCGCGGGTGGGGGTGGAGAAGGATTTGGGGGATATTTTGTAGGGGGTTGTGGGGATTGGGGTTTTAGTTGGTGGAGGGGCGTGGGTTTGTTGGATAGGGCGGAATGCCCTCACCTCCCATCGCTTTGCGAAGGGAGGTGAGGGTCTTTTGGATGCAGGATGACAGGGGGGGCGAGAAGCGGCTAGATAGGGCCATGACCCAGACATTGCCCCCTGCCTTTCTCGCCGCTGTCAAAGACCTGCTCGGGACCCGGGGCTGGAGCGAGGACCCGGAGGCGTTGCTGGCGGCGGCGACGCCCTGGCGGGGGACGTATCAGGGGAAGACGCCGTTGATTGCGCGGCCGGCATCGACCGCAGAGGCGGCGGCGCTGGTGAAGCTGTGCGCCCAATATGGCGTGGCGATGACGCCGCAGGGGGGCAATACCGGGCTGATCGACGGGGGCACGCCGCATGGCGAGGTGTGCGTTTCGATGACGCGGATGACCGCCCTGCGCGAGACCGACACGTTCAACAATTCCCTGACGCTGGAGGCCGGGGCGACGCTGGTGGCGGCGCAGCAGGCGGCAGAGGCGGCCGGGCGGCTGTTCCCGCTCTCGCTCGGCTCGGAAGGGACCGCGACCATCGGGGGCCTCATCTCGACCAATGCCGGGGGCGTGGCGGTGCTGCGCTATGGCATGATGCGCGATCTGATCCTGGGGCTGGAGGTGGTGCTGCCCTCCGGCGAGATCTGGGACGGGCTTTCGGGCCTGCGCAAGAACAATACAGGCTATGATCTCAAACACTTGTTTGCCGGCGCAGAGGGCACGCTGGGGCTGATTACGGCAGCGACGCTGAAGCTGTTCCCGCAGGTGCAGAGCGCGACGGCCTGGGTGATCTGCGCGTCTACGGAGGATGTGGTGAAGCTGTTGTCCCTCGTGCGCGGGCGCGTGGGGGATTCGGTGACGAGTTTCGAGATCATTCCGGGCAACGCCGTGGATATGGTGGTGGCCGATATTCCGACCGCGCGCGACCCGATGCCATCGAACGCGCCCTGGCGGGTGCTCATGGAAGTTTCCCAAACGGACGGGGCCTATGCCCGCGCCCTGCTGGAAAACGCGCTGGCCGCAGCGATGGAAGAGGGCCTGGTGCAGGACGCCGCGATTGCCGAAAGCGAAACCCAGGCCAAAGCCTTCTGGCATATCCGCGAGACGATCCCCCTCTCCAAGCGGGCTTACGGCGCGGCGCTGAATCAGGATATTTCGGTGCCGGTGAGCCGCATTCCGGGGTTCATCGAGGCGTGCAACGCGGCCGTGCGCGATGTTCTGCCTACGGCTGATTTTGTGATCTTCGGGCATGTGGGCGACGGGAACCTGCACTATTCGGTGGTCGAAGCGCAGGGCGCGGCGGCCCCGCAGCTGAAAACGCATGAGGGCGCGATCACGCGGGTGATCTATGACACCGTGATGGCCCATGGCGGATCGATCTCCGCCGAGCATGGCGTGGGGCGGCTGAAGCGCGATGAGCTGGCGCGCCTGCGCCCGCCGGCGGCGACCGAGGCGATGCGGGCGATCAAGCGGGCGCTGGACCCGCAGGGCATCATGAACCCGGGGCGGGTTGTGACTGCGTAAACCCCTGCCCTGCCCGGCGAATCAGCCTCATATTAACCCCTCGCTAACCTTACGCTCAGCAAAGCTGGCCAGCCGCAGAACGCGATGGGGACACTATGGTCTGGTATACCGATCTTCGGAACCGGAAACGCTTTACAGATGCTGAGAGCGACTGGACTTCCCGACGCCTGCTGGACCTGCGCGCGCAGCTGGCCGCCGCGCCGCCCAAGGGCGTGCCCCGGCGGACGAAGGATTCCAGCCTCATCATCGGCACCTGGAACATCCGCGATTTCGACAATAACAAGTTCCGCCACGGACCCCGGCGCCGCGAGAGCCTGCATTATATTGCCGAGATCCTCTCCGCATTTGACGTGTGCGCGCTACAGGAGGTGAACGAGGATCTGGGGGCGCTGAAGGATCTGATCCGCCTGATGGGGCCGGGCTGGGATTTCATCGCGACGGATGTGACGACCGGGGCGAGCGGCAACCGGGAGCGGATGTGTTTCGTGTATGACGCCCGCAAGGTTCGCTTCCGGAATATTGTCGGCGAGATTGTGTTGCCCAAGCATGCGCTGCTTCCGGGCGAGCAGCAGTTTGCGCGCACGCCGTTCATGGTGAGCTTTCAGGCGGGGTGGTTCAAGTTTTCGCTGTGTACGGTGCATATCTATTTCGGCGAAGCCTCCAAGGGCAGCGACGGGTATATGCGGCGGGTCTCGGAGATCGACTATATCGCGCGGGAGATGGCGAGCCGGGCCGAGCGCGAGGACGAGAACTATATCCTGCTGGGCGATTTCAACATCAAGAACCCGGTAGACGAGACGATGAGCGCGCTGACCAAGGCGGGATTTCAGCTGCCGCCCGAGCAGTATCCGTCAAACCTTCTGGGCACGCACTATTATGACCAGATTGCCTTCCGCACGCGGCCCGAAGAGCTGACCTTCCTCTCATCAGGCGCGTTTGACTGGAGCCAGACACTGTTCCGGCCCGAGCATTATGAGCATTATGCGCCCGTCCTGCCGGCACGCCACCGCGACCTGAAACCCGACGGGACGCCGCGCGACACGGGCAAGGACCGGGAGTATTATTCCCGCCGCTGGCTGACCTGGCAGATATCGGATCACTTTCCGCTCTGGGTGGAGCTGGCGATCGACTTTTCGGATGCGCATCTGCTCAACAATCTCGATCCGCGCTTCGAGACGGCCAATGCGCCGGCGCAGATCGAGCTGAGCGAGGACGACGCCCCGCTGGATGGACCGCCGCGCCTGGCCGAACCGGTCCGCCCTCTGAAGAAGAAGCGCAAGGCGCCCCAGGTTGCCGCGCCCGAAAAGCAGGGCACGCTGGCGCCGACGCGGAAGATGAGCTTTGCCGAGGGCTGGCGGATTTTCTGGTGGGTGGCGAGCGGGGGCGCCGACCGGATGCGCAAGGCAAAGGCAGCGAACAAGAAAGCCGGCAAGCCGCGCAAGGCCAAGACCGCCAAAAAGAGCTAAAGCGCGGCGAGCAGCGTTTCGGCGGCCGCCCAGAGGGGCTCGGTGGCCTTGACGATGACCGGGTGGTGGGGCGAGCGGGCTCTGCCGGATGCGGACGTTCCGGTGACGGCGAACGCGATTTCCACGTCCAGAGCGGGCGCGTGGAAGGCGCCCGAATAGAGGCCGTAAGCCTCGCCATGATGGCCGATCAGCTTGATACCGGGGATGGGTGAGGTGCTGGCCTCATGGATCTGGGCGCCGGTCGTGAAGGTTTCAAAATAGAGCTGCTCGTCGTCGCCATTGGGGCGGGCGGGATCGAAGTGCCAGACGGGGCGGGTCATGGCGGGCTCGCGCGCGGCGGCGCGGGCGAGGATGGCCATATCGCGAAGGCTGGCGCGCAGGCCGCCCTGGGGGC
>JBKBRT010000228.1:0-4557 GCA_046291585.1 Hyphomonas sp.
ACTTCGGGCATCTCGCCCTCCAAAGTCTCATCGGATTCAATGATGCGCAGAAGCTGCGCGGTCGTGCGCCCTTCAGGCAGGGTGATCTTGTGGAGCACCGACCGGCCCTCAGTAAGGATGGCCAGGACAGCAGCCATGCTCAGCGCCGGCTCCAGAATGTACTCGCCGACTTTGACCAGCGGAACTGTGCCCTGCATTTCCCGGTCGATGCGGTTTTTCAGAAGGAGCGTCTGCGCGCTGCTGATGATCCCCTGTTCCTCAAGGCGTCCGGCGACTGCGGTCAGCGAGTCGCCTTCTGAAACCATAAAGACGACCTCTTCCTGCAACGGACCCGGCCGCGTCATTTCATTGTTGAGCCAGACCCAGCCTGCAACCAAGGCGGCGCACGCAATGAATGCCAGCACAAACACCCAGGTGAAGAGCGTTTTCAGAAAACCCATGCAAGCCTCTTGTTACGTGTCCCAGCCCGGAATTGTAACCCGGGCCGGCGCTTGGCGAAAAGCATGCTCCGCAGCCGGATCAGGCAATAAACGATATGTCATGAACTTTGTCATGAGTCGCCCTGCCGTCGGGAAAAATGAAAGAACCGCCAGCGTTTCCGCCAGCGGTCCTGTTAAAAACTGATTTGCCCCCTCGGCGGGATCAGTCGACCTTGCGAAGCACCAGAGAGGCGTTGGTACCACCAAAGCCGAAGCTGTTGGACATGGCAGCGCGGACGCGGCCCTTCTTCGCCTTGTGCGGGATCAGATCCAGCACGGTCTCAAAGCTCGGATTGTCGAGGTTGAGCGTCGGCGGCATGACCTGATCGCGGATCGCAAGCGCACAGAACGCAGCTTCAATTGCACCGGCGGCACCGAGAAGGTGCCCGACTGCCGACTTGGTCGAAGACATGGAGAGATTTTTGGCATGGTCGCCAAAAGCCCGCTCCACGGCGCCCGCCTCGCCTTCGTCGCCTTTCGGCGTAGAGGTCCCGTGAGCGTTGACATAGTCAATCTCGGTCGGGTCGATACCGGCATTCTTGAGCGCCATCTTCATGGCGCGGTAGCCGCCCTCAGCGCCCTCGGCAGGCGCGGTGATGTGGTGAGCGTCACCCGTCAGACCATAGCCGACAACTTCGGCATAGATCTTGGCGCCGCGCTTCTTGGCGTGCTCATACTCTTCAAGCACGAGCACAGCGGCGCCCTCGCCCATCACGAACCCATCGCGGTCCTTGTCATAGGGGCGCGATGCCTTCTCGGGCGTGTCGTTGAAATTGGTGGACATCGCCTTGGCAGCGCAGAAGCCTGCAATACCGATGCGGCCGATAACCGCCTCGGCGCCACCCGCCACCATGATATCCGCATCGCCATATTTAATCAGGCGGGCAGAATCGCCGATGGCATGCGCACCGGTTGCACAGGCTGTGACCACAGAGTGGTTGGGACCCTTGAGACCGTGACGGATCGAGACCTGGCCAGAGGCAAGATTGATCAGCGAAGCCGGAATGAAAAACGGGCTCACTTTGCGTGGGCCCTGCTCATGCAGGATGATGGCCGTTTCGTAGATGGATTCCAGGCCGCCGATGCCCGATCCGATCATAACGCCGGAGCGCTCTTTCTCGTCTTCGGTTTCCGGCTTCCAGCCTGCATCTTCTAGGGCCTCGTCCGCAGCGGCGATCCCGTAAAGAATAAAATTATCGATCCGGCGCCGCTCTTTCGGAGACAGCACCTTTTCCGGATCGAAGGCGTGCGGATCGCCCGCCCCGCCGCCGCGGCCAGAGGCCCACGGGACTTGGAAGGCGATCTTGCACGGCATGTCGGACGCATCAAAGGCGTCAATCTTGCCTGCTCCGGATTTCCCGGCAATCAGCCGCTCCCATGTGGCCTCACGACCATTTGCAAGCGGGGACACAATACCGATACCGGTAATGACAACTCGACGATCCGACATAATTTGCCCCGCGTCTTAGACGTGAGCCTTGATGTGCGAGACGGCGTCACCGACCGAACGGATCGACTCTTGCACGTCATCAGGGATCTCGATGTTGAACTCTTCTTCGAAAGCCATCACAAGTTCGACGAGGTCCAGCGAGTCCGCCCCGAGGTCGTCGATGAAGCTTGCGCTCTCCACGACCTTGTCAGCTTCCACGTCGAGGTTCTCGACTACGATTTTCTTCACACGTTCAAAAACGTCAGACATGAATACCTCTCTCGATATGTCTGATGACTGGTCCTCATTCGAACCATTGTGTTGCGCCTAGCACACAGTACGGATGAGCGCCAAGCCCTAGTCTGATGCCCTACTGCAGGGCCTAAATCATTGCCATCCCGCCATTTACGTGCAGCGTCTGACCGGTTACGTAGGCCGCCTCATTGGAAGCAAGATACACTGCCGCGGCCGCGATGTCGCCGCCCTGACCGAGCCTGCCGGCCGGAATCTGTCCCAAAAGTGCCGTTTTCTGGGCCTCGGGGAGACCGTCGGTCATGGGTGATTCGATAAAGCCGGGGGCAATTGTGTTGGCCGTAATACCCCGTGAGGCAACCTCCTGAGCGATCGATTTGGTGAAGCCGATCATCCCGGCTTTCGATGCACAATAATTTGTCTGGCCAGGATTTCCGGTGACGCCGACGACAGAAGTGATTCCAATGATCCGTCCGTGGCGGCGCTTCATCATTCCCCTGACAGCTGATTTCGTCAGACGGAAATAGCTTCCCAGGTTAACATTGAGCACATCGCTCCAGTCTTCGTCTTTCATCTGGATGAGCAGCTTGTCGCGTGTGATGCCGGCATTTGCGATCAGAATATCCAGCGGGCCTATGGCCGCCTCAGCCTGTCCCACGAGGGCATCCACCGCCGCCGGGTCTGACAGATTACAGGGGACGATCGCCGTTTCCCCTTTGAGTGTGGCGGCGACTTCCTGAAGGACCGCCTCGCGGGTGCCGGAGAGCGCGACCTTTGCGCCGCATTCCGAAAGCGCCTGGGCAATGGCGCGGCCGATACCGCCTGAGGCGCCGGTGACGAGGGCCGTGCGGCCGGTCAGGTCAAACATGTTCTAGTCTTCCTTGTCTTGCCGCCAGTAATCCTTGGCAGGAATTCTGGGAGCCTGATTCTTTCTGTGCCGCCGATAAAGCTCAAGGGCGACCACGATAACAACAAACACGAACACATAGGTCCTGAAGTCGTTCAACAGCAGAGCAACAAGCTCCATCCTGATCAGCCTTCTTTGATGGCTTTGGCGAAGGCTTCCAGATCCTCGGGGGTGCCGAGGGTAAAGCCACTCAATGACTTCTCGATCCGGCGCTGCATCACTGTCAGCACCTTGCCGGCCCCTGCCTCACCCGTAGTGGTGACACCCTGGCCGACCATGTATTGTACGCTCTCGGTCCAGCGGACGCGGCCTGTGACCTGTTTGACCAGATTCTGTCGGATCGTCTCTGGATCTGTGACGGCGCTGGCGCTGACATTGGCCACCAGGGGCACGGTGGGCGCCTTGATCTCGGTGTCTGCCAGCGCGGCGGCCATGGCATCGGCGGCCGGCTGCATCAGGGCGCAGTGAAAGGGCGCCGAGACGTTCAGCGCCATCGCCTTTTTGACGCCATTGGCCTGCGACCAGGCGATAGCGGCGTCGATGGCAGCCTTGGCGCCGGAGATGACAAGCTGGCCGGGCGCGTTGTCGTTGGCGATGTCGCAGGCGCCGCCCGTTTCGCGGCCCGCTGCGCAGGCGGCTTCCGCCTGCGCATAGTCAGCGCCCAGAAGCGCGGCCATAGAGCCCTGCCCGGGCTGGACGGCAGACTGCATGGCGTTGCCGCGGATGCGCAGCAGGCGGGCGGTGTCCGTCAAGCTTATCGCGCCGGCCGAAGCCAGCGCAGAATACTCACCCAGCGAATGGCCGGCCACAAAGGCGGCATCCTTCGCCGAAATGCCGAAATTGGCTTCCAGCGCCCGCATGGCGGCCACAGAATGGGCCATCAGGGCGGGCTGGGTGTTGGCGGTGAGGGTCAGTTCGGCGAGATCGCCCTCCCACATCAGAGTGGAAAGCTTCTGGCTGAGGGCGGCATCGACTTCGTCGAACACCGCTTTTGCCGCTGGAAAGGCGTCAGCGAGTGCCTTGCCCATGCCGATTTCCTGGCTGCCCTGCCCCGGAAAGATGAATGCGAGGGTCATGTTTACCCTGTCTCCCTAGTTTTTCGCGTGCGTAAAGCGCGTGCCTCCGGCATGCAAGCGCTTGAATTTTCCACAAGGATAGGCTTAAGAGCGCCTCTTCACAGTAAGGTGCGGTCCTCGATTATCCGGAATGAGCCGGTCAAAGAGGGGCCATCGTCAGAAGAGTTTCCCGCTCTCTGGTGCCGCATCTTCTTACATTTGGGAATGAAAACATGGCACTATACGAGCATGTCGTGATCACACGACCTGACATCTCGCCCGCCCAGGTTGAAATCTTCATCGAAGAGATCTCGACTTTCCTCAAGGAAAAAGGCGCAACTGTTGGCAAGACGGAATATTGGGGCCTTCGCAGCCTCGCTTATCCGATCAAGAAACAGCGCAAGGGCCACTACTCGCTCATCAACATCGACGGCC
>JBKBRT010000229.1:0-4550 GCA_046291585.1 Hyphomonas sp.
AAGCTGCGCGCGTTTGATGAGCCGCCATTTAGATGAGCGGGCAGATGAGCATTGACTGGGACGCGCTGAAGGCGGCTGCGCAGGAGATGCAGGCGCGGGCGTATGTGCCGTATTCGGAGTACCGCGTGGGGGCGGCGCTGCTGACAGCCGATGGCACGGTGGTGACCGGGTGCAATGTCGAGAACGCCACCTATGGGGCGACGTGCTGCGCAGAGCGGACCGCGGTGTTCAGCGCGGTGGCGGCGGGGCATACCGCGTTCCGGGCGATGGCCGTGGCCACGCATGGCGCGGACGCGGGCACGCCATGCGGCATCTGCCGGCAGGTGCTGGCGGAATTTTCGGCCGATGGCGCGCTGGAAGTGGTGTGCTTCACGCCCGAAGGGGCAGAGGCGCGCTACACGCTGGCAGAGCTGTTGCCGCATGCGTTCAAGTTGAAGTAGCGCCTTGCCCCGGCGTTAGCGGGGGTGGACACAGGATTGTCACTGGACGAGGGCGGAGGTGCGGGTTACCTCGGAGGCATGACGATGACACACCCCCGCCTTCTGAACTTCGAAACTGTCCGTAACTTCCGCGATTTTGGCGGCTATGAGAGCCGCCATGGCGGCCGGGTGAAAATGGGGCGGCTTTACCGCTCCGGCCACCATGCCGAGGCCTCTGACGCCGAGCTGGAGAAGATCGCCGCGCTGGGCATTTATGTGCAGGCCGATCTGCGCCGGCCCGATGAGCGCGAAAAGTTCAAGGCCCGTTTCCAGGCGCCGGTGACGATTGTGCATGATGGCGGGCGCGAGACCGATGCGCCGCATATCCGCTTCCTGACGCAGATGAGCGTGGACGCCGAAACGGCCGATCAGTGGATGGTGGAGTATTACGAAGCTGCGCCGTTCAAGGACCATCATACCGAGATGTTCACCGGCTGGTTTGGACATCTCGCGGCGCTGGACGGGGACGCGGCGGGCCTCGTGAACTGCGCGGCGGGCAAGGACCGCACGGGCATTCTCTGCGCGCTGACCCATCACATTCTGGGCGTGAGCGAGCAGGACATCCGCGCCGATTATGACCTGACCAATGACGCGGTGGATGTGGCTTCGCGCCTGCCTGAAGCGGCGGCGTATTTCAACAATATGCTGGGCAAGGAGTATCCTGCCGAAGTGTTCCGGCCATTCATGGGCGTGCGTCTGCGCTATCTGGAGAAGGCCTGGGCGACGATCAATGAGCGCGCGGGCTCTGTGGACGCCTATCTTGTCGACACGCTGAAGGTGGATGAGAAGATGCAAGCGGAAATCCGTGGGCGGTTGATTGAGGCTTAGCCACGGGCAGGTGCATTGCGGTGTTCGGCCTTAATGCACCCTACGTTTTTTTTTGCGTTTTGGCATGCTTCGCAGAGAGGGGCTCCACCCGTCATTCGGGCAATCGCCGTGCGATTGCGGATCCTCATGATCCCCATAGCCTTGGGGCGCGTCAGGCGACAAGACCGCAGGCGCGTTGGCTCGCAACATATAGTAATCCGTGAGCAGATAATCAGGGTTTCCCTGCGCGTTTCGCCCGGATTTCGGGGCGGGATGAAGCTCTCGCCGGGGCCGGTCTGCGCGCATGCGGCCGGCGCGCGCGGGGCGCGGGGGAGGCGGAAATGACTGGCATTGTTGAGGTTTCGTGCGGCCCTGCCGGATTTGTGCTCTGAAAGAGAAGTGAAACGGAGTGCTTGCACTCGCGTTCAGGGGGAGATATGCGAACGCTCTTCGAGGCGGTCGCCTCAAAAGGAATACCCAGGCAGGCGAAAACCCCCGTGTTTCGCTGCTTTTCATGAATTTTCGGACGAACAAAGGAAACCCAAATGGCCGTTAAACCGACACCTGCAAAGAAAGTTGCTGCTGCGCGCAAGGCACCTGTGAAGAAGGCGCCCGTCAAGAAAGTGGCCGCAACCAAGGCGGCTGCGCCTAAAGCTGCTGCGCCCAAAGCGGCTGCTGCCAAAGCCCCGGCAAAGAAGGCTGTGCCTGACGTGCTGACCCTGAAGCATCTGGCAGTGGAACTGTCGGAAGCCCACGAAATGCCCAAGAAGCAGGCCGAAGCTGTTGTCAGCGATCTTATCGACCGCATGGGCGGCCACCTGAAAAAAGGCAAGAAGCTGCGTATTTCCGGCCTCGGCATCCTTCAGGTCCGCAAGACCGCCGCTCGCATGGGCCGCAACCCGGCCACCGGCGAATCGATCAAGATCAAGGCTTCCAAGAAGGTCGCGTTCCGTCCGTCCAAGGACCTCAAGGACCGCGTGCTCTAAGCTTTCAGTTCAGAGCCTGACATGAAAGGCCCGGCCTGCAGGAGATGCAGGCCGGGCTTTTTTGTTGCCGGGGTATCAGCGGCAGACGGCCGCGCTCTGATTGCTGCCCGCCATGGTGCAGTGGGCGTAGCGGTATTTTTCGCGGGTCTGGGCGGCGGCGTCCGAGGCGCTGAGGACGCTGGATTGCGGGGCGCTGGGCGAAGAGCTGCCGGAGGAGTAGCGGGGGGCGGAGCCGCCGTAGAGATCTTTCCAGCGGGCGTCGGCCATGCCGGGTTCATTGGTGCCGGTGCCGAAGGTGCCTTCCAGGCCTGTTCCGCGGGCGGACATTTCAGCATCCGCCGCGGCGCGGACGGGGCCGGAGGGGAACCATAGCGCGAGGGCGTAGAGGTCAGCGGTCTGGACCTGGCCCATGGCGCCGGCCGAGCGGGCAGCGAGCGCGGCTTTCTCGGCGTGTTCCTTGGTGCCGATCTGGTGGAGCCCGGCTGAGACCGCGTCGCCATAACGGCCTGCGGAGACGAGATCGTTGATGATCTTGTTGCGGGCGGCGATGCGGGCGTCGCGGGCAGCGACTTCGGCGAAGTAGCGTTCCCAGTCGGCCGCGACGCGGCAGCCTTCCTCATGGCCCATGCCGCAGGCCTTGCGCATATATTCCGCACCCAGCTTTTCTTCGCCGATATCGAGATACACCCCGCCGACATTGCGGCAGCTGCCTTCATTGGCTTTTTCGTTGCAGTTGATGAGGGAGTATTTCAGGCCCTTGGCGGCGTCGAAGGCGATCGATTCCGGATTGGCATAGGCCTGCTCGGCAATGTAGCAGCCCATGATGTCGCCCTTGGCGCAATCGCGCTGCGCAAACCAGCCCGCATCGATCATGTTGATCATGTCGGGGTATTTGCCCTTGCTGCCATCCCAGGACCAGCTGCGGCCCCAGCTGCAGGCTTTCTCAACGCCCGCTTCGCAGCCTGCTCTGGCTGTGGTGATGGCTTTCTTCGGGTCGTAAGCTTCGGAGGTGGCGCTGATGCGGTTGCCGAGCGCCCATTCGCAGCCATCGACATGGCCCATGGCGCAGGCGCGCTCCTGATATTCGACGCCCTTGACGACGTTCTTTTCGAGATTGCCTTCGCCCGCACGGATCATGACGCCGGAGGTGGAGCAGCCATCGGGGACGCCGCCATCGCAGGCCTTGAGGAAGAAGGTGACGGCTTTCTGCTTGTCCTCGGGCACGCCGATGCCCTGGGCGTATTCGGCGCCGGTGTAGAAGCAAGCTTCAGCGTCGCCGGCATTGCAGGCGGGCTCTGACTCGGTCTGGGCGCTGGCGGGGGCGGCGAGGAGGAAGAAGGCGGCAGTGGCGGCGGCTGCGGCGAGGAGGGGTAGGCGCATGGGGGCAGGCTCCGGCTGGAGGGAGGAGGGGTGTGCGCCGGACTGTGGGGGAATTTTGCGGGGAGGGGGCGCCCCTGTTCAGGGGGGTCATGAGGATCAGCAATCGCATTGCGATTGGGGGGGTGACGAAAGGGGAAATGTTTTACGCCCTGCGGGCGGCGTTCACCTCCCATTGCTGCGCAATGGGTCCCCCCTCTCCCGCAAGCGGGAGAGGGGTAAGGGGCGTTGTGGCGCTTTGCTCAGGTGCGGAAGGAGCGGCGGCCGAAATAGGTGCTGCCCGCGGGCGGCGGTGGGGGCGGGCTGGAGTCGGTGTCGGTGGTTTCTTGTTCGGCTTCAGCTTCGGGGGCTTCGGAGAGGGAGACGGGGGCGGCGCCCCAGGGGTCTTTTTTCTCTTCGGGCTTCTCGTCGGGGGCGTCTGCGGTCGGCTCGGCCGGGGGGGCCGTTTCGACGCTGACGGTTTCGACAGTATCGATGGCTTCCGGCTGAGGCTCCGGCGCAATCTCGGGTTCTGGCAGCTTGACGGCGGCGAGCAGTTTGCGGGTGTGCGCGACGGCGGCCGAGGCGGTGGAGACTTCAAAGTCTGGCACGCGCTTGTCGAGGCGGCGGGCGAGCTGGCGGGCCTGGTGGTGCGTCAGGGATTTCAGCTGCGCGGCGAAGATCTCGTCGCCGACGGACGCCTTGATGAGGGCGAGGCTGTCTGGCGTCTGGCCGGCCGAGAGGAGCAGCTTCTTGACGATCATGCCGGCGGCAGCGGACCATTCCTTGTCCGTGACGGCGCCCTCAAGCTGGGTTTGCAGGCCGAGAAGGGCGCGCAGGGCGTCCGCGCCGGGCACGCCGCTTTGCATGCCGCTTTCCTGGCTCATGCAACTTTCTCCCGGACTTCGACGAGGAGCTGTTC
>JBKBRT010000019.1:0-23286 GCA_046291585.1 Hyphomonas sp.
GCCGGTGGAAAGATGCGCCGCGTCCGTATCGGCGATGTCGAAATTTCCAATGGTCCGACCGTATGCACCTGGCAAAGCATTGCGGAGAACCTCCTGAAGGAGGGCGGCGGTGAACTTCCCAAATCGGGGCTTTTTCAACCGTGCGACAAGCTCGCCCGGCATGCCTGGCTGGATGGCACAATCCTCGATCTCTATCGCGACTCTGATCGGTCCTATGAGGCGATCAAGGAGCAGTTTGGCCGAAGGGAAGCCGAGGGTTTCAGCAGGTACTCCAAGACTATCCGTACTATGACGGATAATCTCAGAGACAGTTTCATGCTGGCTTCCAAACCAGACCCCGTAACCCTTGCGCGCCGTATGGGACTCACCAATCCGGGCGCGCTGCTGGCGACCCGGCCGTTCGGGCGCCTGGCGAGCGAACTGGGCACATTTTTCCGCGAGCCGAAATTGGTCCAGCTGTTTGGCCGATACGCCACCTATGTTGGATCCTCGCCCTATCTGGCGCCAGCCACGCTCATGGTCATCAGCCGGGTGGAACAAGAAGGGGTTTCGATTGTACGCGGCGGAATGCCAGCCCTGGCGGGCGCGCTGCTCACCGCCGCTGAACGGCTGGGGACAGTGTTCCGGCCCAATACCGGTGTTCGCCGGATCCTAACGCGCAATGGCCGGGCGACCGGGGTGGAGCTGGAGAACGGCGATACTCTTTTGGCTGATCTTGTGGTGTTCAACGGAGATGCGGCCGCCTTGAGCGCCTCTTTGCTTGGAGACGCAGTCCGAAAGGCGGCCCCTCCCCTCGCCAGAAACAGACGGTCGCTGTCAGCCGTCACCGTCTGCGCCCACACCCGGACGAGCGGATTTGCGCTGGACTATCACAACGTTTTTTTTGGCAACGACTATCCCGGCGAATTCAACGCGATCTTCGAGCGCCGCAAAATTGCGGCCAGCCCAACAGTGTATATCTGCGCGGAGGATCGTGTTGACGCGGATTTTTCCGGGCGCGAACGCCTTTTCTGCCTTGTAAATGCACCGGCCGACGGAGACCGGGACGACCCTTGGCTCGACAGAGCCCGGTATCGCGGGTGGCTGTCAGACCAGCTTGCGCAATATGGCCTCCACGCAAAGTTTGAGACAGAAACATCACATCTGACCGGCCCGTCAGATTTCGAGCAGGCTTTTCCAGGGGCGGGCGGCGCGCTTTACGGCGCCGTCAATCATGGTCCGTTTGACAGCTTCAAACGGCCCGGGGCGCGCTCCGCGATTCGTGGCCTTTATCTGGCGGGCGGCTCGTCCCACCCTGGCGCGGGTGTGCCCATGGCACTGATCTCCGGCATGCTGGCAGCAGACGCGATCTGTCAGGATACGGATACTCCCGCGGCGGCTCGATAGGCGACTGCATCAGGCAAGAGATCTGCGACAATCTTTGCGGAGGAAAGTACGCCGGGCAAACCCGCGCCCGGATGCGTACCGGCCCCGACCAGATAAAGCCCGGCTGCTTCTTCACTGAGATTGTGCGGACGAAACCAAGCACTCTGGAAAAGTTTCGGCTCCAGAGAAAAACCCGCGCCGAGCGGCGAGAGATACCGTGTTTCAAAATCTGCCGGCGTCACGAAGGATGACGTCACAATCTCATCTCCGAGCCCTGGCAGGACTGTTTCTTCAAGCCGGCGCTGAACCCTAGCCCGATAGGCCTCGCCCGCTTCCCGCCAATCTGTACCCGATGCAAGATTTGGAACCGGGCTCAGCACATAAAAGGCGTCGCAGCCGGGCGGGGCCAATGTGGGGTCGCTCGCTGTCGGGCGGTGAAGATAGAGACTGCAATCCTCCGCGAGCGTTTTGCGAACAAAGATGTCGTCCAGAAGCCCCCGATAACGCGGCCCCATCAAGATAGTATGGTGCTCAACCGTCTCGAAACGGCGCCGCGTTCCGAAATACCAGACAAAGAGACCCATGGAATAATCGGCAGCAGCGATCTTTTTATCTGTCCAGCGCTTGCGGGGCACCTTCCCCATCAGCCGCCCATAGGTCCAGCCCGGGTCAGCATTGGAAACCACAATGTCCGCTTCCAGCCGCTCTCCGCCAGCCAGCTCCACACCGCAGACGCGACCTTGATCCGTCAGGATGGTAGCCACCTCGGCATCGCAGCGCACCCGGCCCCCGTTGGCCTCTAGGACCCGGACAAGCCCCTGCACCAAACGGCCCATGCCTCCGTCAGCATAGTGAACACCAAAGCGGCGTTCCAGATGAGCGATCAGGCAGTAATAGGCTGTTGTCGTGAATGGGTTTCCGCCGACAAGAAGAGGATGGTAGCTGAAGACCGTTCTGAGATGCGGGTGGCGGAAAAACTTCGATACCATTCCGTAAACGGACCGATACCCTTCAAGCCTGACCAAGTCAGCCATAGCGCTTGCGGTGAAGGGTATGGAATGGAAAGGTTTGTCAGCGAGCTCTTCGAAAGCGACCGAATAAATGCCGGAACTTTTCTCCAGGAACCGTTCATAGCCCTGGACATCCTCCGGGGATATACGCGCCACTTCCGCCCGCATGGTCTCGGGATCGCCGCTGTACCGGAATACCTCGCCGTCATCAAATCTGATCGTGTAGAAGGGATCACATGGGCGGATGGTAACATCATCGGCGAGGGTCGCCCCCGCCGAAGCCCAGAGGTCTTCCAGCATGAAAGGCGCGGTGATGATTGTCGGTCCGGCATCGAAAGTGAACCCGTCCTGCTTGTAGACCGACGCCCGCCCGCCCGGCGCGCCAAGTCGTTCAAGGACCGTCACCGCATAGCCTTTACTCGCCAGGCGCACCGCCGCTGCCAGACCGCCAAAGCCACTGCCAATAACAATCACCTTCGGAGCAGAGGTCTGCACGTTTGCGAAGCGGGGAAAATCTGAACCGTCCATTGGAGCTTTCTTGGAGTTTACAGGGGCGTTGTTGGAGTTTTTTTGCGGTCACCGTCGGCCATTTCCTGGCGGCTCCGCCAGACGCCATAGATCGCCATGCCAAGCGCTACGGGAACAGCAAGCCCCATGGCAAATTTCGGATCAATCGCAATTCCGATCGCGGCCAGCCCGCCCGCAAAATAGCCGACAACGCCGACCATGTAATAAGTGATGGCGGCAATCGAGAGCCCTTCAACTGTCTGCTGCAGCCGCAACTGCAGCTCCGCGCGGGTGTTCATGCTCTCCAGAATCTGACGGTTCTGGAGCTGCAGTGCCTTGTCCACTTTGGCTGACAGCAGCTGGGCTGCGCGGTCCACACGTTCAGAAAGTGCCGATTGCCGGCTTGAAATGGAAATGCACGTCTCCATCGCCGGCGCCAACCGACGCTGAGTAAATTCATGGAAGGTCTGCATGTCTGACAGCCGCACTTCCCGCAATTCTCCAATCCGGCGCTGGACGAGCGCATAATAAGCGGCTGCGGCGCCAAATCTGAACTGGGTCTGTGTATGGCTTTTCTCTATCGCCGCTTCCAGGGCAGTGAGGCGATTGAGCAGTTTTGCTTCGTCATCAACTTCCTCGCGCGTCATCGCCTCGGTGATCTCTGAAAGCTCAGCTTCCCAAGCTGAGAGCTTCGGCACCAGCGACTGGGCAACCGGCAAAGCCAGCAGCGCCATGATTCGATACGTTTCGATTTCAAGCAGTCGCTGCACGATGCGCCCGGCATGCCAGGGCGTCATGGTCCGGTTGAGCAGCAGAAACCGGGAAAATCCATCTGCATGCAAACGGAAGTCTGTTATCGTTGTTCCCGCGTCGCCTGCGATTGCAGCGCCGATCAAGGCATTTCCACTGAAATACTGATCCGACGTCACGCTCGGCGCGGGCATCTCCCCGCTCACCGGAACAAGAGCCGCATGGGTCGCCACGATCAGCTCTCCCGGCAGGGCCGCAATCCAGTCCGGCGGCGCGAAGCTGATGGCTGAGGGAGAAAATGGGTCCTCATTCTTGGTCGGAACAATGAAGGTGTAACGGGTAAACTCCGTATGGCGCTCCCAGATCAGGCGAAAGTCCTTCAGATCGACACTATAATGTTTAACCCCCGGCCCCGGCGGAGTGGCGCCATACCGGCGGGTTAGCTCCGCAACGACGACCTGATCCTTGTCGGAATAGGGCCAACTGGTCGTCAGGGCGATGCAGGAGAGTTTCACCGCGCCGCTGAGCGGTTCGGGAGGGCGGGCATGCACCTCGTTGCTGAGATGAAAGCGCTGGCCATGGTTTTCCGGAAGGGTGATCATGCGCGCTGCCTACGCCCCTCACATTCACACGTATCAATTGCGGCCAGAATGGTCTGGCTCAAAGTCTCGGGATCTTCCTCATGCGCAAGATGCCCAAGGCGAGGAAGCGGGATATGACTCGCACGCAGTTCCTGGCGCGCCAGTTCAGCCGCCGCAGCTGGCGCGACTGCCTGGTCGCGCGCGGCCGTGATCTGAACCAAGGGACAGCCCGATCTCTTAAGATCAGAGAGGATGCCGGAAACATCCCAGCTTGCCATCATGCGAAGGGTACCGCGCACATGTGAGGGGGTCGAAAACAAGCGGGTATAGAGGCTCAAGTAAGGTTCAGACGGTTCAGACCCGGTCGAGCGTATGAGCCGGGCGACGCGGTCCCGGTCGTTGCCGCCGCGGGAAATTGCCATGACCATCAGAGGGCTGATCGTAATGGCCTTGGCGATCGCCGGGCCGGCGAGACCCGCAATGCCGCCAAGCGGGCGGAGCGCGCCATTTATCGCCACAATACACGTCGGGCGAATTTTCCGCTCTGCAGCCAGGCGAACTGCAATGGCTGCGCCGGCAGAATGGCCGATGAGAATATCAGGCTGAAACCCTGTTTCCCGAAGCAGTTGATCGAGCGACGCAGCCATTTGCGGCAATGAACTGTTTGCCGCCCCCAGGGGAGTGGTGAACGCGTGGCCGGGCAGATCCGGCGCCAAAACATCGCATCGAGCCGAAAGCCTGGGAAAAAGACCGGCCCAAGAATGGGTCGAGGCGCCGGTGCCATGGAGAAGCAGAATCCGAGGCCCTTTGCCGGCGCGCTGTATATGCCACCGGCATCCGCCTGCCTCCACGAAATGGCTGAACCGGTGATTGGGCCATTTTGCCCCATCCTTTTCCCAAGTGAGCGACCGGGCCATCTCGATCCCCTCAACTCAACAATGCGCTGCGAACGGTGTCGGAAACTGTTTTTCCGTCCGCAAATGGCAGCGGCCGATAGACCGCGCCCATTTCCTCGCTGAAGCGCCGTGCTTCAGCGCTCGGGCGCCGCGATGTATCTAGAAACAGCACCGGCAGGTGCGCGCCCTTCAGGCGGCGCGCCATCTGACTGGCATCGGCACATGCTTTTTCCCGCCCTCCGGCCCCATCAAGCCCCACATTGGCCTGTCCATCGGAGAGGAACACAATGTAGGGGCTGCGGCGGCGGCGCAGTTCCTGTTCGCCGATTGCCTGAGCCGCCGAAATTCCCGCCGCGAGGGGCGTGCCACCGCCTCCAGGCAGCCCGGCAAGAGATCGTTTGACGCGTGTCAGGGACCGGGTCGGGGGCAACAGAACGTCGGCAGACTGTCGGCGGAACGCCAGAACCGCAACGGATTCGCGCCGGGCATAACATCCACTCAGCAGGAACTCGATTGCGCCTTTGGCGTCTGCGAGCCGGTTCATGGCTGCAGAGCCTGAGGCGTCCACTGCAAATATGACAACCGCTTCTGACTTGTGCCGGAACCGCTTCAAACGAAAGTCGGCTGCGCGGATGGATATTGCCGCCCCCCCTTCCCTCTGTGGCCTGATTTTTTGCCAGGGCGCTGCGGCCCGGAGGGTCGCAATGAGATCGAGGCGGCCCTGACGGCGGGGGTCGCCGGGACGCGAATCGAGCCGGGCGCCACGCTGCCAAGAATCCACAAGGTCGCCAGATTTTCCTGTTGCGACCTCACCCTTCATCCGTCTCCGGATTTTTTTCCTGTCTGCCTCCGCATCAATCCGGGCCGTGTATCGCGCCGACGAGACGACGAGTTCGGCAAGATCATCCATTGGTTTTTCATCCCCGCCTGTATCCGTTTGATCGGACTCTGGCGGAGGCGGCGGGGGAGCACTCTCCTCTGCATTGGAAACGGGCATCGTGCGGGGCCCCAGAACAAGGCTCGCCGCGAGTTGAGCGTGTTCGTCCTGGACGCACAGGTCCCCGCCAAGGGCCGCTAGGCCCCGCATGGTCGCGCAGACAAAATCCAGAACTCGCAGATTGGAGATGCCAAGATCGTCACATGCTCTTGCCATCGCTTCGACATAGCGATCGTCTAGTTCCACATCGTCCATCAACGCGCGCGCGCCGTCGAGGCGGGCCTCGTCCAAAACGGACGTCCAGTGCGAGGGCAGGAAAGCCCCGGGCAAACGAAACGCGATACGGGCCGACAACACGTCGGGAACGGCTTCTGTTTCATTTGCCGTGTCAGCCAGCAACATGACAACGAACCGGGTGGGGGCGCAGAAGGAAACCCCGTCCCTTTCAATGGATACTGAAGCGCAGTCCAGGGCGCGGGCAATCTGAGCCGCGGTGCGTCGGGGCAGCCGCTCTGCCATGGGCACAACCAGGCACCCCCCATCGGCAGCCGCGAGAATGCCCGATTGAGACACAGGCCTGCCCGCTGCCAGTGTGGCCGCGAGGTCAAGACCGCCCGAAAGTCCGTCATCGGATATGCCGATCGGCAGGCGGTGGGCGCGGGCTTTCTTCCGGGTCCAACCCGCCAGCTGGCGGGTCATATGGGCCGCCGCGTCGGGGGATGCGCCCTCAACGAGCAGTCCTCCGAGCCGGCCAGGCAGGAGCGCGGACAGCGCCAGCATGAAATCCGCCCGGCGGGTGATCTCGGCCTGCAGCAAAGCCAAAGTTTCCCGGGAGAGGGCCGTCGTTTCGCTGGGGCCGCTGGAGAGGGTCATGAGACAAAAATTTCGGCGATTGCCCGCTCTACACGAACGCCGGCATCCGTATCGTCCAGGGGATCCTTGCGCAGACGGTGACGCAACGCGGCAACGGCGACGGCTCGCAATGTCTCTTCTGTAACTGTTTCTTCCCCGTTCAGCGCCGAGCGGGCGCGGGCAGCTCTGAGCAATGTCAGCTCTCCCCTCAGACCATCGGCGCCAAGTCTGCAGCACAGGTCGACCGCTTTCTCGAGGATCGCGTCGGGCATCTCGACTTGCCCCATGAGCGCGCGGGCCCGTGTGATCTGACCGCGCAGATCGCCGGTTGCGTCAGCCCAGTCTTCCACGAAACAGTCAGGGTTGCGCTCATAGGCGTCACGGCGGCGGACGATCTCGATACGCTCCTGAAGCGCTGATGTGGTGCGCACATCCACGCAAAGTCCAAACCTGTCGAGCAATTGCGGTCGAAGGTCCCCCTCCTCCGGGTTTCCGCTTCCGACCAGAACGAACCGGGCCGGGTGCCGGACACTCAGCCCTTCGCGCTCGACGACATTTTCTCCTGATGCGGCAACATCAAGAAGAAGATCGACCAGATGGTCGTCGAGCAGATTGACTTCGTCGATATAAAGAAAGCCTCGATGGGCGCGCGCCAGAAGGCCGGGCTCAAACTGTTTCTCGCCATGCGCCAACGCCCTCTCCAGATCCAGAGCGCCGGTGACACGATCCTCGGTTGCCCCCAGCGGGAGGTCCACGACCGGCGCTGTAACGGTATGGGTTTCGTGATGTCCCGGCTTTGAGCAGGCTTCGCACATGCCTCCGCGCGCGTCAGGCGGGCAGTTGAACCGGCAGCCTTTGACAACCTCAATTTGCGGAAGGAGTTCGGCCAGCGCCCGGATAGCCGTCGATTTACCCGTGCCCCGGTCGCCAAGCGCCAGCACGCCGCCAATCGACGGCTCAATTGCCGCCATCATCAGCGCATCCTTAAGCGCTTGCTGGCCAACGATCGCCGCGAAGGGAAACAAAGTCACAAGCACGCCTCACGTCAACCCAAGTTGACACTACCCTATGTCAACTTTTCTGACAATAAAAGCCGCCTGGGATCAATCAGGCGGCTTTAATTTGTCGAGGCGTGAAAATGTCGGAGTGTCAGGTCGGATTTTTCAGATACGCAATCACGTCCGCACGGTCCTGAGGGCTGCGAAGCCCGGGGAAGACCATGATGGTGCCCGGAATGTAAGCCTGCGGATTTTCCAGGTAGGCAAACAGATTTTCTTCCGTCCAGACCACGTCAGAGGCGGAGTTGGCAGCCGAGTATTTGAACCCGGTAACAGCGCCCGATTCGCGGCCAACGATCTGGTAGAGAGACGGACCCACATTGTTCCTTCCCTCCTGGACGGCATGGCAGGTCATGCATTGCGCGAACACACGTTTGCCCTTCGCGGGGTCGCCGGTATAGGCGGCGTATCCTGTAGCGGCCGAACCAGCTGGGGCTGCAGTTTCTGTCGGCGCGGGTGTCTCGGCTGCCGCTGGCTCTGCAGGCGCTGTTTCAGCTGGCGCAGGCTCTGCAGAGGGCATTTCAGCCGGCGCGGCTGCGGGCGGCGGCGTTGGCGCAGAACTCCCGGAGTCCGATCCACCGCATGCTGTTAGAATGATTGCCACGCCACCCAATACCGGGGCTGCGAGCGTACGCATTGATAGGCGCATTAGTTCCTCCTATGCCTTCCTCAACTGTTGATGAGAATAGTGCTTTTCTATCACGCGCCAAGAATTGCGTGACGATTTAAATCCGGTCCCTCCAGAGACGAAGCGCCGGCGCATGACGATCTACGTAGTGACAGAGCCAGATCGCGTAACGCTCCGGCCTGGACCGGGTGTCCTGTTCGAGGAAATCGAGTGTTACCCAGTCAATTTCTTCGATTTCATCCTTGTTCGGGCGAGGCCGGTCTTTTGTCCGGCCAAAGAAAAGATGCGGTATCTCGTTTTCGATCATCTGATTGTCGAGCTTAGCGATGTACCGGCTCTTGAAGCCATACACCAAGGGCACCTTGAGGCCCGTTTCCTCCACCAACCTCCGGCCTGCAGCTTTGGCGGTGGGCTCACCCGGTCTGGGATGGCCGCAGCAGCTGTTGGCCCATTTACCGGCCGAATGATACTTTTGAGCGGCGCGCTTCTGAATGAGGCACTCACCGGAGGCGTTGAATACGAAGACAGAAAAAGCGCGGTGAAGCAGCCCCTGCTCATGAGTATGCAGTTTCGCGCCCGGGCTGAAGGCACGGTCCGCTTCGTCAACGAGAATTACCTGTTCAGCGTGATCGTTCATCAACACGTTTTCCGAAACGTCAGACAAACAGTAGTTCATTGACACCAAAGGGTGTCAATGAGTTTTTACTACTCGACCGTCCAGCCGCGCGGTGTGGGACGGGCTTCCAGCGTGATGGCACCGTCCGCCATAGCGGGGCGGCGCGCGGCGCCGGCCTGACGCTTTGCAGAGAGACGCATGGCGATCGCAACAGCTGCCAAGGTGACACCTGCCACGGCGGTAACGACCGCGACGAGACCGGCAACCAGGATCAACATCAGCCCCGCAAACAGCTGGGCCATGAGTGCAATGCCTGCCCGCAGGGCGGATATCAGACTTGTTACAGGGTCGGAAGGCGCGCGTGTGTGTACCATGGATCTCACTTTCACCGCTTAAAATGGCGCGATGATGGCAACGCGTCAACGCGGGTGAGGCAATCTGTATGCCAATAGCGGCACGCAGGGTTAATCCTGACGCACCAGCAGGCCACGCTCTGCACGGATCTGAGCGTAGGCAGCCGTTATTGCGGCAGCTTTGGCGTGGACACTGCTTTCAAACTCTCGCGGCGCCCCCTTCTGAACGATCCGGTCAGGGTGGTGATCGGCCATGAGGCGGCGATAGGCTGACCGGATGTCGGTAAATTCAGCGTCATGCGACACGCCGAGAACGTGATAGGGGTCGTCCCGGTCTGGCCCCAAATGGCTGGCCCGGATACGCCGGAAAGCCACTTCGCTGAAGCCGAAGGCATCTGACACCGTCCGCAGGTATTGCAGCTCCGGCTGAGTAATGACGCCGTCCGCCCCGGCAATCTGGAACAACCCATCCAGCACGCCTTCGAGGAGGCAGGGCCGATGGCTGTAGCGCCGGCCAATGCGGCGCGCGTAAGATTCGTAGCCCTTCACGGTCTGACGCGCGAGATTGAAGACCCGGCGGACATTCTCCGCCTCCTCCGGCGGAGCGCGGAAGACACGGGCAAAGACCATGATCTCTCGATCCGTGACTTGACCGTCTGCCATCGCCATCTTGGCCCCAAGGCCCACGACGGCCGCCGTAAAGCCAATGTCATTGGGATCGGGCGCGCAGGCGTCTGGCCCCGGCGCGGGGTCGGGGTCAGGTCCGTGGTCGAACAGACGCCGGCCGCTTTCGAGGAGGGTGGTCCACAGGCTCATGAGTAACCTTGTTTATAGCAGCCATTCCGGAGCTTTGGACAGAGAGCGTTTCTGACAAGCCCGTGAAGGATACTACTTCTACGGCCAGCAGCGGCAGGTGTTCCCGATACCGGATCATTAAACATCAGTCATGGAGTGACCCATTTTGTATCCACCGCCGTATACGAAACCAGTTGGATATCCCTCCAGCGCCAGTTTACAGACAGGACTCCCCCATGAAGATGCTCGTTTCTGCGGCCGCCGCCGCGCTGCTGATCGCCCTCCCCGCAACCGCTGGCCATCACGGCGACAAGCACAAGGACGGCAACAAGGCCGAATATGCCAAGGGCGACTATGTGAAGCCCACCACCGATATTGTTGAAACTGCTGCTGCTGCCGGCAGCTTCACCACCCTGCTGGCTGCTGCAGAGGCCGCTGATCTGGTTGACGCGCTGAAGGGCGAAGGGCCGCTGACCGTATTTGCGCCGACCGATGAAGCGTTTGCGAAGCTGCCCGAAGGCACGGTGGAAAGCCTGCTTCTTCCAGAAAACAAGTACGCTCTGGCGGGTATCCTTAAAATGCACGTCATTGCCGGAAAAGTGAAATCCAAGGATCTGGCCGGCAAGACGATGACCGCAGAAACCCTCAATGGCACTGTCGCAATCGACGGAACCGATGGCGTGACCGTCAATGGCGCAGCTGTGACCACAGCCGACATCAAGGCCTCAAATGGCATCATTCATGTCATCGATGCCGTGTTGCTGCCCGCCAGCTGATCGCTGAAGCCTTCCAACCTCCTCATTTGAACTCTGCCCGGGCCGCAATGCCCGGGCTTTTTTTCGCGGCCGGCGCTTAACGGAACGGCGAGTTCTCCTCAAGGGAGAATCTTGAATTGTACCGGGAACGAATCTTTCGGGCAGCCGTTTTAACTTCAACGAAACGATTGCCACATGGCGCCTGCCGGAGGACTGACCGATGAAAACGCTGATCGCTGCTGCCTCGACAGCGCTGATGATAGCCCTGCCCGTCCTCGCCGAATCTGAGGGCTCGCGGAGCATGAATGCCGGCATCGGGCTGGGACAGGCTCGCGCTGTGGCAACCGTGGCCGCGCTCCCGTCCGAAACCCTGATGGATAAGGCCTCTGAAGCAGGCAAATTCTCAACGCTTCTCTCCGCCATCGAAGCGGCTGGCGTCGACGCCGCATTGAGCGGACCGGGCACTTACACCATTTTTGCGCCTACCGACGCCGCTTTTGCGAAGCTGCCCCCCGGCGCCATGGACACGCTGATGAAGCCGGAGAATCGCGACCAGCTCATCGCACTCCTGGGCATGCACGTTGTTTCGGGTGAACTGATCACCGCAGAGAAGGCGAGCGGGCAGCAATTCACGGCAGAGACCCTGAATGGCCCGGTTGCCATCGACGGGACCGATCCGTCCACCGGCGTCTGGGTGAACGCTGTTACCGTCGACGGGCCGGATATCCGCGCATCCAATGGCGTGATCCTGGCGATTGATACGCTGCTGCTTCCAACCGGCTGATACCCGCGAACCCGCCGATCGCCATTAAACCTTGGCAAGGGTGAGAAACGATCCGCACGGATATTCGTCAATCAGGCGATACGGGCAGCAGGCTCCTCCTCTTTGCCCGGGAAGGAAAAACGCATGAAGATGATCCTCACTGCGGCCAGTGCCGCCCTCCTCATTGCATTGCCAGCCGCCGGGGGCGGTAATTTTTCTGAAAATCTCATTCATAATGCGCAATATTGGACCGGAGCGGCAGGCTAGGGCGAAACCGATCTCGTTGAAGCAGCTGCAAGCACCGGCGCCTTCACCACGCTTCTGGCTGCTGCCGAGGCAACAGGTATCGACAGCGAGCTGAAGGCAGAGGGGCCGTACACGGTGTTTGCCCCCACCGACTCGGCCTTTGCGAGAACGCCCGCCGGAACGATGGATCAGTTAATGGCGCCGGAAAACCGTGATCAACTCATTACCCTGATCAAGATGCATGTCATCTCCGGCGAAAAGCTGATGACCGCAGATTTGCAAGGGCAACAATTGACCGCCCAGACCCTGAACGGACCTCTGGCTATTGATGCGTCTGATCCGATTTCCGGGGTCCGCGTCAATAACGCCTCCGTGAGGCTTCCCGATATCGTAGCGTCGAATGGCGTGATTCATGCCATCGACACTGTTCTCCTGCCGGCCCCTTAATCAGACCGCCCAAGAGAGTGTCCCCATGCGTGAATAATGTTTGGAACTCTGACACAGGTGGGACTTATTGTTTTTTCAGGCCTATTCAGCAGCGGTTGTCGTGTCCGAGACAATTCGCCAATCACCCTCCACTTTGCGCAACACAAGCGTGTAGAGACCCCAGGGCTGGCGCCCCTGCCAGTCGAGCTGCCATCTGCCATGCGCGATGGCCGCGGTGGGTGAAAGGATAGTGATCTCATGATCGGAGGTCGTCAGAGTGCCCATTTCCGCGCCGGTGCCGTAGCGCGCCCTGTATCGGGCGAGCGTCTGATCCCAGCCGCGTGTGACATTGCCCCCCGAGGCAAACCGCAGGTCGCCCGAGCGCCAGTAGCCGGCCATGAAGCCTTCGATATCACCATCGTTCCACGCGACATCCTGGGCATTCAGCAAACTGAGGATCGCAGCCTCTTCAGCGGCCTCCTCTGCCGGGCTTATGCCGGTTGATGCGCAGGCCGCGAGGGCGAGACAGACAGCGCCCAGAAGCGGCGCAGAAACCCTAGTTGGTACGCGGAGGATCGGTATCTTCACGGGAATAGCTTTCGTCTTCTGTAGACTCTTCAAACTCGCTTTCCGCATTGGTTTCTTCCGGCACGACAGGCGCGTAAGCTTCTGCCTCATCGGGGTAGCGCTCTTCCTGATACTCGGCGCTGTAGGCAGGATCATCGAGCGCAGCCTCTTCTTCGGTAGGGTCGACCTCTTCCTTTTTGCGTCCAAATCCGAAAAGACCACCTCTGCCTTCGGGCTTTTCCTTCTCAACGCGCCGGCGGCCGAGCGGGCCCTGCGTATCCGCGTGCCTGTCATATTGCATGGAATAGTATTCCCACGCAGTATGGGTCAGTGGCCGCGGTGTGAGTTCAAGCCCATAAAGGCGCAGCCGCTCGACCACTTCATCGCGCAGATGCATCCCCGGAAAAGCTTCCGCGCGGAAATTCTTTTCCTTCATCCAGTCGCGCACAGACCAGCTGCGCACGCGGCCAATATCTGCGGGCAGCGCGCCCTTGTGCACTTCCCAAATGTAAAGCGCGGCGATGCCGTTGATGGCCGCATCCATTGCGTCGTCCAGCTCTGTTTCCGGCGCCCTGCCCTGGGCAAGGATGGCACGCAGGCCGAGCTTGCGGGCCTCGATTTCCTGATAGGTGTTGCCCAGAACGGCGATGCCATTGCGGTTTGTGTTGATCAGCGACCGGTTGACGCCGTCCAGTTGGGGGCTGCGGATCGGCAGGATCACATCCGGGCCGATCCCCGGATGGTGCGCGACCTGCGAGAGCTCGCTGATCATCCGTTGCAGGTTGACGCGCAACTCATGGCCGACTCCAGCGAGCGCAGAGGCGGCCCCAGCCGTCGCTTCCTGACGCATGCGCCAGAGATTCCAGGCCACCACCGTCATCAACGCGATCAGCAGCGCCAGGCCGCCGGTCAGAAAGGTTTGAAATTGTGCTTCGCTCATTCTGAGTCCCCCTCAAGGCTGGACCCGAAACGCGCCAGCCCCCCGCCGGGCAAACGCCCAGCGTTACCAAACTCTAAACGCCGAGCGCACGCCCTGCAATCGCCCCCAGCTTATCAATCATGACAGGATCGCGTAGCTCCGGCGCGGTGATGAGCGCGAAGTCGAGGCAGGTCTCGATGCCCTGAGGGGATGGCGTACGTGGCGTACCGCTCAGGCTGTGGGCAAGCTGAACAATGGCGCGGCGGGCAAGGGCGGTATTCTGCGCCATGATTTCGAGCACATTGGTAACCGTCACAGCCTCGGTATCCGCGCGCCAGCAGTCATAGTCGGTGACCATGGCGAGCGTGGCGTAGGGCAGCTCTGCTTCCCGGGCGAGCTTGGCTTCGGGCATGTTGGTCATGCCGATCACGTCACAGCCCCATTGCCGGTAGAGGCGGCTTTCAGCCAGCGACGAGAATTGCGGGCCTTCCATGGCAAGGTATGCGCCGCCGCGATGGACCTTGCCGCCAGCCGCTTCCATTGCATCGGCCGCGAGCGCCGAGAGGCGGGCACAGACGGGCTGCGCCATCGAGACATGGCCAACGAGGCCTGCGCCGAAGAAGGTTGTCTCCCGCGAGACGGTCCGGTCGATAAACTGGTCGGCGGCGACGACATCCCCGGGCGCGTATTGCTCCTGCAGCGAGCCGCAGGCGGAGATGGACAGGACATCAGTGACACCCGCCATCTTCAGAGCGGCGATGTTGGCGCGGTAAGGGACGACTGTCGGTGTGAGGCGGTGGCCCTTGCCGTGGCGGGGAAGGAAGACGAGCTCAACCTCACCGATGCGGCCGGAGACGAGGCTGTCAGAGGGGGCGCCCCAAGGCGTGTTCAGCATCTGCTCACGCCGATCCTCCAGACCGTCCAGGGCATAGAGGCCGGAGCCGCCGATGATTCCGAGTTTCCAGCCGCTCATGTTGACTCCCATGTTCGCCCTCAAAACTTTTTGCGCATGCCGATGGGCGGTGGCGAGCGCGGATTTGGCGTGGCCAGCTCAACATCCTGGGCAAGGACGTAGCCAAGGCCGGCATAGAAGTCGATGAGGCGCGGCTGATCCGTGCGGATGGCAAGTTGGGCGCCCGCAACCCCTTGCTCCCGGCCCATCGCCTCCAGCGCTTCAAGGATCTGCGCGCCAAAGCCCCGCCCGGTGAAAGCCGGCAGGACGCCGATGCGTTTGACTTCCATCCAGCGCCCCTGCTCCTGCAGGCCGGGCACCGCGACCCAGCGGCCGGAACCGGCGGGCACGCCCTCAATCTCAAGTATGACTGCGCCGCCCTTCCCGATCTGGGCGGCAACGGTTTCGGGCGTTTCGCCGAACACGGTGGATTCGGCCGAGACCCGGCCTGTCCAGATGCGCCGCGTCAGCCCCTCAACGAGAAAGCCATCCGAAGGGGTGGCCCTGCGGATGGCTATCAATGGGTTCATGCTGCGAGGGAGAGACTAGTGCTCAACCTTCCGCCAGATCTGCTTGTAGGAGAACCACAGCAGCGTCGTGAGGATCAGCAGGAAGGCCATGGTGGCGAGGCCCGTGCGCTTGCGCACTTCCATCTTGGGCTCAGACGCCCATGCGAGGAATTGCGCAACATCATAGGCCATCTGGCTGACTGTGGCTTCGGTGCCGTCCGTGTATTCGACACGGCCGTCTGTCAACTGTGGCCCCATCGCCAGGAAACCACCCGGAGGCGCGTGACGCGGATCACCCAGGAAGTTCGGTGTCGTGTCGCCCGCCATGTAGGGGTTGTAATACTGACCGGCCGGCTGGATCAGAAGCGCTGGACCGTGATCAGGCTTGTACTTCCCGAGCTTCTCGAATTTGGCCATGTCGATGACCGTCTGATAAACAGTCTCGCCGTTTTCTTCGAAAACCCGGTCTTCATACAGCGAGAAGTCCGGATAGCCCGTCATCAGGTTGTAGATATAGTCTGCGCCATAGTGGCGAGCCTTGACGATAACCGAAAAGTCGGGCGGCAGGGCGCCGCCATTGGCCGCGCGGGCCACCGCATCGTTCGGGAACGGACTGCGGAAACGGTCTGCCGGCATCGCCGGGCGGAAATCATACTCGCCCGCTTCGTTGGGCTCAGCATTCATGACTTCGTTCTCAGCCGCCAATGCCTTCACGAACGGATTGTCGTTCGGGTTGGGATAGGCCGGATCATAAAACGGGCCACCGGGCTCACCGAGGTTTCGATAGCTCAGCAGTTTCATGCCGTGGCAGCTGGAACAGACCTGCTTGTAGACCTGATAGCCGCGCTGGACCGACGCCTTGTCATACTGACCGGTCACGCCCTCAAAAGGCCAACCGGCTTCGGGGCCATCGGGGTGCTTGGAGTCGCCCGCAGCAAAAGCGAGGCCTGCAAAAGCCAGGCTTGCCAGGCCAGCAGCGAGGATGCGGAAGGTTTTCATGTTCGTTCTTTCCCCAGCTTGCATCTTACTCAGCCGGCACTGCGTTGCCCGTATCCTTGGGCTTACGCTTCAGCACGGATTTATGGATCGATTCCGGCAACGCCTTCGGCTTCTCGGTCAGGCCGATGAAGAACAGGGCCGCAAAGTAGCCGAAGTACAGGAATGTCAGAATCAGCGACAGGTGACGGAACGCGAAGGTCGGTGCCGGAACCGCCGAGAGGCTCGGATTGGCGCCCGCCGGCAGGCTTGCCATGAAGGACTGAGCCTGAGCAAACGCTTCGTCGCCGCCATTGTAGGTGGATGAGGCGGGTGTGCCATCAACCGTATAGCTGACCACGAGGCTTGGCTCACCCTGCAGCGCCGGGATAACGGCATCGTCCGGATTGGCCGCACCGCACCAGCCGAGCAGGAAGCAGACGACCACAAAGCCGAAGAAGAACTGACGGGCCACCGGGCGGTAGCGCATCGACTTGACCTTCGACGTGTCGAGCCAGGGCAGCACGAAGAGCACGGCAATGGCGGCGAACATGAAGATCACGCCCAGCAGTTTGGCATCGATCGGGCCGAGGTCGAAGGTGATGGCGCGCAGGATCGCGTAGAATGGCAGGAGATACCATTCCGGCACGATGTGGGCCGGGGTCACCAGGGCGTTGGCCTCGATGTAGTTGTCAGCATGGCCCAGAACGCCGGGCGCATAGAAAACGAACACCGCGAACATGATCAGGAAGACCACGATGCCGAAGGCATCTTTCACCGTGTAATACGGGTGGAAGGGCACGGTGTCTTTCTCGACATCCTTCACTTCAACGCCGGTCGGGTTGGTATTACCCGGAACGTGAAGCGCCCAGACGTGCAGCACGACAGCGCCCGCAATCATGAACGGCAATAGATAGTGCAGCGAGAAGAAGCGCTGGAGCGTCTGGTTGCCGATCGAAGGTCCGCCCATCAGCCAAATCTGGATGCTCTCGCCGACCAGCGGGATCGCGCCGAAGAGGCCGGTGATCACGTTCGAGCCGTGATAGGACATCTGACCCCAGGGCAGCATGTAGCCGAGGAAGGCTGTTGCCATCATCAGAAGATAGATCACGCAGCCGATGATCCAGAGCACTTCGCGCGGGGCCTTATAGGACCCGTAATAGAGGCCGCGGAACATGTGGAGATAGACAGCCAGGAAGAACATCGAGGCGCCGTTGGCGTGGATGTAGCGCAGCAGCCAGCCATAAGGCACGTCGCGCATGATGCGCTCGACCGAGGCGAAGGCGCCGTCGACACTGGCTTCATAGTGCATGGCCAGGATCACGCCGGTGATGATCTGGATGACCAGGCAGACGGCCAGCACGCCGCCGAAAATGTACCAGTAGTTCAGGTTTTTCGGCGTCGGAAAGGTGATCATCGTGTCATTCGCAAAGCGAATGATCGGGAGACGGGTGTCTAGCCAGCGCTCAAAGGCAGAGTTCGGCGTGTATTTGGATTCATGTCCGCTCATCTAAAGGTGTCCTTCTCAGAGGGAGATGTTGACGACCGAGTCAGAGACCCAGCGATAGTTTGGAACGGGAAGGTTGGTCGGCGCCGGACCTTTGCGAATACGGCCTGACGTATCGTAGTGCGACCCGTGGCAGGGGCAGTACCAGCCGCCATAGTCACCGGTATTGCCCTGAGAGGGCCCGACCGGCACGCAACCAAGGTGAGTGCAGGAGCCCGACGTGACGAGAATCGCCTTGTTGAGCGAGCCATCCGCCTTCGGGCGAAGGCGGGCTTCGTCGCTCTCCGGGTCCGGAAGGATCGAAATGTTGACCGATTCGGCAGCCGAGATTTCGGCCGGGGTGCGGTGACGCACGAAGAACGGCTTGCCGCCGATCAGGATGCGAATCTCGCCGCCCAGTGGAACCTTGGAAACATCGACGTCCAGGGCCGAAGCAGCGCGCGTGTCGGCGGCCGGATTCCACTGGTCCACGAGGGTCCAGGCGAACATGGCAACGCCGCCGAGCGCGACGGTGCTTGTGGCGATGTGAATAAAGTTGCGGCGGTCTTCATCGACCGCCTCGGCGTGGGTCTCTGTCGTCACGTGTCTATCCGTCCCTGGTGCGTGGCGTTAGCCGCTGTCTTTACTAAAGCTGCGCGGGCCGCACATTGCGGCAAGTAGGCGCGGGGCGCGGCAGAAACTTGCGCGTCCTGCCCCCAGTTGGTTGACGGCGTTACCGCTGATCCGGCCCTGTGACAACAGGGGACTTGCGAGGCAAATGCCCACAGCGCAACAGTGTCACATGATGACAGAGACAGACACAACCGACTTCAAAGCCCGCAAGACCCGGGCAAGCGCCTGGTTCCGCGCGCTTCAGGAAGATATCATTGCCCGGTTCGAGGCAATCGAAGACGCCGCAGACGCCCCGCTTTACCGCGGCGAGGCCGGGCGATTCGCGCTGAAGGAGTGGCGCCGGGGCGATGGCGCCGAAGATCTCGGCGGCGGGCGGATGGGCCTGATGCCCGGCAAGGTGTTCGAGAAAGTGGGGGTTCACTTTTCCGAAGTGCATGGGACGTTTTCAGAAGCGTTCGCCGCGCAAATTCCCGGGGCCGACAAATCCGGCGGCCATTTCTGGGCGAGCGGCATTTCCCTCATCGCCCACCCTCTGAATCCGCGCGTACCGGCTGCGCACATGAACACGCGGATGCTGGTGACCAGCGAGGCCTGGTTCGGTGGCGGCGGCGACCTTACCCCCCTGCTCGCTTATCAGCGCGACCAGAGCTTTGAAGATACAATGGATTTTCATGCGGCTATGCGCGCGGCCTGTGATACGCACCCGGCTGCCGACTATGCGCAGATGAAAGACTATTGCGAGACTTACTTCCACCTGCCTCATCGCAATGAGCCAAGAGGCACGGGCGGCATCTTCTATGACCGGTTCAATTCCGGCGACTGGGAAGCCGATTTTGCCTTCACCCAGGAAGTGGGCCGGAAATTTGCCGATATATATCCGGGTCTTGTGCGCCGGCGCATGATCGAGCCCTGGAGCGCGGCGGAGCGCGAGGCGCAGCTGATCCAGAGGGGGCGGTATGTGGAATACAATCTTCTCTATGACCGCGGCACGACCTTCGGCCTGAAGACCGGCGGGAACATCGAGAGCATTCTCTCCTCGATGCCCCCCATCGTGAAATGGCCTTGATATATCAGAGTTTTTCGCAGGATCGGCGGAGCCAGGCGGCGTAGTCGGCTTCGGTGAGTTCGCTGGCGGCAAGCTGGAGGGTGAAGGCCAGGCGCACTGCCATAGGCGCGGCCATTTTCCAGCCATTGCCCTCAAGAAAGAGGAGCGCAGCGAGGAAGCCGATGCGCTTGTTGCCATCCAGGAACGGATGGTTCTTGATGAGGCCGCCGGCATAGAGCGAGGCAAGCGTGAAAAGGTCTGTCTCGCCATAGGACCAGGCGTTGAGTGGCCGGGCGACGGCGCTTTCCAGCAGCCCCGGATCGCGCGTGCCCGGCAGCCCGCCATGCAGCTCAATCTGACGGTCGTGTAAGCGTATCAGCAGTTCCAGCGGCAGCCAGACGGGCTCACTCATTTCGCGAGCGCCCGCAGGACCTCGCGGTTTTCATCCATGATGCGCTCGGCCATCTGCATCAGCTTGTCGACCTCCTCATCGGAAACCGAAAGCGTGACACCAGTCTCCGTGGGCAGCACGTCGAGCGTGTCGCCTTCCGTCACCTTGAGCTGATCAATGACATCCTTGGGCAGCACAACACCGAGGGAATTGCCGATCTTGCGGATTTTCAGCTTGGTCATGGGGGCCTCCTGATGGAATAACATTCGTTATAACATGGGGACACAATTCTGGGAACCAAGGACGCTGGCAGCCGTCATTTTCCGGACAAAAGCGGACAGAAGCGGCCAAAACCCGGACACTTCCGGCCAGGTTCGGGTCACTTCAGACGCGAGATCAGGTCATCCCGGGACAGGCGAAAGTCCGATGCGATCCAGGCCTGTTCCAGCGTGTGGAGACGCTTGCCGATCTCAGGGCCTTTGAGCCCGGCGGCCAGCGCGTCGTCGCCGCCAACCGGGAAAACCGGGCGCATCCAGCCGGCCTTGTCCTGCAGGACAGGGGCGAGCGAGCCCTCCCCCCCGCTGGCGGCTTCGATGAGCGCGCGGTCGAGGACGGCCTGCGGGCCAAACCGGTAAAAGCCTTCGCGCCGCGCCACCGGGCCAAAGCCAAGCACATGACCCAGGGCGGGATCTGCCCAGGCTTGCAGACGGGCGGCCTCCTGATTGGAGAGACGCAGGGCATTCGCCGCTTCTGCCACATCGCGCTGGCGGCGGGGCAGCAGGGCCATGAGGCGCTGCATCGGATCAGGCGGCAGGGTGTTGGCGGTTTCGATCGCGCTGAGGCCCGGAAGCAATGCGGCAGAAGCAGAAGGCAGGATGACTTCAAGAACCCCCGCTTCTTCCATGGCGCGCAGGGCGGCGGACGGATCGGGCGCAGCGAGGGTCCGCTTCAACTCCTTCCAGATGCGCTCGGCGGCGATCTTTTTCAAACCTTCCCGCTGGCGGGCGCAGGCGCCCTGCCCTGCCTCATCGATGCCCGCGCCATACCAGGCATTGAACCGGTAGAAGCGCAGGATGCGCAGATAGTCTTCGATCAGGCGCTGGTCGCCGTCCCCGATAAAGATGACGCGGCCTGCCAGAGCGTCTTCGATGGAGCCGAGGATGACTTCAAACAACTCCCCCTCAGGCCCGGCATAGATGGCGTTCATGCGGAAGTCGCGGCGGGCGGCGTCCTCGGCCCAGTCCTCGGTGAAGGCAACAACAGCACGCCGGCCATCGGTTTCGACATCCCGGCGCAGCGTCGTGATTTCGATGGGCACGCCTTTGTGAAAAGCCGTGACGGTCCCGTGCTCGATGCCGGTGGGGATGACGCGGATCGAGGCTGCTTCCAGAGCCGCGACGGTTTCCTTCGGGCGAAGCTGGGTGGCGATGTCGACATCATCCGCCTTCACCCCGCGCAGGGTGTTGCGGACCGAGCCACCCACATAGCGCGAACTGCCCGGGCGCGCCGCTTCGAGCGCAGCCATGACGGCCCGGCTGGCGGGCGCAGAGAGCCAGTCGGCCGTGATCCGGTCAGGTCGGGTCATCGGCGGGCGCCTGCGCCGGGGTCTCTGCCGGGGCCGTGCGTCCGCGCTGCAGGCCGACGTCTTCGGTGTGACGCTCACACGGATATTTCTGCGCCGGGATCAGCTGGCCGTTTTCATAGCGGGCGGGCTGGACGCACATATTGCGGTCGCGCGGCTCCAGAAGGATCAGCAAGAACCAGGCGAGGGTCGCCAGAACGAGGCCGATGATGAAGAGAATCTGGATCGGCCATTTGCGCTTCCCGGCATCCTCGGCGGACCGGGTCGCAAGTGCGTAAATGCCGAACACCAGGAACGGCAGCGAGAATATGAACAGTTCAAACAGGAGGCGTCCGGCCATGTCGGGGCTTTCCTTGCTTTTGACACTGGGCCTTACATAGGGCCCTGAAAGCCTTTGAGAAACCCTGAAGGGGCCGAATGGCTCAATCGCTTTCGTAAAGCGTCTGGTAGAGGCGGCGGATAATGCCGGCGGTGACGCCCCAGATGCGATAGCCGTTATACGGCATTTCATAATATTCGCGGTGAGCGCCTTTGTAGAAGGCCTGGCCGGTGACGTAGCTTTTCGGGTTCATCAGAAGCTCAAGCGGGGTCTCGAAGACCGCCGCCACTTCGCCCGGTTCCGGAATGGGCTGGAAGTCGGCCGGCAGCAGGCCGACGACCGGCGTGATCCGGTAGCGCGTGCCGGTGATATAGGGCGACGCCTTGCCCAGCACGTCCACATCATCGGGATGGGCGCCGACCTCTTCATGGGCTTCGCGCAGGGCGGCGGCGACTTCATCAAGATCAATGGGGTCGACCTTGCCGCCGGGCAGCGCAACCTGGCCGGCATGGTCTGCCATCGTCATGGGACGCAGGGTGAGCAGCGCGGTGGGGCCTTCCTTGCGGGGAATGACGCCAAAGAGCACCGCGGCCGGGCGGATGATGGCGACTTCCTCCGGCGTGAGGAAATCCATGTCGCCCATATCCATAAGGCGACCCTGCCCCACAGGCGGGTCGAGCTTCCCGGTTACCCGGTCTACAAAGTCATCAAGGTTTCGCCAGGCCATTGGCAGGTCTCAAGCCACAGGTCCGAGCGGAAAGAAACTCCCTTTGCTCCAGACCCCGAGCAAATTGCTGTCATTTGGCGCCGGCTCTGCCAGATCGACCAGTTCATAGAAGACAGACCGGGCGAGCTTGGCTTCCAGGCGGCCGCGCACCAGAACATAAGGCGAGGGCTCGCCGGTTTCAGGGTCTGTCTCCACGCGGATGGGCCGGTCTGGCCCGGCGATGGTGACATCGCCCACGGTGGTGACGAAGCCGATTTCCTGATCCGGGCCGGGCGTGCTCAGCACATCGAGGCGGCCCGCCAGGAAGGGCGCGTCTTCGACCTTGACGATCACTTTCTCGTAAGGCGTGACGAGGAAGGTCTGCCCGTCGGCATCTTTTCGCAGGATACGGGCGAAGAGTTTGACGAGGCTGTCGCGCTTGATCTCGCCCCCTTCATGCCACCAACTGCCATCGGCGCGGATTTCCATGCCGATATCCCTTGCCCCTTCGGGATTCCATTTCTCAACAGGCGGTAACTCACCGCCAAACTTGCCTTCCGGCAGGATGGCCTTAAGCGTTTCCTCAACGCTCAGAATTGTGCCGGGACTGGATGTCACATCTTTCTCCGCCAAAATGACGCCTTAGACATAGGGCTGATAGCCA
>JBKBRT010000230.1:0-4497 GCA_046291585.1 Hyphomonas sp.
GGATGGCGATGGGGCCAGCGATCGTCTTCATGGCGATGGCCGGCCTGCCATTCTCGCTCCTGACGATGCTGGTGCTTCAGGGACGGATCAGCCCGATGCTGCGTGATCCCCAGCCGCGCCTCTATTTCGGCCTGCTCTTCTTTTTCTCTGCCGTGATCCTGATCTGGCATGAGGCAGTGGTTGAGCCGCCTATCTTCGACCACCTGTTCCATGGCGCAACCGAGACTGTCTTCAACATTGTCTCCGTCATGACGGGCACAGGATATGCTTCGACCGCCTATGATACGTGGGGACAACCGGTGATCATTGTGTTCCTGCTGGCGACCTTCATGGGGGGCTGCGCGGGGTCTGCCTCCTGCGGCATGAAGATGTTCCGGCTGGAGATCACCGCCAAGGCGCTGATCGCCTGGTCCCAACGCATGGTGCAGCCCCACCGGCGCACGCCGGTGCGCTATGCCGGCAAGCCCGTGGACGAAGAAACGCTCCAGTCGGTCATGGTGTTCATGTTCCTCTACCTCACCACCTTCATGGTGGTCGCCGCGCTGCTCTCATTTACGGGTCTCGACGCCCTCAGTGCGATTTCGGCCTCGGCCACGATGGTGTCGAATGTCGGGCCAGGTCTTGGTCCCATTGTAGGCCCGTCCTCCAACTTTGCGTCGGTGACGGATTTTGCCAAATGGGTCTGCTCGGCGGCGATGCTGCTCGGCCGTCTGGAATTTGTGGCGGTATTCGTGGTGCTGACCGGGCGCTTCTGGCGCGGTTGAGCTAGAGGCCGAGCGCCTGCCAGAGCATCCGCAGCGAGACCAGGCCGAGCAGGATACCGAACAGGCGGCGCAGACGGTCCGCGTTCAGCTTGTGGGCCAGCGCGGCGCCCACCGGGGCCATCAGCACGGTGAACACCGAAATCAGCGCAAAGGCGGGCAGGTTGACGAAGCCGGCCGAAAAGGGCGGCAACCCGTCCCGTCCCCAGCCGACGATCATCGCCGCAATCGCGCCAGGAAGGCCAATGGCAACGCCCCAGCCAGCGGCCGTCGCGACCGCCCGGTGCATCGGCATGGCGCAGAGCGTCATCAGAGTGACGCCCAGCGTGCCCCCGCCAATGCCCATGATGGACGAGAGCGCGCCGTTCACGGTGCCGATCGCGGCGCGCACGATGCCGCCCGGCATCGTTTCCGAAAGCCGCCAGCCAGGGCGGCCGAAATAGAATTGCGCGGCGAACAGGATCAGGACGGTTCCGAAAATGCCGAGCATCACCTGTTTGGAGAAATACCCTGCCAGCAGGATGCCGATGACCGAGCCCAGCACGATCCAGGGCGACCAGCTGCGGATAACCTGCCAGTCGACCGCGCCGCGCTTGTGGTGGGCCATCACGCTGCGGATCGAGGTGAGGATGATGGTGGCCAGCGATGTGGAGACAGCCACATGCATCGCTGTCTCGGTGTAGCCGAGGCTATCAAGCAGGAAGAACAGCACCGGCACAATGACGACGCCCCCGCCAATGCCGAACAGGCCGGCGGCGAGGCCGGCAAACAGGCCCGCAATCGCCAGCGCGATCAGCATGGGACCATAGGCACTCAGAAAATCCATCATGCCCCGCGCTTTAGCTCCCGGTTGCGGCCCTGTCGATGCAGCAGAACTTGACCGGCCCTTCAGCCATGGCGACACTCAGGCCGAGAGGCAATGGAGCGCGTCATGACCAAAGCCAGCCTGTTCCGCCATCCGGTCCATCTGGGGCTGGGCGCAACCGCTGTCCCGCAGCCGGAGATGACCGACATGTCCTGGTATGACGCGTATGGGGCTCGCTATGACGCTGCAGATGGCCGGGAAGGCCGGCTGGTCAGCCTCTACACCTTCAACGCGCCATGGACATCCTGGGAGATGCACCCGGAGGGAGATGAAGTGGTTCTGTGCACAGCGGGCCGCCTGACGCTGATCCAGGAATTGCCCGGCGGGCGCATCGACACGGTGACGCTGGAGCCGGGCGAGTATGCCATCAACGCGCCCGGCGTCTGGCACACCGCCGATGTGGACGGCAGCGCAACGGCGCTGTTCATCACGGCCGGTCTCGGAACTCAGCACCGGCCGCGCTGAAGCGGGGTATGGCTAGTGATGATGGTGGTGGGCTTCGGTATTGAGGCGGCCACATTTTCCGCACTGGATCACCACGCCGTGGACGTCTCGGTGGGCGACATTGATCATCAGCTTGGTCTTGCAGGCGCCGCAGCGATGGGTCTCGTCGCCGCCGCCTTCGCGCACGGGTTTTCCGGCGGTATGTTCAAGCACCTCGGCGCCTTCGGCCTGCTGAGGGGTGAGAAGGATCATGTCGAACTGGGGCATGGCGACGCCTTTCTGAAGCCGGATAGCGAGAGGCTTATCCTCTCAACCACGGGCGTTGCATTATCAAGACCTCACCCGCCGATCAGCAGAAGCGTGTCGCGGCTGCCTGCCGTGCTCAGCCCCGCCTGCAGGGCGTAGAGGTGGCCGATCAGGTCCAGCGTGGATTTTGCGGATTTGCAGGTGTCATCGATATAGAACCAGACGCCGCGATAAGGCACGGAAACGGCGGCGCTTACAGGCTTTTCGAGGCTCCAGGAAACGCCGAAATAGTCGCCCAGCACATGGGTCCATACGTCAACGGGCGAGCAGGGTGTGGGCGTCCCCTCCGGCCCGTTGATCGCTATGACGAAATCCTGGTGCGCGGGCGGGATATCCACGGCATGCGAGAGGGCCGCCATCATGCCCAGCACGCTGCGCCCGCGCAGGGGCGAGTCGCCCTTGCGGGTGCTGCGGGTGGCGAGTTCGGCGGAGTAAAGACGGTCTTCCGTGACGAATTCGGCAGCCGCTTTGTGTTCCTTGAATATCCGGGCGAGGGCTTCGCCATCCCGGGTCCCGGCATGCCAGGTGACGACGACCCGGGCGGCCTTGTCCTCCTCGTCATTCATCACCTGAACCAGCAGATCGCCTGACAGCTGCAGGCGCCGCATCAGCCGGGCAAGGTCCCGGAAGGCGGAGTTGTCCGGCAGGGTTTCCGGCGTCGGCCCGGCGGCGGCGCGGGCATTGTCCACGTCCCCGATGCGCGCGACGCAGCAGAGCATCAGCCGCTCCACGCTCCAGCCGGACTGGCTGAGCAGGAAGATCGATTCCGGGGCGACCGGCTGGAGCAGCTGCTCGGCATAGGCGCTGCCGCGCAGGACATTGTAGACGGCGGTGGGTGTTTCCGAGCGCTGGAACCCGGCGTCGCCGGAAAGGATTTCGGTGAAGGGGCCATCATCCAGGCCGATCGCGCTGGCGAGGCTGCCGCCCCTACCCGAGAAATCCTCCGTGGTCAGGGTCTGGATTTCCACGAAGCTGACGGGGTCATTGTAGCGCAGTTTCACGATGTTCAGCAGAAGCTGGCGCTGCTGGGCGGTGGCGACCTCGTTGGAATAGGTCAGCATATCCTGCGTAATCGGCGAGGTGACGCGCGGTGTTGCGCAGGCAGCCAATGCCGCGGCGAGCGCCAGTGCGGTCCAGAGTTTCATGTGTCGCGTCCCCAAACTTCCACACATTGAGAGGCGCAGAAACGCGGCAGAACGGGTCACGCCCGGGACAGTTCAGGGACAGATCAGGGACAAATGCGGACACTTCCGGTCACTTCCGGACAGTTCTGCGCCGCTACCAGACACCGGCATTCTTCAGCGCCGCGTCGAGGTCGGCGGGCAGGTCAACGGCCACTTCACCCGATTTGAGATCGCGCGGGGCCTCCTCGGGTTTGAGATAGCGCCATCCCTGGAAGGGCCGTTTGGCCTGGGCATAGGTGCGGATCAGGTCGGGGTCTAAGACGAGTTCACACATGTCCTTGCCCTCGTCGTCCTTGATGGCACGGATGTCGATGATGCGCTGACGTACGCGGATGGCGCGTTTGATCACCCAGTAGATCGAGCCGCCCTTGAGCATCTCGTCGGCGCGCTTGGGTGCCATGCGGGTGTGATGGATGGGCGCGGGCAGCGTTTTCATCAGACGCGCCTGCCAGTCGGCCAGGTCGTCAATGTCGTCGGCGCCGACGCAGAGTTTCACCATGTGAATCGTCATGGACCCAACCTAGCGGAGGGGCGCGCCAAATCCAGTGGGCAGGCTCACTTCAGTGATCTGGGTTTGCCGGTCGAGGAAGGCGCGTTCGGCCTCCGGGCTGGCGAAGAAGAACTGAATGTCGGTGACCTCGGCCTGATAGCTGCGGGTGATGCGTTTGAACGCAGCGCGGGCTTCCAGGTCGAGGGCAAAGCCCGACACGTAGGAGAAGCCCCAGCGCGGCTCGGTGCTGAGGATATAGGTCTGATTGTAGCGGGTGAGCTTGCCCCCGCTCGGGCCGTTCACCGCCCTGGGGAGGGTATAGTCGATCTGCAGGAAGCGTTCGCCGACCGGGTCCAGCAGGGCATTGGCCTGCAGGCGCTCGGCCGCCCAGCGATCAAACTCGTTGTCATTGAAGTTGGGCTGGTGGCGAAATCCGACCCGCCAGGC
>JBKBRT010000231.1:0-4399 GCA_046291585.1 Hyphomonas sp.
GCACGTTCGCCGTGCGCCTCGGATTCCGGCAGATCGACGGCCTCAGCCAGGATGACATGGAGCGGCTGATGGCGCGGCGCGGCGCGGGCTACGACACCCCCGGCCAGATGATGCAGCGGGCGCAGATCTCGCGCTCCGTCCTTGAACGGCTTGCGGCAGCAGATGCCTTTGGTTCACTCAATCTCACGCGGCGGGAGGCGCTCTGGAAGGTGCGCGGCGAAGCGCCCCAGCACAGCCTGCCGCTTTTTGCGGCGGCGGATCTGGCTGAACAGGGCAGCGAGGCCGACATCACCTTGCCGGCCATCCCGCCGTCCGAACATGTCCTTCAGGACTATCAGACAACCCGGCTTTCCCTGAAGAACCACCCGATGCATTTTCTGCGGCCGCTGCACGCCCGCCGGGGCGTGCTCAGCACACAGGACGCCACCTCCCTCGCCAGCGGGCGCCGCGTGCAGACCTCGGGTATTGTTCTGGTGCGCCAACGGCCAGGCACCGCCAGCGGCGTCGTCTTCATCACGCTGGAAGACGAGACGGGCGTGGCCAATCTCGTTGTCTGGCCGCGCGTGATGGAACGCTTCCGCGCCGTTGTGATGCGCGCCCGGATCATCCAGGTGAAGGGCCGCGTCCAGACCGCCGAGGGGGTGACCCACATCGTCGCCGAGCAGCTGATCGACTGCACGGCCGAGCTCAAACTGCTGTCAGAAGACGTGCTTCGCGATCCTCTCAAGACAGTGCTCGCCCGCTCCGATGAGGTGACCCGCCCGGTCGCCGGGCGCACGGGCCCGCCGCGGCGATCCCAGACCGGCGGCCACCCGCGCGACGTCCGGGTCATCCCGCCCAGCCGGGATTTCCACTGACCGGAAAAGGCGCGCCAAGGGGTAAAGCCCTGCGCAAACGGGTCACCCGCAGCGCCGGAACTTCCGTAAACCTTTGAAATAAATGCGCTTTTCAGAAGAGTGGCGGAGAGGAAGGGATTCGAACCCTCGATACGCGTTAACGTATACGCCCTTAGCAGGGGCGCGCCTTCAGCCACTCGGCCACCTCTCCAGCGCTCGAAATTCCCTATAGATGCGGGGGAAAAGGGGCAAGTCTCAATTGCCGTCAATTGCCCGCATTGGGGTGAAATCTCGTGAATAGGCCGGAAGGCGGGGGCAATTCCGGGCCGGGTATGGTCTGCCGGGGGCGTTTCAGGCGCCGGCGCTACCAGCTCTGCGCGGCGCCGGGCCGGATTTGAGGCGGTTCATGACCACCCCGATCACGACCCCGCCAGCGGCCTCAACGGCCCCGCGCAGGTCATCGGCCTCTTTTGCCCCGGTGCTGTCAGCCTGGATCACCAGAACCACGCCATCGGTCAGCGGCGCATAGGTCAGCCCTGCTGATGAGCGCGACAGGGCGGGCGCGTCCACAATGGCCCAGTCGGCGCTGCGCCGGAGGGCGTCCCACCAGGCCGGCGCAGGCTGCATTCGCAGCCGCTGGCCCGCCTGAAGCCGCTCGTTCCGGAAGCGGGTGACCAGCAGCCGCAGCCCGTCAATCTGATGCGCTGTCAGCAGCTTGGACATGGCGGGCGTCTTTTCTGATCCGTGAACGGTGTAAATCTGCTCTGTTCCGAGCGAGGCATCGAGGGGATGCCCCGGCCGGCCGGCACCTTTCAGGATGCCTTTGGAAAAGGCCGCATAAAGAGGGTTTTCCCGAAGGTCGAGATCCACCAGCCAGCTCATTCGCGCGGCGCGGGCAGCCGCCATAAGGGCAAAGGAGGCCGCCACACTGCTGGCGCCTTCGCCTTCCCTTGCCGATATGAACATCAGGACACGGCCGCCCGAACGCGGGGTTACGCGCGTTGCAGCCTGCCATAGGCCGGAAAGGTCCTGGCGCAGATCGAGCATCGGTTGCCTTTGCTTCTCCTGCCGCCAGCGCTAGCATGACAGGGTTAACGCGTCTTTAGGAAAAGCGGGCCTGGGCGGCAGGGCTGGCCGGGCCTCTCAACGCTCGCGAATGGCTGCCAGCACGGGCAAACCGACGGTCCGCTCCAAGGCTGCGGGCGTGGCAAACCCTCGCCGGCTGAAGGCATGGGCAAGCCCAGCCAGAAGCGCCGCCAGCGCGGCCAGCGCAAAGGCCCCAAGCGCCGCAAGCCCGCGAAGGCTTTCGCTTCGCCGGGGCACCTGCGCGTCTTCCAGAAGCTGCACATCGCCTGCGCCTTCCCGGGCGAGTTCGCTGCGGGCGCGCGCCTGCGCGGCGCGGGCGCCAAATCCGCGTGCGGCCTCAGCCGCCACATCCCGCCGCCGCTGCAATTCTGCCAGTCCCGGGGCCAGTTCCCGCAGTCTCTGGTCGCGCGCTTCGATACTGGCGATCTGGGCGTGCAGGTCCGCCTGCTGACGGCTTGCCGCCTGAACCTCGGCTTCCAGCCGCGCAATGGCCGCCTCAACCTCCTGATACAGAGGGTCTGGCCCGCGGCGCACGGTTGCGGCGGGCCCATCCTGTGAGTCCAGCAGGCGTTCTAGGCGGCCGATGCGGTTGTCGAGATCCCGCAGCGCCAGAGAATGGGGCGCAAGCCGCGCGCGCAGCTCTTCGCGCTGCATGTAGAGTTCCTGCAGGCGCTGACGGGACGTGTCTTCCTCATACAGCGTCTTGTCCGGGCTCAACGTGGCGAGCTTTCGGCGATAGCTCGCCAGTTCGGACTCGCGCTCGGCCCTGCGCGCGGTGGCCGACATGAGAGCGAGACTGGCCGCTTCATAGAGGCGCTGCTGAGACCCCTCCCCGGTTTCCAGTCCGCTGAGCCCATTCTGGGAAAGATAGGCGCTGATTGCCGCTTCGGCATCGCTCACCTCCCGTTCAAACCGCGCGCGCTGAGCGCCAAAGCTCAGCGCCGGCTCCTCGCCCAGCACAGCCGGGCGGTAATCGAGATAGGCCCGGGTCAGGGCGTTGAGCAGCCGGGCGGCAAGGACGGGGTCTGAATGGCTGAGCCGGAGGCTGATGGCCCCGCCGCCCGGCGCAATCGCGGTCTCCAGGCTGGCAGACAGGAGGTCAGCGCCGATACGCTCGCAATCCTTCACGCCGCACTGGGCAGCCAGCGCGGGGTAGGCCTGCTCGAGGGTGACGGTGGCGAGCGCCGCGCGCGCCACCACCGGACTGCGGATCAGCTCGATTTCAGATTGCGCCAGACTTTCCATGCTGATCGCGGCCCGCTCCCCGGCGGGCGAAATCAGCAACCGCCCGGTCGCGGTATATTTCGGTGGCAGCATCAGCGCTGCAAACAGCCCCAACGCAAACAGCGGCAGGAACACCAGCAGCATCAGCCATTTTGCCCGCCACAGATGCACCAGGACATCGGCCACACCCAGGCGCGGCCGCAGGCGCGGAAGCGCCCCCCGGGCGTCAGGCTGGCCGGCATCGGCTGGGGACATGGGCTCGCGCCGCTCCTTGCGGGTACTCAACCTGTCATAGATGGCACGGGCCGTTTTATATTTCCTTAAGCATCAGGGGGCTGTCCCTGCGCGACACCTGCTTCCGCGTCAGGTCGCCCCCTATCGGACAGGCCCCACTTCTGACAAAATATTGCCATGACCCAATATTTCGATCCCATTCCCTACCCCCTCTGGCACAGCGATAAGGCGGCATTTGCCAGCAAGCTCGGCAAATCCTTCCGGGAGACCGGCTTTGCCGTGATCACCGGCCACCCCATTGCCCAGCCCGTGATCGACGCCAACCTGGCTGCCACCAAGGCCTTCTTCGCCCTGCCTGAGGCCGCCAAGGAGCAATACCATGATGCCCCCGGCGGACGTCAGCGCGGCTACACACCTTTCGGCACCGAAAACGCCAAAGGCCAGGCGCAGGCGGACCTGAAAGAATTCTGGCATACCGGGCGCGCCCTGCCGCCCGGCTCGCCCTATCGCGCCACAATGAAGGACACTCCCAGCGTCTCGGAGGTGGCTGATTTCGACCGCGCCACCCAGGCGCTCTATGGCGCCCTGGACGATTTCGGCGCAGACCTCCTCAAAGGTGTCGCCCTGCATCTGGACCTTCCTGAGGACTGGTTTGCCGACAAGGTGAATTTCGGCAACTCGATCCTGCGCCTTCTTCACTACCCGCCGCAGACGAACCCGCCGCCGGAGGGCTCGGTCCGGGCCGGCGCGCATGAAGACATCAATGTCATCACCCTGCTGTTGGGCGCAGAGGAAGCTGGCCTCGAAGTGAAACACCGCTCTGGCGCGTGGCTGGCAGTCAACCCGCCCCCGGGCGCGCTCGTCATCAACTGCGGCGACATGCTCCAGCGCTATACCGGGGGCGTGCTTCCCTCGACTACCCACCGCGTGGTGAACCCCGCCCCGGAACGGGCCCGCTTTCCGCGCTATTCGACGCCCTTTTTCCTGCATTTCAATCAGGATTTCCTGATAGAGGCCCT
>JBKBRT010000020.1:0-22453 GCA_046291585.1 Hyphomonas sp.
CGCGGCGCATCCGGCCCGAACAGCACATCAGCCGCCATGACAGGCCACCCACATCTCAGCGTCTTTCAGCGCCTGCGGATCGCCCACATGCAGCCAGAAGGAATCGAGCGCCAGGCCTCGCGCCAGGCCGGCAGGAATGAGTTCGTCCCATACCTTTACCGCAGAGAAACGCTCGACCGGGCGCCCCTCATAAACCTGCGGCTTCATAATCCTCACGCCGGCATAGGCCCAGGGCGCAGACACCGCTTCGCCCCGGCGTTTCAGACGGCCATCGGCCTCCATGAAGAAGTCCCCCGGCCCGTCGAACCCCAGCGCCCGCCCCGTATCGGCCAGCAACAGCCGCTCGTCTTCCTGTTCAGGATCAAACGCCTCAGCAAGTGCGAGTAACGGGGACGACATCTCGGGCGACCAGAAGGCATCGGTGTTCAGCACGAACACCGGATCTTCCCCAAGCAAAGGCCGCGCCTTGGCCAGGCCCCCACCGGTCTCGAGCACCATGTCCCGCTCATCGGAGACGATCACCTCAAAATCCGTCAGGCCCTTGAGATAGGCTTCGATCTGTTCGGGTAGATAATGGACGTTGACGACGATCCTCTGAACACCCGCTTCCTTGAGTGGCCCGATCACTCGGTCGATCAACTTTCTGCCGCGAACAGGGATCAGCGGCTTGGGGCAGGCATCGGTCAACGGCCGCATCCGCGTGCCGAGCCCTGCGGCCAGAACCATCGCCGTATGCGGAACCGGAACACTCATACCTTGGCCTCGAATACAAAAGGGGTCTGCTCGCGCACGAAAGCCTGCATCCCTACAAGGCTGGGATGGGCCAGATTGCGGGCAAGATTGGAAAGTTGCCGGGGCTGGAATTCCCCATAGCGAGGTTTCTTGTCCCGGTGCTGAAGACGCGAAAAAACGCCCGCAATCCGGAGGGCATTGAGCGCGCCGATCACGGCAAGCCGCTCGTCAAAAGCTGTCCGAGATTGTCCGGTTTTGTCCAGAAATGTCCGGATCGCGTCCTCAGATGCCTCGAATGAGACCGCTCTGCGCGCATCCTGGGTCAGCATTGCCATGTCCCAGGCGTCCCATCCACGCACGGCATCCTGAAAGTCCAGTAAGCCCACCCGGCCGCCGGGGAGCCACAGCAAATTTTCGGCGTGATAATCCCGCAGCGTGAAAGACCTCGGAAAAGACATGGCTTTTTCGATCAACGCGTCCCGCTCAGCTTCCCATTTGGCGCGGGCCGGACCGGCAAGTTTGGTTCCGCCCGCCTCCAGCGGCAGCCAATCGGCATAAAGGTCCGCATTCGCTCCGAGCGCCACCGCGTCGAAGTCCAGGATCGGCCATTGAACCCCAGCTTTATCAAGAATTTGAGGCACCGGCGCAGCATGAAGAACCGCCAGCGTTTCGGCAGCCGCAGTATAAAGCGCCCGCTCGTCCGCCCCCCCCCGCTCGATCAGCCGGGCAAACTCCCGGCCTTCACCATAATCTTCAAGCAACGCAAAACCTTGCGCCGCATCAAAAGCAAACACCTCCGGCGCTTCCAACCCGAGACTGCGCAGATGCCCGGCAATAAGGGCAAACGCCTCAACGCGAGAAGCTGCCAGTCGCGTCATGGCATTCCAGCCCATCTGCTCCCGCAACGCTCTGTCAGCGTCAGGCGGGCAAGGGTCATCCTCTACCCGCGGCGCATCCATCAGCAGCGCGCTCGTCCCATCATCCCTCAGAAGGCGGATATAGCGCCGGGTCGAAGCATCCTGGCTGAGGGGCTTCCGTTTGGCCCGGTCCCAGCCATCGCCCGCGCTTGCGAGGAACCGGTCGATCTCAAAAGTGCGCGAGTCAGAGGCTGAATCCATGCAATCGTTCCTGCCAGCCTTCGCCCTGCGGTTCCAGCCTCACGCGGCGCTCGTTACCGTGAATTTCAAGCAACACGTCCATACGCACCGAGGGCAAATGCCGCCCCGCCCGTTCTGGCCACTCAACGAGGGCAACCCCCGAGATTGTTTCGTCCCAGCCCAACTCTTCAACGCCGCCGGGATCCTCGAGACGGTACAGATCGAAATGCCAGATCGGAAACTCAGGCCCCTCATACAACTGAACCAGCGTATAGGTGGGGCTCGGCACCTCTTCATTTGCCCCCAGCAATGCCTGAATGATGCCACGCGTGAGCGTCGTTTTGCCCGCGCCCAGGTCGCCATACAGCGCTAGGAAGTCTCCTGCCCGCAGAATTCCGGCAATTGATCGGCCCAGCGACAAGGTCGCAATTTCATCTGCGAGAATAAAAGAGTGTTTCATACCTCTTCCTAGCCTTGCGCTGCCCTTGCGCAACCTCGGTTTAATCCCAGTATTGACGGAGTGACCCTGCTTGCACCGCTTGCGGGCTGCGTTAGAAGTGCTTAGAACCAAACAAAAGTTGACGCTTGCGTCATCATATTAATTCAAGGGGGCGTCGTGGACCTTTCGGGCGCAAAGCGGATAGTGATTGTCGGCGCTGGCCAGGCGGCTGCGCAGGCTGTTCAGTCATTGCGCCAGGGTGGCTACTCAGGTGAGCTGACGATCGTCGGCGATGAGACCGCGCTCCCCTATCAGCGCCCTCCTTTGTCAAAAGCCTATATGAAGGGCGAGATGGCTGAGGAGCGACTCTATTTCCGCCCCGCTTCCTGGTATGAAGACAATAAGATCGACGTGATACTCGGCTCCCGGGTCAACTCACTCGACCGGGCCGCCCGGATTGCCCATATCGAGCATGGCGCTGAACTGCCCTATGACGCGCTGATCCTCGCCACCGGTTCGCGCCCGCGCAAACTACCCTGCCATGGCGCTGATCTGACTGGCGTGCATGATCTTCGCATCCTGTCGGACGTTGAGCGTATCCGTCCACAGATGGTCGAAGGTCGCCGGATGGTCATCATCGGAGCAGGCTACATCGGCCTCGAAGCGGCCGCAGTGGCCCGCACCATGGGGCTCGATGTCACCGTTCTGGAAATGGCGCCGCGTGTGCTCGCCCGCGTCACCAGCCCCGTGATGAGCGAATTCTACGCCGCTGAGCACACCGCCAAAGGCGTCAAGATCCTCACCAGCACGGCGCTCTCGCATCTTGAAGGCAAGGACGGCCATATCAGCGCCGCCGTGCTAGGCGATGGCACGCAACTGCCAGCCGACATTGTCCTTGTCGGCATCGGCATTCTGCCAAATGAGGAACTCGCAAAAGAGGCAGGCATAGCCTGCTCGAACGGGATCCTGACAGACCGGGATGGGGGCACCTCAGACCCTCACGTCTTTGCGGCCGGTGACTGCGCCAGTCGCCCCCTGGTCCACTACGGGCGCGCTGGCCGGTTGGAGAGCGTCCACAACGCGATCGAGCAGGGCAAGCTGGTGGCTGCGGCCATTCTGGGACAATCCCGGCCAGCCGAGGACTGCCCATGGTTCTGGTCAGATCAATACGACCTCAAACTCCAGATCGCCGGGCTCAGCACCGACTATGACACCATCGTCGTGCGCGGTGATCCCAAAGACCGGAAATTTGCCGTGTTCTATCTGCGGGGCGGCACTCTTATTGCGGTGGACGCCGTAAACAGCCCGCCGGAGTTCCTGGCATCCAAGAAACTCATCATGACAGGCGCAAAAATTGCGCCTGAAGTGCTCAGCGACACATCAATCCCAATGAAAGACATCGCCGCAAAAGCTGCGGCCTGAAGGAGACGGAAATCCACATGGCAAAGATCACCTATGTTTCGCATGACGGCACCGAACGCACGGTGGAAGCGAAGAACGGCGAATCTGTAATGGAAGCGGCGATCAAGAATTCCATTCCCGGAATTGATGCCGACTGCGGCGGCGCCTGCGCCTGCGCGACCTGCCATGTCTATGTGGATGAGGCTTTCCTCGACAAGGCTGGCACGCAGGAAGAGATGGAAAAGTCTATGCTCGACTTTGCCGAGAATGTGCGCCCCAACTCGCGTCTGTCCTGCCAGATCAAGGTCAGCGACGCCCTCGACGGACTGCGCGTGTCTACTCCGGAAAGCCAGCACTAGTTCGGCCAACACGATTAATCCTCGCCCCGGCCCGCCCGCCGGGGCGTTTTCGTTTGACGCAACCTATTGGTTCTCTTTCAGAACTATGGTGCGATCAGGTGAACCCCTCCCAGGAGCCGCGCAATGAACTACACAGATCTTCTGGCCTCGATTTCTGACGCAGGCCCCAACGCCCGGACGACTGTTGTTCCCGAGACCTGGATGCAGGGACGTACCGCTTATGGTGGGCTCACCGCCGCGCTGTGCCTTGAGGCGGCCCGGCCACTCGCCCCCGGTTTACCCGTGCGCGCGGTCCAGATTGCCTTCGTCGGTCCGGTGAATGGCGCGGTCACGTGCACGGCAGACGTACTCCGGCAAGGCAAAAACACTGTGTTTGTCTCGGTTCGGATGACGGGGGCGGAAGGTGTGCTGGCCGATTGTATTGTGACCTTCGGCGCCTCGCGCCAGTCATCCCTGAACTTCGCGGACTTGCCGGCCCCCGAATTACCAGATCCCGAAGACGTCAAACCTTACTTCCGTAATCATCAGGGGCCCGCCTTTGCTCAGAATTTCGACCTTTTGATTGCCGGGGGCGCTCTCCCCCTTTCTGGCGCGGACAAAGCAGATGTCTCGATCTGGATGCGGCACAAGGATACCGCTACACCGATGGACGCGGTCTCCCTGCTTGCACTCGCCGACGCCCCACCGCCCGCTGCGATGACCCTGTTCAAGGAACCCGGCCGGATCAGCTCAATGACGTGGATGGCAGAATTTCTGACCGAAGAGATAGAAACAACGGACCGCTGGTTCCTCGCCCGGCATGTCGCGCAGACTGCGCGCAACGGTTATTCAAGCCAGGAAATGCTCCTCTGGAACAAGGATCGTCAGCCGATCATGGTCGGCCGGCAGACCATCGCCGTGTTCGTGTGAGCGTGAACAGCCCAAATGCAAAAAGCCCCGGCTGATCAACCGGGGCTTTTTTGTTTCAGGTCTTCAAACAATCAGTTCGCGAGGGCGCCGCGTAGACCCTCAAGGTAGGAGATCTGATGCTCGAACACAGCGCGTCTTGTGTCACCTGCGTCGAGTTCCAGAACCTTGAGTTTGACGGCTTCGATTTCGATGACGATATCCTGAGCGCTTGCATCCAAAAGGTCGCGAGCTTCTTCAGCCAGAATCGTGAGGCCGGCAGGCGTCACGTCTGCGAACCCGCCACGCACATAAAAGCGATGCCGGACGACATCCCCTTCAAGCACGCGAACCACACCATTCTTGAGCGTTGTCATGAACGGCGCGTGGTTCACCAGCACGCCGAACTCGCCTTCCGTTCCGGGCGCGATCACATGATCCACGGCGCCCGAAAAGAGCTCGCGGGCTGGGGATACGAGCGAGAAGTGCAGCTTGTCAGCCATCAGCTAATTCCTCAGGCAGCTTCCGCCATCAGCTTCGCAGCTTTGGCTTTCGCCTCGTCGATGTTGCCAACCATGTAGAAGGCGGGCTCCGGCAGATGGTCGAACTCGCCACTGATCAGGCCTTTGAAGCCTTTGATCGTGTCTTCGAGCTTAACCTGAACGCCCGGCGAACCGGTGAACACCTGAGCGACGTCGAACGGCTGAGACAGGAAACGCTCAACCTTACGGGCGCGGGCAACCGTGATCTTGTCGTCTTCCGACAGTTCGTCCATGCCGAGAATGGCGATGATGTCCTGAAGCTCTTTGTATTTCTGCAGGATCTGCTGAACGCCGCGGGCCACTTCGTAGTGCTCTTCGCCGACAACCATCGGGTCGAGAATACGCGAGGTGGAGTCGAGCGGGTCAACAGCCGGGTAGATGCCCTTTTCCGAGATCGCGCGGTTAAGAACCGTGGTCGCGTCAAGGTGAGCAAACGAGGTGGCAGGCGCAGGGTCCGTAAGGTCGTCCGCCGGAACGTAAACGGCCTGAACCGAAGTGATCGAACCCTTGTTGGTCGAGGTGATACGTTCCTGCAGCGCGCCCATGTCGGTCGCCAGCGTCGGCTGGTAACCCACGGCCGAAGGGATACGGCCGAGAAGCGCGGACACTTCCGAACCGGCTTGCGTAAAGCGGAAGATGTTATCCACGAAGAACAGCACGTCCTTGCCTTCCACATCGCGGAAGTATTCCGCTTGCGTCAGCCCGGTCAGAGCAACCCGCGCGCGGGCGCCTGGAGGCTCGTTCATCTGGCCATAGACCAGCGACATGCGGCTCTCGCCTTCGAGGTTGATAACGTTCGACTCGATCATCTCGTGATAGAGATCGTTCCCTTCGCGGGTCCGCTCGCCGACGCCGGCAAACACCGAATAGCCGCCGAACAGTTTCGCGATGTTGTTCACGAGTTCCATGATGAGAACGGTCTTGCCCACACCGGCGCCGCCGAACAGGCCGATCTTGCCGCCTTTTGCGTACGGGCAGAGAAGATCGATAACCTTGATACCGGTGACGAGCACTTCGGATTCTGTGGCCTGGTCAACGAAGGCGGGCGCCTGCGCATGGATCGGCATGTAGGTGTCGGCATTGACCGGGCCACGCTCGTCAATCGGCTCGCCGATGACGTTCATGATGCGGCCAAGGGTGGCGGGGCCAACCGGAACGGTAATCGGCGTGCCGATGTCCGACACGGGCTGGCCGCGCACCAGACCTTCGGTCGAGTCCATGGCAATCGTGCGGACAGTATTCTCGCCGAGGTGTTGCGCGACTTCGAGAACAAGGCGTGAGCCATTGTTGAATGTCTCGAGCGCGTTGAGGATCGATGGCAGCTCGCCGTCGAACTCAACGTCGACAACGGCGCCGATAACCTGGGAAATGCGGCCTTTGCCGTTTGCGGGGGTGCTCATCTGATCGTCTCCTCGGGAGATGAAGTATTCTGGTCTGGTTAAACGGTTAGAGGGCTTCGGCCCCGGAGATGATCTCGATCAGCTCCTTGGTAATCTGTGCCTGGCGCGCCCTGTTGTATTTCAGGTTCAGCGCTTTGATCAGGTCTTTGGCGTTGCGGGTCGCATTGTCCATGGCGGTCATGCGGCTCGCCTGCTCGCCGGCGGAGCTTTCCAGCATCGCCGACAGGATCTGGGTGTTGATGTAGCGCGGCAGCAGCGCTTCGAGGAGCGCTTCCTCGGAAGGCTCGTAGATATACTGCGCCCCGCCAAGGTCGATCACAGGAGCCCCTTCCGGGGCGGTCGCCGGGATCAGCTGCTGAGCGGTCGGAACCTGAGACAGGACGTTCTTGAATTGCGAGTAGATCAAAGTCGCAACGTCGAACTCGCCGTTTTCAAAGCCCTTGGTCAGCATCTGGCCAACCGAAAGCGACGCATCGGTGAAGTTGTTGCTCTTCACATCCGAGAGGTTCACGTGGCCGGTAAACAGAGCGCTGTGCTCCCGTGCCAGAACCTCGCGGCCTTTCTTCCCGATGGTCAAAACCTTTACGGTTTTCCCTTCGGACTGAAGCGCCTGAATTTTCTGGCGGGCAAGCTTGGCGACATAGGCGTTGAAACCGCCTGCCAGCCCCCGTTCTGCGGTCATCACGACGAGCAGATGGGTTTGCTCGATGCCATTGCCAGTGAGCAGTCTGGGGCCACCCTGGCCGGTTGTTGCGGCAAGATTTGCGAGAACCGCAGCCAGACGCTCCGCATAGGGACGCGCAGCTGTCGCAGCCTCTTGGGCACGCTTCAGCTTGGCGGCAGCCACAAGCTGCATCGCCTTGGTGATCTTCTGCGTGGATTTCACGCTTCCGATCCGGTTCTTAAGGTCCTTCAAGCTGGGCATGTCAGGCCTTTACCGTCCTTGGTTCAGTCAACAGATCAGGCGAATTTCGAAGTGAAATCGTCCAGCGCTTTTTTGATCTCGTCTTCGATCTCGCTGGTGAGTTCTTTCTTCTCGCGGAGCTTGGCGAGAAGCTCTTTCTTCGCGCCGCGCATGTGCACGAGCAGCTCTCTCTCGTAACGGGTCACGTCCTTGAGAGCGACCTTGTCGAGATAGCCACGCGTACCAGCGTAGATGATCACGACCTGCTCTTCCATCAGCAGCGGCGAGTATTGCGGCTGCTTCAGCAGTTCCGTCAGGCGGGCGCCACGGTTCAGAAGGCGCTGGGTTGCCGCGTCGAGGTCCGAACCGAACTTCGCAAAGGCAGCCATCTCGCGATACTGGGCGAGTTCACCCTTCATCGAGCCGGCAACCTTCTTCATCGCCTTCGTCTGAGCGGCAGATCCCACGCGGGAAACCGAAAGACCGACGTTGACAGCTGGGCGGATACCCGAGTTGAACAGGTCGGTTTCAAGGAAGATCTGACCATCGGTGATCGAGATCACGTTGGTCGGGATGTAGGCCGAGACGTCGTTCGCCTGGGTTTCGATGACCGGCAGAGCCGTCAGCGAGCCATTGCCGTTGTCATCGTTCAGCTTGGCAGCGCGCTCAAGGAGGCGCGAGTGGAGGTAGAACACGTCGCCAGGATAGGCTTCACGGCCGGGTGGACGGCGCAGCAGCAGGGACATCTGACGGTAAGCAACAGCCTGCTTGGAAAGGTCATCATAGATGATGAGGGCGTGCATGCCGTTGTCGCGGAACCACTCGCCCATCGTGCAACCGGTGAACGGCGCGAGATACTGGAGCGGAGCCGATTCAGACGCCGTTGCCGAAACAACGATCGTGTAGTCAAGCGCGCCGCGCTCTTCGAGAACCTTCACAACCTGCGCAACGGTCGACCGTTTCTGGCCGATGGCGACGTAAACGCAGAACAGCTTGTCCTTGTCGGACTTGGCCGCGTCATTGGTCGGTTTCTGGTTCAGGATGGTGTCGATGCAGATCGCGGTCTTGCCGGTCTGACGGTCACCGATGATCAGCTCGCGCTGGCCACGGCCAACCGGGATCATGCCGTCGATCGCCTTGATCCCCGTCATCATCGGCTCATGAACCGACTTGCGCGGGATGATGCCGGGCGCCTTCACGTCGACCTGCGAACGGGCCGCGACGTCTTTCAGCGGGCCTTTGCCGTCGATTGGCTCACCCAGCGCGTTCACAACGCGGCCGAGAAGCGCTTTGCCGACCGGCGCAGCAACGATCTCGGAGGTGCGCTTGACTGTGTCGCCCTCTTTGATGTTGCGGTCTTCGCCGAAGATCACGACGCCGACGTTATCTTTCTCGAGGTTCAGAGCCATGCCTTTAATGCCGCCGTTGAACTCAACGAGTTCGCCGGCTTGCACGCTGTCCAGGCCATAGACGCGAGCGATACCGTCGCCGACGGAAAGCACCTGGCCAACGTCCGAGACTTCAGCTTCGACGCCGAAATTCTCGATCTGAGACTTCAGGATGCCCGAAATTTCTGCAGGTGAAATGTCCATCGAGCTTCTTATGCTCCCTTCATCACGGTGTTCATGCGTTCAAGTTTCTTGGCGACGCTGGCATCGACGAGCTTGGAGCCCAGGCGCAGCTGAATGCCACCAATCAGCGAGGGATCAACCTCGCTTGTGAGCTCAACTTCGCCGCCGACGACACGCGCCAGCAGCGATTCGATCCGGGACCTTTCAGCACCGGTCATTTCTTTTGCGGTACGAACAATTGCGCGCTGTACGCCGCGCTGTTTCGCATAGAATTGGTCAAAGGCGAATTCGGCACCGAGAATGTCCCGAGCGCGGCCATTGGTGGCCATCGTCCCCAGGAATTTGCCGAACAGGGCCGAATACCCTGCCTTTTTTGCGATTTCGGAAAGGGCAGAAACTTTCACATCGCGGCTGAACGCGGGCGAGTCGAGCAGCTTGCGCAGATCGGCCGACGTTTTGATTAGTGCCGCGAAAGCCCTGAAATCCTTATGGATCGTGGCGAGTTCGCCCTTGTCCTGCGCCAACTGAAAGAGCGCGCTGGCGTAGCGCTGGGCCGTTTCGCTTGTCTGGATCACGGTCGAGGCAGCCAAGGTCTTGAAATCCGTCTCAGTTAGGGGGCGGAAGTGCCCTAATAAATGTCAGGCGGGCGATGCTCGTGAAACGGGCACCCCCCCAAGGATGTGCGGCGCTTATCATTAGAAATTCGCGCTGACAACAGCCCCGCCCTCAGCCGTCATGCGGCGAAATGGCCGCGAGTGGAGCCTTCTGCAGGGAAAGCGCTTTCAGAGAAAAGAATATGGATCGATATCGATGGATATCCGAACCTGGGCGGGAAGTTTCAGACGGCCTGTCCAGGCGGACATGTAGGCAGAAAGATCAATGATTCTCGGGCTCTTTACCAGGAATCTCCGACGGTGACGGCCCCGCAGGACGGTAATCGGCGCAGGCGCCGGGCCAAACACCTCGATACCCTCCCCATTGGGCGCTGCCGCTGCGATTTCCAGCGCAGCTTTATCCACAAGATCTGCAGACGGCGCCGACAGAATCATCGCCGCCAAGCGCCCGAAAGGCGGCAAGACGAGCTCGGCACGCACTTCCCTCTCGATCTGCAGGAAGCCGTCGCGGTCATTGGCGGCAAGGGCCTCCATGGCGGGGTTATCCGGGGCATAAGTCTGCACCAGCGCCCGGCCTGGGCGCTCGGCGCGCCCTGCCCGGCCGGCCACCTGGCTCAGCAGCTGATAGGTGCGCTCGCCCGCGCGCAGGTCACCGCCCTTGAGGCCGCTATCAGCGTCCACGACTCCTACCAGAGTCAGATTGGGGAAGTTGTGCCCTTTGGCGACGATCTGCGTGCCGATCATGACGTCGATCTCGCTGCGCTCCATCCGCTCGACAAGACTGCGGGTCACATCTGCGCCCTGCGCTGTATCTGAAGAGAAAATCTCGATCCGGGCGTTCGGCAGGAGGGCCCTGACCTCCTCAGCCACGCGCTCCACACCCGGCCCTACGCCCATAAGCGAATCAGGCGCACCGCATTGTGGACACTTCAACGGCTTGGGGATCGAGTAGCCAGTCACGTGGCAAACCAGGCGGCCGGAATAACGATGCTCGGTCAGCCAGTTCTCGGTGCCCGGCGTTTTCAGCCTTTCCCCACAGGCCTTGCAGATGACCAGCGGGGCGTAGCCACGACGGTTCAGGAAGAGGAGCGACTGCTCTCCATTGGCGAGGGTCTCCATCAACGCCCGCTCCAGCACGGGGGATAGCCACTTGCCTTTCCCCGGGGGGGCCGTTCTCAGATCAACCAGCTCAATATCCGGTAGGCGCGAGGCGCCGGGACGGGCCGCTAACCTGAGGTGTACATATCGCCCGGCCTCAGCATTTACGGCAGTTTCCAGCGCCGGCGTTGCGGAGGCGAGGATGACTTGTCCCCCTTCCAGCTTGGCCCGCATCACCGCCAGATCGCGGGCATGGTAGGTGACGCCGTCTTCCTGCTTGAAGGACGTGTCGTGTTCTTCGTCGACGATGATCAGGCGCAGTTTGCGGTAAGGCAGGAAAAGGGCTGAGCGGGCGCCGATGACGATGCGGGCTCTCCCGTGGACAGCTTCGCGCCAGGTGCGGCGGCGATCCTTGGGGCTGAGGCCTGAATGCCAGGGCGCAGGGGCGGCGCCAAAGCGCGCCTCAAAGCGGGCGAGGATAGCCTGCGTCAACGCAATTTCCGGAAGCAGAACAAGGATTTGCGCTTCGGGATCAGACTTCAGTGTTTCGGCAATTGCTTCGAAATAGACTTCCGTTTTGCCAGAACCCGTCACGCCGTCGAGCAGGAAAGCGGAGAAGCCGCCGGTGTGGACAGCCGCCTTCAACTCCTCTGCCGCAATGGCCTGTTCGCCGGTCAGATCAGCGCCCTTGCGGCCTGGATCCGGAACGGCAAAAGGCAGGTCCGTCTCGATTTCCACAGGCTCAAGGGCGCCCGCTTCCGCCATCCCTTTCACGACACTTGATGACACTTCTGCCTCCATAGAGATGTCAGACGCTGCCAGAAGGAGGTCATTTCCGGCCATTTCCGGCCACTTCCGGTCACTCCGGTACACGTCCAGAACCTTCTGACGGGCCGGCGTCATCCTCTCCGGGAGCTTCCCGGTCGCCCGGTAGCGGGTCTCGACCGGCGAGGGCAAGAGTCCGTCCCGCGCCCGGAGCGCCATCGACAGGACCTGCCCCGGATGGGTGACTGTGTAGCGGGCGACCCAAGCGAGGAACTCCCGCATTGGAGCGCCCATCGGCGGGGCGTCATAAACGGCGGTGACGGTTTTGAGTTTGCGCCCTGTAGCAACCTCGGCGCCTAGTACCTCAACCACGATGCCGAGCCGATCATGCGGGCCGACCGGGGCGGCGACATAGCTTCCCGGCTGAAGCGTCATGCCTTCCGGCACCGCATAATCGAACGGTTCGGGCAGCGGCAGGGTGAAGAGGATTCGGGCGACGGCCATGGCTGATCCCGGCATAGCGCCGGAGGGGCGGACCTGTCATCCAGACTATGCTGCAGGTTCTGCGCGGGCGGCCAAATTGCCGTAGCGTGAGTGCTTGCCACTCTTCCCGGCCGCCCCTACCCCTTGGACATGGCAAAAGACGCAAACTCCGGCTACGAGCCGCTGACCTCGATTGAGGCGATCACCGCAGGGCTCGGCACAGCCGGCTATATCTCCACAGCGCAGATCTCGACGGCGGTTTATCTCGCCCATGGCCTGCGCAAGCCGATCCTGATCGAAGGGCCGGCCGGCGTCGGCAAGACCGACCTTGCCGCCTCGCTCGGCCGCTGGCTCGATCTGCCAATCATTCGCCTTCAATGTTATGAGGGCCTCGATGAAGGCAAGGCGCTGTATGAATGGAAATATGGCAAGCAGCTGCTCTACACGCAGATCCTCAAGGAGAAGCTCAATGAGCTGATCGGTGAGGCGGACAATCTCAGCACGTCTCTGGGCAAGCTGTCTGACTTTGAAGACCTGTTCTTCTCGCCGCAATTTCTCGAAGCGCGCCCCCTGCTCCACGCCATGCAGCAGGACAGCGGCTCGATCCTACTGATCGACGAGATCGACAAATCGGATGAAGCGTTCGAGGCGTTCCTGCTGGAAGTTCTGTCCGATTACCAGGTGTCTGTTCCGGAGATCGGCACGATCCGGGCGAAGGTGCCGCCGATCGTGATCCTCACCTCAAACAATGTCCGCGAGCTCGGCGACGCGCTGAAGCGGCGCTGCCTGCACCTGCATATCGGCTTCCCCGATCATGTCCGGGAACAGAGGATCGTTCGGGCGCGCGTGGACGGGATTTCGGATACACTGCTGAACCAGCTGGTTCGGTTTGTGCAGTCCGTTCGTGAGGCAGACATCAAGAAGCGGCCCTCAATTGCCGAGACTGTGGACTGGGCGCGCACGCTGTTGCTGCTGCATTCCAGCAGCCTCGACGAACAGTTCGTGCGCGATACGCTCAACGTGCTGCTCAAGCATGAGAGCGACATTGCCGCGATCTCTCCGCAGATTCCCAAGATGGTGCGCGAAGCGATTGGCACGGATTCGGGCGGGCGGACGGCTTCCGGCTACCCGGACATCGGATAAGGCGGCGCGCCGATGGAGCGCCAGATATCCAATTTCATTCGGGCCCTGAGATCTGCTGATGTGAAGGTCTCTACCGGCGAAGCATTGGATGCGGCGCGCACCGTGGCGATGATCGGCTATGGCGACCGGGCGCTGCTGAAGGATTCGCTCGCATGCGTGCTGGCCAAATCCGAAGCCGAAAAGGACATGCACGACAAGCTGTTCGAGCTCTACTTCACCGCGAGCAACAAGCGCAGCCAGCAGAATCAGAATGAGGAGAGCGAAGACAGCGGGGATGGCGAAGGCGATGGCCAAGATCCGACCGACGCCGCCGAGCAGATGATAGCCCTGACCCAGCCGGGCAATGAACAGGCGCTCGCCACAGCGGTCGAGCGGGCGGCTGAATCGGCAGGCCTCAACGACATCCGCTTCTCCACTCAGACCGCCTACTATGCCCAGCAGATGGTGCGCGCGATGGGCGGCGAGGCTTTGCAGGCGCGGCTGCTCGAAGCGTTGCAGCGCTCGGGCGCCGAGGCCGACGCAGACGCGCAGCGTATGATCGACGCCCGGCGCGCCCTGACGATGGCGGCGCGAGAACGCGCCGAACGCGCGTTTGAAGTGTTCGGCGCGGGCGAAACCGAGAAATTCCGCGATGATGTGGCCGCCACCAAACGCCTGACGGCATTGGAAGCCCATGACATGGCGCGCATGAAAGTGCTGATCGCCAAGATCGCCAAGCGCCTGGCCGTGAAACACTCGCGGCGGCGCAAGCGCACGTCGCGCGGCATTCTCGACGTGCGCCGCACGATGCGCGCCAATGCCGGCTATGACGGCGTGCCGTTCAATGTGATCTGGCGGCAGAAGAAAAAAGACCGGCCGAAGATTGTTGCCATTTGCGACGTATCCGGATCAGTGGCCGCCTATGTGCGGTTTCTTCTTCTGCTGCTTTATTCCCTGAAGGAAGTGATCCCGGACCTTCACGCCTATGCGTTTTCCTACCGCCTCGGCGATGTCAGCGACATTCTCGAGCAGAACGAATTTGACGGGGCGATGAAGAAGATCCTGCGGGAGTTTGGCCTTGGCTCGACGAGCTATGGTCAAGCCTGGTCGGACTTCAAGACAGATCATGAGACCGTGATCGACCGGCGCACGACCATCCTCGTGCTCGGCGATGGGCGGTCGAACTATGGTGACCCGCGGCTGGATCTTTTCAGCGGCTTTTCCGGCCGGGCCAAGCAGACGATCTGGCTCAACCCGGAAGGCCCGGCGCTGTGGGGCACGGGCGATAGCGTCATCCCCCGCTACGCGCCCTATTGCAAACAGATGAGCCATGTGGCGACGCTCAAGGATCTTGAGCGCGCCCTGGACGAAATCCTGACAAGCTATTCGTGAACGGAGGGTCTCAGGCGAGGCCCATCTCTTCACGGTACCGGCGCCGCAGCAGATCGATGGGCGCCAGATCGCGCTTATCGGTTTCATAATGCCAGTAGGTCCAGCCATTGCAGGCAGGCGCCTGCTGCACCTGCGCGCCAAGGCGGTGGATTGAGCCTGTGATGGCGCCTGTGGTCAGCGAGCCGTCAATGCGGATGCGGGCCTGATGGCGGCGCTGGGCTGAGAACAGCCGGTCACCGGGTTTCAGCCAGCCGGTTTCGATCAGTGCGCCGAAAGGCACCCGCGCAAGGGATTTCTTGCTGCGCTCGGTTTCCAGCACTTCGCCTTCCAGCGGCGTGATCGCATTGATCCGGGCACGGGAGAGGCGCGCATAGCCCTCTTCACGTTCAATACCGATAAAGTCGCGGCCGAGACGGCGGGCGGCAGCGGCGGTTGTGCCCGTGCCCGAGAAGGGATCGAGGATCAGATCGCCGGGATGGGAGGTGGCCAGCAGAACGCGGTGCAACAGGGATTCCGGCTTCTGCGTCGGATGCGCCTTGCGGCCAGCCTCATCCTTCAGGCGTTCGCCGCCTGTGCAGAGTGGGATAGTCCAGTCGGAACGCATCTGCTTGTCTTCATTGAAGGTTTTGAGCGCGTCATAATTGAAGGTGACGCGACTGTCCTTGGATTTGCCGGCCCAGATCAGCGTTTCGTGCGCATTCTGAAAACGAGTGCCCTTGAAGTTCGGCATCGGATTTGACTTCAGCCAGATCACGTCATTCTGAATCCAGAAGCCCTGATCCTGAAGCACCGTCCCGACACGGAAAATATTGTGATAGGAACCGATAACCCAGATGGCGCCGTCATCCTTCAGCACACGGCGGCACTCTTCCAGCCACTGATGGGTAAACAGATCATAATCATCGAAGCTGGCGAATTTGTCCCATTCGTCATCGACGCCGTCGACAATCGACTGGTCCGGGCGCGTGAGCCCGCCGCCGAGCTGAAGGTTATAGGGGGGATCCGCAAAGACGAGATCGACGGACTTGTCCGGAATACGGGACAGGACCTCAATGCAATCGCCCTGGATGATGGTGTTACGCTGAATGGTCATGGATCGTTCGCCCTGCGACTCTACTGTGAGTGTTGCAGGCGACCCTGAATCGCGCCGGTTACTACTGAGTGAAGGAAACCCTGCCGAAAGGTTACCAGCCCTCTTCGGGATTAACGCCTGGAGGCTTGCCGCAAGGCCAGCATCGGGCGAAGCTGAGCGGCCTGGGCAGATGCCCCGAGGAGTGGATTACAGATGATGCTGGCGCTTGAGCTGCTGGGCGGGGTTGGCCTGTTCCTGCTGGGCATGTCGATGCTCACAGACGGGCTGAAGCTTGCGGCCGGAGACGGTCTGCGCGCCATCCTGCGGGGCTGGACGCGCACGCCCGCGCGCGGTCTTGTCTCCGGGGCGCTACTCACGGGCCTCGTCCAGTCATCCAGCGCAGTAACTGTGGCCATAATCGGCTTTGTGAATGCCGGCCTGTTGACGCTTCGCCATGCGGTCTGGGTGATTTTCGGCTCCAATGTCGGCACGACCATGACTGCCTGGCTGGTCGCAATCGTGGGGCTCAAGCTGGATATCGGCGCGTTTGCGCTCCCGATCATCGGTCTGGGGATGATGGCGCAGATGCTCGGCGCAAAGCGGCCGCGGGTCTCCGGATCGGGTCAGGCGATGGCGGGGTTTGGCCTGTTCTTCCTCGGGATCAGCGTTTTGAAGAGCGCGTTTGAAACGCTTCTGCCCTGGTTTGAGTCACTTGATTTCTCTCAAGCGGGGTTCTTCGCGCCCCTCCTGTTCCTTCTGTTCGGCACGGTCATGGCTGCGCTTGCCCAGTCGTCCAGCGCGGCCATTGCAATCATCCTCACCGCAACGGCTGGCGGCGGCCTGCCGCTGGAGCTGGCCGCTGCCGGCATCATCGGCGCCAATATCGGCACGACGAGTACGGCGATCTTCGCTTCAGCCGGCGCCACCCCGGCGGCAAAGCGCGTGGCGCTCTCGCATATCGTGTTCAACTTCTATTCCGGGATTGCTGCATTTCTGCTGCTCTTCCCGCTGGTCAGCGCCAGCCACTGGCTCGCCGATCTGCTTCTGGCCGACACCAAGGACGAGCCACTGACGCTCGCAATTTTCAACACACTTATCAATATTCTCGGCGTCATCATCATCTGGCCCTTTGCCGCCTGGCTCATCAGCTGGCTTCAGGGGCGGTATACCAGCGAGGACGAAACGATTGGCCGGCCGGCCCATCTCGACCCCACGCTGGAAGCTGTTCCGGCGCTTGCCCTGCGCGGACTGGTGCTTGAGATCGAACGCATGATGGCCCTGGCTTTTGATCGCGCGGGCAAACGCCTGTCGTCAACGCCGGGCCATCCCAACGGCAATGGGGACGCGGGGATCCTCGCGCTGGGGCAGGCGATCCGGGACTTCATCGCCGACCTCAGCCGGCAATCGCTGCCGTCAGATGTGGTCAATGCCCTGCCCGACCTGATCCGCTCGATCCATCATGTGGAGGAAGCCGTGTCAGAAAGCGCCGCCATTTCCGAGGGAGCGCAGCCGCCCGCTGCCCTGATTACGGGTCCGGCCTGGGAGCGGCTGAAAGCCGGTGTGCTCGCCACATTGGTAACAAGCGCCAAACAGGCCGATGAATTCAAGACAGAGTTCGATGAGGAGATGAACGAAGTCGACCAGGCTTATGAAGCCATCAAGAAACAACTTCTCTCGAGCGCGGCAGCGGGGCGTATCAGTGTCGAGGCAATGGAGGGCGCTCTCCTGCGAGCCAGGCGAATGCGCAGGCTGGCGGAAGCTGCCCTGAAGGCCGAGCGCCGCCTGTGCCCCTGGGCGCCGATTGCCTCAGGGCGCGTCGGCAACACGACAGATGCGAACGCCTAGAAATCCAGACTGAGCTGATCGGACGGCGCGCCCGGTGGACGAAACAGGTCTGTCCGCAGAGGCTCCCTCGGCAGGTTCAAGCCAAGCTGTGTGGCGGCGCGGATGAAGCGCGCGCGGATCAGCTCAGCGACTGGTCCTCGACCTGATCCGCGTTCGAACCATTTGGCATCATAGTCCTTTCCGCCCCGCATATCCCGCAGGGTATTGATGACACGGGCTGCCCGGTCGGGCGCATGCTGCGCCAGCCATTCATGGAAGAGATCCTTGATCTCGAACGGCAGCCGAAGAACAACATAGCCCACGCCGCGCGCACCATGATCCGCCGCCGCCTGGATCAGGCTTTCGATCTCGTGATCGTTGAGGCCGGGAATGATCGGCGCGGTCATCACCGATACGGGAATGCCGGCCTCTGCAAGAGCCCTCACCGTCTCCAGCCGGCGCTCAGGGGTTGCCGCACGCGGCTCCATCTTTCGGGCGAGTTGCCGGTCAAGCGTAGTGATCGAAACACCAACGCGCGTCAGCCCCCTCGCCGCCATCGGCGCGAGGATGTCGATGTCCCGCTGGACGAGGGCAGATTTCGTCAGTAGGCTGACGGGGTGATTGTGTGCCGACAGGATTTCCAGAAGCCCACGCGTGAGACGCTCTTCCCGCTCGATCGGCTGATAGGCATCCGTATTCATGCCAAGAGCGATGGGGCGCACGACATAGCCCGGCCGGGACAGCTCCCGCACCAGAAGCTCCGCAGCATTCGTCTTGCGGAACAGCTTGCTCTCGAAATCAAGCCCGGCAGAGAGGCCTGACCAAGTGTGTGTAGGACGCGCAAAGCAGTAGATACAACCATGCTCGCAGCCCCGGTACGGGTTCACCGTCCGGTCAAAGGAAATGTCGGGAGACTTGTTAAAGGTGATGATGGTGCGCGCCACCTCATCGAACACCTGAGTGTCCAGACGCTCCGCGCCGTCTTCGATCGTATCCCAGCCATCATCAAAGACGTGACGCGTTTCGCGTTCATACCGCCCCGTCTGGTTCGAGATGGCGCCGCGCCCGCGATGCTCGAAGCGCTCCGCCACACTCGCTGAATCGAGCAGTGTGACCCGTCCTGATTTCTTCAGTTTCTGTCCCGTGCGCATGCGGTGCAGAAAGACAGATCAAAAAGAACAAATCAAGAACTTTTAGTTTTACTTCCTGTGGGATTTGCGCCGGGCCATCCGCCAGCTGCCCCAGTCAGGCGCGGAGTCTATGTCAATGAGCGGTGGCAACAGCCAAACACGCGCGGCGTCCGGGAGCTGGCTCCAGACATCCTCCATGGCATGGGGCCCTGACCAGCGCACGCCCCGGAAGGGTGAGCGCGTCTGGGGCCCCTTATGCATCCCGAACAGCCAGAAGCCGCCATCCAGCGCGGGGCCGAACACGGCGTCATGATGTGTCAGGCCGCGCACAGCGCTTCGCAGCAGACCGGGCGTGATATCGGGCGCGTCTGCGCCGATGAAGAGTACCCTGCCGGGAGGCGCTTCACTGAGGCCGCGCTCCAGACGCTCTGTCAGCGTGCCCGGCCCCTGGGGATAAACCGGCAGCCCGCCAAAGACGGCGCGCCCTTGCAGCGTCGCGGCCAGATTATCGGGCGTTGTGTAAACTCTTACATTGAGGCCACTGGCGCGGGCTGCACGCAGAGTGGAGGCGAGCGTAAAGCTTGCGATCCGGCGCGCCTCCGCCCGCCCCACCCCCTCGGCAAGACGTGTTTTCGAGAGCCCAATCCGGGGCGGCTTGGCAAAAATAAGCAAGGAAATCGCGCGCATAGGGCCTTTGTTTTGCCGGAATAAAATCCGACAGTGGAAGCACGCACAGGAAAGCGCAATCCATGTTCCGCCTCATCCGTCTCTTTGCCACAGGCTGTGCCGCCCTGATGCTCAGCGGCTGTTTTCTTTCGGAAAAGTCGCTCATAGGCGAAGGGGCGGAGATCCATGACGGCCCCCTCACTTTCTGCCTGGATGCCGATGAGCCCTGCCATCAGACAATGTTTCAGGAAGATGCGTATCTCGTCTTGCCCCATCCGGAAGACGGAGAGGAAAAGCCGGTCGCTGTGCGCTTCCGCCCCCTCATGAAGTCAGGCGCGGACACGATTTGGCTCGGCGAGACCAACTTGTCTGAAGCGGGGGATGAAGAGGCCTGGGCCTATGTCGTGGCGCGCAAGCTGAAGGATACCGACCTTGGCGTGCGCGAATATGAAGTCGCCGTGCCCGATTGCAGCAAAGCATCCTCTTCTGAGCTGATCCGCTACGGACTGGTGAAGGATGGCCCTTATGCCTGCCGGGTAACCGATATTGACGCGCTCACCGACTATCTGCGCGCGCGTCACGGGGATGATTTCACCAGCGATGCCTGGTGGGCAAATGCGCGCTAGCGGTATTCGCGCGCAAGATCTTCCGGCTTTGCCCCCATCAGGAAGCGCGTGAGAAGCAGCGCGTTTTTCCAGCTGCGCCGGCGCCAGCCATCGCGCTCATATTTTGCGGCGGATGTGCGTGCCTCCGCGTTCAGGATCACGAGGCGTTTCTTCCCGAGCGCACGGACAATCATCACGTCTTCCATCAACGGGATATCCTGAAAGCCGCCGATCTGATCATAAAGCGCGCGGGATATCAGCAGCCCCTGATCGCCATAGGGCAGCCCCATCCAGCGGGCGCGCCGGTTGGCACGCGCCTCCAGCCACCGGGCCGGGCGGGCATCAGAGCGGTATTTGAGGGTGAAGGCGGCCGCTATGCCGGGCCGCGTGGCCATGTGCGAAGCGGCGCGTTCGGGCCAGTCTCGTGAGAGGACAGTATCTGCGTGCAGGAAGAGAAACCACTCGCCCCGCGCCGCGGCGGCGCCAGCGATGAGCTGTTTCGCGCGTCCCGGCGGACTTTCTATAAGAGTGGCGCCTGCCGAGCCGGCAATCCGCGCCGTCGCGTCGGCCGAGCCACCATCCACCACGATCACTTCTCGGATCAGCCCGGCTTCCAGCCCCACCATCAGGCTTTCCAGGCAGAGCGGTAGGTCGCCTGCCGCATTCAAGGCCGGGATAATGATGGAAAGCGGCGCGGGCATGAGGATTCCGGTCAGTTCGATGAAGCGCGGGGAACACTCTTTCCGGTCAGGCGTTCATTCCGCAGATTAGTCAAGGAGAGACCGCTATGACCACGATTTATGAGAGACTGAAGTCTGATCATGACAAGCATCGCGACCTGCTTGCGAAGCTGGCCGAAACGCAGGGCGATTCGCCGGAACGCCGTGAGCTCTGGAAGACGTTTTATTATGAGGTCGGCGCTCACGCTGCGGCAGAAGAAGAGTCGTTCTACAGCCCCCTGATGGCGAAATCCGATGGCCAGCCCGAGGGCCGCCACTCTGTGGCCGAGCATAAAGAGCTCGACGACATGCTTCAGGAGCTCAACGAAATGGATATGAGCTCACCCGGCTGGCTGACCCGTTTCAAGACCATGAAGGATCGCTACGAGCACCATATCGAGGAAGAAGAAGAAGACATCTTCCCCGTCGCAAAGGATGTGATTGGCCCCGACAAGAGCGGTGAGATCGAAGCGGAGTTCTCCGAACGCAAGAAGGAAGAACGCAAGCTGGTGGATGAAAAGGCCGAAGAGGCGCTGGAGGAGTAGTTACTCCAGTTCACTCAACCGTTTTTCAATCAGGAGAAGGTCGCGCCAGGCGCGGCTTTTATCCTGTGGGCGGCGCAGCAGGTAAGCCGGGTGCAGCATGGGAATCAGCGGCGCCGAATAGCCGCTGGGCGTATTGTAGACGTACTCATTGCCCCGCAGCTTCATGATTCCCTCGCGGCTGTTCAGCAGGGAGACCGCCGGAATGCCGCCCGCAGCGACGATCAGCTTGGGCTGGCAGATTTCGATCATCCGGTCTACGAAAGGCCGGCACACGGCGAGTTCGTCCACCTCCGGGTTTCGGTTGCCTGGCGGGCGCCAGTAATTGACGTTGGTGATCAGGGCGTTTTCGGCGCGGCGGCGGCCAATGGCGGCGAGCATCTTGTCGAGCAGCTGCCCTGCCTTGCCGATGAAGGGCTTGCCCTTACGGTCCTCTTCGGCGCCCGGCCCCTCCCCGATCACCATCAGGCTGGCACCGGGAACCCCGTCATAAACCACTGTATTTTCACAACTTGCTTTGAGCGGGCTGCCATTAAATTCAGCGAGTGCAGCCAGCAGGTCATCCATGCTGGCGCACCCCCGGGCGGACTTTTCAGCCTCCCGGATCCACTCGGAAACGGTGCGGGCGCCGCGCTTGCGCAAAGGGGCGGGCTCTAGTGCCTGCGCCAGTTCCGGGGCTTCTGGCGGCGCCGGCGCAACCGCCAGCAGCGCCTCTACCAGAGGCTCGTCCACAGCCACGCCCATGGCCACCCACCATTCGGTGAGGGCATCAATTGGCGCTCTTGACGCAGGGGATGACATTGCGGACAGGCTGGACCTTCGGGAAACAGGCTGTAAGTGCTTAACCGGATACAGATATAAAGCGCAAAGCGCAAACAAGGAGCAGCTTATGGCGGAGACCCCTGAGCGTGAGTCGATGGAGTTCGACCTGGTAATCGTTGGTGGCGGGCCTGCAGGCCTGTCGGCAGCAATCCGGTTCAAACAGCTCGCAAATGAAGCCGGTGAAGACCTTTCCGTGGTCGTCATCGAAAAAGGCGGCGAAATCGGCGCGCATATCCTGTCCGGCGTGGTCATGGACCCGGTCGGCCTGG
>JBKBRT010000232.1:0-4373 GCA_046291585.1 Hyphomonas sp.
AGCACAGGCAAGCGCGCCATGAGTGAACCGGTCAATCTCAACAAATTCCGCAAGGCAAAAGAAAAAGCCGGGAAAGAACAGCGCGCCAAAGAGAACCGGGAAAAATTCGGTCGCACAAAAGCGGTGAAAAAGCTCGATCAGGCGCGCGCCGACAAGCTCGTCCGCTCAACAGACGGGCACAAGCGCGAGGGCACCGACAAGGATAGTTAAAAAAGCGTTGACAGGCCCGGCTCTTGCACTGAAATCACCACCTGTATCAGTGTGGGAGTGCCGTCGATGTTCAAGCGTGTCATGCTCAAGACGGTTTTTGCGTTTACCGCCTTCAGTTCGGGCATTGTCTGGGGCATCGCCGCTGAAGCCAGCGCCGCCGGTATTCCGCTGATCGGTCTCTTTCAGGGCTGATCCATCCGGCCGAGTTAATAGCCGCCCGGGTCGCGCACCTGCTCAATCGAGCTATTCTCATATCTGCCGCGGGAGATGCGCCCGAGCGCGTCGAAGATCGGCTTGGCGTCCCTGTCCCGGAGCAGGGGAATGCCGCGCGCAATTTCGGCCGCCTCGGCATAGAGCAGATGGGCCTTCTCAAGATCTCCGCGCGCCTCGGTGCAGGCGGCCAGATTGTGCAGGATGGCGGGCGCCCTGGGATAGATCCCGGCCAGCTGCTGCCACTGCGCGCACGCGCCGATATGCTCGCCCCGCCGGGTGGCCTTGACGGCCGCCTCGAAGCGCGCGTCGGCGGCCTCTTCCGGCACGAGCGGCTTGTCCACGATCTCGGCGCGCAGGGTCGTCATGTAAGGCGCAATGTCATAGCGGAAGGCGGGAATGGCGGCGGCCACTGCGCTAGCGATCATGCCGATCGGCGCGTCCCAGTGCGGAAAGCTCTCATGGATCACGTCTCCGAATGTGCCGGTGGATTGGTCCGTGTCCGGATATTGTGCCACATCAAAGCAGTTTTCCTGCTCGGTGGCGCCGCCCTGCTCGGAGGTGAAGACAGGCCGGCCGGTGGCAGTGTCTACCAGGGTCGCGCGTACAGACACGTTCACCGTGTCTTTCGGGCAGTGCTTCTCGACCACCACATGGCGCTCGCAATTGAAGAGACCCCGGTATTTGTCGCAGCGCCGCTCCCGCCGGAAGCTGGTCTGGCGGGTAAAGCCGGTGATCTCCACCTCGCCCTCATACACGCCTTGCGGGCGGGCAGGGTCCATGACCGCAAACCAGTAGCGCCCCTCCAGCTGGGTCGTGTCGATCAAAGCCTGAAACTCGGCCTCGGCAACATCGCCTGCCGGCCCTCGGAACCGGCCGACGGAGACGTCGGTGAAGTTGAGGGCTTCGGCATAGTTGGGCGCCGCGCGCGCGGTATAATCATAGCCCGGTGTCTGGCAGGCAGTTGCCGCCATAAGCACGCCAGCAAGCACAACCAGCTGTCTCATCATTACTCCCCCTAAAGCGTCCATTGAACGGTTGGCGCCCCTTTCCTTTAACGTCAATGGTTGACGCAGACCGGACATCCACCCAATTCATCAACCGGTCAACTCAAGGAAATTGTCTATGACCCGGACCCTGTTCACGCCTTTCCGGCTGAAAAACCTGGAACTTCCCAACCGTATCGTGATGGCGCCGATGACGCGCTCCAAGTCTCCGGGCGGCGTTCCGGGCGAGGATGTGGCCGATTATTACGCCCGCCGCGCCGCCGCCGATGTCGGTCTGATCGTCACCGAAGGCACCACCGTGCGCCGGGGCGGGGCATCGAATGATCCAAATGTTCCCAATTTTTACAAGGCAGACGCGCTCGATGGCTGGTCGCGCGTGGTGTCGAAAGTGCACGCCAATGGCGGCAAGATCGCCCCGCAGATCTGGCATCAGGGCATGGTGCGCAAGGCAGGCACCGGGCCTGAGCCGGACGCGCCCACCGACAGCCCGTCGGGCCTGACGCACACCGGCAAGCAGGTTCTGCCCGAGCCGACCAGCGCGGACGTCGATGACATGGTCATGGCATTTGCCGACGCGGCAGCCGATTCCAAACGCCTCGGCTTTGACACGCTGGAGATCCACGGGGCCCACGGATACCTGATCGATCAGTTTTTCTGGGACGCGATGAACAAGCGCTCGGACAAATATGGCGGCAGCCTGGTCGACCGCGCCAGCTTTGGCGGCGACATCATCCGCGAGATGCGCAAGAAAGTCGGCCCCGATTATCCGATCATCCTGCGCTATTCGCAGTGGAAGCAGCAGGATTACACCGCCCGTCTCGCGCCCACGCCGCAGGAGCTTGAAGCCTTCCTCAAAGTGTTCGTGGATGCCGGCGTTGACTGTCTCCACGTGTCCCAGCGCCGCTACTGGGAGCCGGAATTCCCGGAAATCGATGGCGAGCACGGTCTCAACGGCGCGGGCTGGGCCAAGAAACTGACCGGTCTTCCCACGATCACGGTCGGCTCTGTCGGCCTCAATGGCGATTTCGAGAAATCCTTCGTCGGGGAAGGCGCGCCGCGCCGGTCGCTCGATGATCTTGAAGCGCGCCTCGACAAGGGCGAGTTTGACCTTGTCGGCGTCGGCCGCGCGGTGCTTCAGGACCCCGAATGGGCCAAGAAGGTCAAGGACGGCCGTTTTGCCGACCTGCGCGATTATGACGGCAAGGCGCTCGCCACGCTCTACTAGGGCACTTTCAGCCCGAAGACATCCAGTCTGGTCCGGCCTGCGTATCGGTTGAACATATTCAACCAGAAGGCCGGACCAGATATCATGCGTATTGCCCGTCTCATTGCGCCCGTTCTCGCTGCCGGGGTGGCTGCCTCTGCCACGACAGGGTGCGCCTCATCCTCTTCGCTCGCCCAATTCGAGGACGCGCCGCGCCAGCTGGTGTTGGAGGAGTATTTTCTGGGGCAAACATCAGCCTACGGCCTGTTTGAGGACCGGTTCGGCAAGGTGCGCCGCCAGTTCAAGGTGGACATCACCGGAGAGATCGCCGGCAACCGCCTGACGCTGACTGAAAACTTCCTCTATGATGATGGCGAGCGCGAAACCCGGATCTGGGAAATCGACGTCCTCGGGGATGGCCGGTATCGCGGCACTGCCGGAGACGTCACCGGCATCGCCGAAGGGCAGGTATCGGGCAACGCCTTCAACTGGAAATACAAGGTCGATCTGAAAGTCGGCGGCAGTGTCTGGAATGTCGGCTTCAATGACTGGATGTTCCTGATGGAAGATGACGTCCTGCTCAACCGCGCCTATGTCACCCGCTACGGCATCGAAATCGGCCAGGTAACGATCGCGTTCCGTAAGGACTAACGCTGCAGCGCCACCCGGCCGTCAGCGGCGTTCTAAGAGCGCGCCCTTTACTCTCGGATCGTCTGCGCGCGCGCTACAATGTCTGCGCACGGCGCATCTTCCGAATCGCCGATCTCGAAAAACGGCAGGGCAGCCAGGCCGCCCGTCACGCTTCCCAGCGCGGCGGCAATGCCGATCTGAAGTACGGTCTCCGGCCCGAATGCCGAAATCTCGGGCGAGCGGAATGTCCCGCCGACTTTCACATCGACAACCAGCGTTCCAAACGAGGGGCCTTTGGAATCAGACTGTACACTGAGTTCGAGAGTTTCATTCTTGAGGTTCACGTCGCCGGTGATCAGAACCAGCCGGTCTTCGGTGTCGATCAGGGCGGGATTGGCGTCGCCGATGCCGTCCGCGAATGTCATCGACATCACAGCGCACCGGCTGGGCGTGTAGGTCTCGTTGCCTTCAGTCTCATTCAGCAGGAGCAGCGTCTCGCGGATGTCCAGCGCAGCCGCCTCTGCCACAATCGCCAGCAACTCCGCGTCCTGCGACCAGAGGGCAACGCGCCCGTCCAGGCTCGCGGCCGCGTCCCGGAACCCGTCGCCGCGCCCCTCGAGTTTGAACTCTCCGAAGGCGGTTCCTTTCAGATAAGGTTCAGCCGCCAGGTTGCTGAAGGGCACACCTGACAGCTTTCCCTCCGCCGTCGTCATCGCGGGCGATTGCGACCCGTCGAGGGTTAGATAGGAGAAAAGCTGCCCCTCTGCGAAGCTAAGCTCCAGCACCGGCGCGCGCACCGTGCGGCCTTCGATCTCAAATTCCAGCTTCAGGCCGCGAATGTCGAAGATCGCGTCGCTGACCTGCTCGGCGTGGAATTTCACACTCCCGTCCACCGCGTCGAGTCTGGCAAAGTCGATCACGGCATTGGGAATGAGCCGGCTGCTTTCATCCAGCATCTGCCGGGCACGCACCTGCGTTTCGTTGACCGTCTCGTCTGCGCCCACGCCGATGGGAATACCGAAGATGATGCCCAGATCATCAAAGTCGAGATTGGCTGAGCGCAGATCGGCGTCGATGATGGGCGTCTCGCCGCCAAACTGAATATGCAGCGG
>JBKBRT010000021.1:0-22108 GCA_046291585.1 Hyphomonas sp.
TGGAATATTTGAATATCACGGTACTGATTATGACGCCGACATGAAAGCGATGGCAGATGACCCGGAAACACAGAGATGGTGGGCGTTGACCGATCCCTGCCAGGCTCCGCTTGAGTCAGCTGCGCCGGGCGAGTGGTGGGCGCCGCTGGAAGAAGTTTTCCATCACGACTAGCGCCCGGAAGAGGCAGCGTGGCCCAGTGTGACCGATATACGCTGTGCAGCTTCAGCCACCAGATGTGGCGCTTCCTCAAGAGACACTTTCGCGCGCCGTGTCACTACGAAGGGCACGGTTAGGCTGGCAATGGCGCCGGTGCTGGTTGAGTCGAAAACAGGGGCGCCGATATCGGTTACTCCATCCACCATGCGCGACGGCATGCAAACAAAGCCGACATCCCGAACATCGCGCGTTTGCCTGTAGAGGTCTTCCAGCTCTGCCGGGCTCGCGCCGCCGGCTTTCAGATCGACTACCATCTTGGTTTGCTGCATGGGCGAGGCAAAGGCGAAAAGGACAAGGCCGGACGCGGATTTCATGATGGAGCGACGATGGCCGAGGCGCACACTGAAGCCGACATCATCGGGGCTTTCGGTCCGTGCAATGACGACGATCTGATCTGAGCTGACCACAGCGAGCTGGATCGACTGCATCATCCGGGCCGCGAGGGCCGACATTTCCGGCAGGGCGGCTTCATGCAGGTCCATCTTGGGAGGTGACCGCATGCCGACTTCAAACAACCGGTTCGACAGCTGCAATTTTTCCGGATCTTCGGTGCGCTCAACATATCCCCGCATCTCTAGCACGACGACCATTCGGTAGATCTCGCTGCGGGAGCGGCCGATATTGCGCGCTATGTCGGCAATGGATTGCGGCGTCCGAACGCTTGCCAGGCATTCGAGTATGTCGAGGCCCTTTTCAAGCGCCGGTGCTTTGTAAGGGGCTTCCGTCATCGATCAAGATCGTCCTTAGCTGCTCCAAGTGTTTCATATATGAACCAAAAGCGCAGCAATATCCACCACTTGCTGAGCTGATATCTGCTGTCGTCGTGTCGATGACGGCCAGTTCAGTCGCCGGCGGGGGGGGCGGTATTGGTTGCCAGCAATTGCCTTGCCGACTTCTCTGCAAGGTCGACGGCGATTTCAATTTCATCGGCGAGTTTGCGTTTTCCCGGGGCTGCAGCCCATTTTTCATGCGGAAGAATCAGACATTCCACCAACAGGGCCGCGATGAGGTCAGCAAGATAGCTTGTGGTGCGATCGAGCTGATATTCGGCGGCGATGTATTCCGCATACACATCTTTTTGTCCGTGCTCGTAGAGTGTCCAGGCAAATGCCAGTTCCCGGTCATTGCGCAGGGCGCTCCAGAGGGCGGCATCCGGCTGGCTCGCGCTCCGGCGGATGGCAGCATAGGCGAGGGCCTCTTCGCGGAAAAAATCAAAGAACACCATATGGCTGCGCGCCGCCCATGCGCGCTCGCGGAGCTGGTCGATAGCGCCCGTGGCGAGGCTTGTCGCAAGTTCGTTCTTTGAATTGAAATGCATGAACAGCGTGGTAACGTGGATGTCCGCTTCGTCTGCGATGTTCTGCATCGTGGTGGCGGCAAACCCTGCTTTGCTGAACTGCTCGGCGGCAACACTCAAGATTTTCAGACGCGTACGCCTGCGCCGCTCCGTGCGCCTCGGATATTTGATCTCCGACGCGGTGTCCGCCTCTGCGCCTTGGGCGGGCTCAGGCTTCTCCGGTTTAGGGGTTTTGGCCATTACAACTCTCTTGCCCAGGTTCAGTATGGACTTGCAGGTATTTGGGTGTGGAACGCAAGCTCATCGAATTTGTTCTGCCCTTTTGCGCGCGAGGGTTTCAACAGCTGCTTCATGGTCGCGTTTTGAAATAGGGTAAAAACTCATGATGACGAGCGCGGTGGATGTGAAGACGAATGTTGCCACCGTTAGCCCCAGGGCCAGATCATTGACGGTGGCTTGCGCAACGGCGCCGGGCTTGGCGTCATCGGGAAATCCCACATAAGCCAGGAGCAGGCCGGAAACCAAAACGCCCATTCCGGAGACTGTTTTCCCGATCAGGGTGGCGGCTGAAAACAGCAGGCCTTCTGATTGACGCCCGGTCGTCAGTTGGATCTGGTCTGTGGCATCGGCGATCATCGAAGCTGTCAGGATTGCAGCGGCAACAACCGACATTGCCACAACGGCCTGGAAGGCGAACAGCGTCGGCACAAGGGCGGAGGAGCCATTTTCCGGGAACATACCCGATAGCCTGAGCAGCACGGGAACAACAATTCCGGTAAGCGTCACGGCGAAGAGGGAAAGTGTTGTCCACTTCTTGCCGAAGGCTTTGGACAGAGGCAGGGCGATTACCAACGCGAGCACTACTCCGAGCAGGCCGGCAGATGTCAGAAGCGCGATTTGGTCGCTCCCGAGTTCCCAGAAATAGGTCTGCATGTAGATCGTAAGGGCAGCATTCAGGCCGCCGGCCATCGAGCCAAAGATACTGCCAATGAAAATCGGCGCGTTGACGCGGTGGAACAGGGTGGCAAACATCTCTCGCAGGGTTTGGAGCAGAGGCTTTCTTTGCGGCGGCGGCGGGCTGATGAGGCTTGATATGCGCTTGTGCGTGCCGATGCTGGAGGCAAAGATGACGGTGGCCATAAGCGGCGCCGCAATCCAAGCATAGGTATGGTAGCCGGAGCTGTCGAGTAATCCACCAGCAGACGTGGCATCATTTGAAAACAGGGCGGTGAATACGAATATTCCCATACCGATCCCGCCGGCGACGCCAAAGAAATATCGGTAGGAAACGAGTTCTGTGCGCTCGTGATAGTTCTGGGTGAATTCAGCCAGAAGCGCGGTGGACGGTATTTCGTAGATGCCTATGAATGTGCGGGTCAGGGTGGTCAACACCAGAAGGTAGGTGAACAAGGCCATGTGCGACGCGCCGTCTGGGGGGAACCAGAGCAGCAGATAAGATATCCCAACCGGAATGACAGAAGCATACATAAATGGATGGCGTCTGCCCCATTTGCTCCGCAGGCTGTCTGACCATTGCCCGACAACCGGGTCAAGGATGGCATCTGCGACCATGGCAATCATGATCGCGGTGCCGACCCACACCGCCGGAAGACCCATTACCTGATTGTAGTAGATCATCAGGAGGGCGTTGAAGCCGTGATCCTTAATGCCGAACGCAATCGTTCCGACACCATAGATCAGCTTTGTAGCCCAAGGCAGTTTTCCGGCCGTGCGGGTCATAGACTGTTCCATGCGCAGGGGTTCTAGAACCGCAATTGCAGCTGAACGCCGTACGTGCGCGGCGGGGTCAGGTATAAGGTTGTGGCCGAACCGCCCGCGGGTATCGCGGTCAATGTGCCTGTCGCGCCATCATAGCCCTGCTCGTCGAACACATTCTTGACATACCCCACCACGCGGTAACGATCCTGGGGGCTTTTCCAGACGCCGATGAGGTCAACCTGATCAAAGGCCGGTGTCTCCGTATACGGCCGGTTGAAAATGCCGTGATACGTTGAGTCGATCCAGGAATAATTGCCCGAAATGACAAGGTCACCATTTGCGCCGAGCGGAATATCATAGCTGACATTCAGACCAAACTTGTTGGGCACGGTGCGGGGCAGCATCTGACCTTTCAGGTTTTGCGGCTGGTTTCCATTGGCATCGATCGGGCCAACAGGTTGCGCATCAGGCTGCAGGCCAAGCGGATCAACAACATCGATGAAGCAGCAGGCATTGCGCACTTCTGAGTCGTTATAGGCATAGCTAGCCATGATGCGCAGGTCATCGGTAGGCGTCCACAATGCTTCAAGCTCGATACCCTGCGCCCTGGAATCCTCGATGTTGAAGAAGCGCGTGAGGCGAACACCGTTTTCAACCACGTCCAGCGGCGCTTGCAGGCCATCATAAGAATAGAAGAAATAGCTGGCGTTCAGCTGTATCTGATCGCCGAAGGATTTCTTGGCGCCGACTTCAAAAGCGTCCAGCAATTCCTTGTCGGTAAGGGGGAACTGGCTGATTCCGCCGGCATTGAAGCCGCCAGATTTATATCCGCGGCTATAGCGGAGGAAGTAGTTTGTATCTGCCGTGGGCTGCCATTGTATGCCCGCCACACCTGAAACAGCGCTCCAGTCATGCGCCAGGCGGCGACTGGCCAGGCCGGTTTGTGGATCAATCGTCACCTCGCTTGCAACGCCTGGCGCATTGGCATAGGAAACCGTCGCCGCTGTCAGATCAAGGACTGGCGCAAGAGAGCCTGAGCCGCCAAGCGTGAAGCCCGGCACGATGCCATAGCCAAGGACACGCAATTGTTCGGAGCCAGACTTTTCATCTTTTGAGTAACGCAGGCCACCGGTCAGCGTCACAGTATCTGATATCGAATAGTCGACCTGCCCAAAGACAGCGTAAGACTTGGTCGTCAGATCAGAAATCGCGGTAACATAATCGCCGCTGGGGTTGGGCGGGGCCGCGAGCGGCGAGAGCATCTCCGGTTGGGCCGCGTTCCCGAAATGCGACTCTTGATGCGCGTCTTCCTCATAGGCATATACGCCGGCAATCCACCAAATATCGGAATCGACCGTAGACTGAGCGGTCAGCTCATGGCTCGAATATTTCCGATCCTCGATGTAGCCGAACGTGCGGGAAGGATTTATGGTTGCGGCCGCACAGATCGGGCCGACATTTTCCAGATACCACGCGCAATTAGGGCCACCTGTCAAAACCTCACCAGCCAAGGGGTTCGCTGGATCCAGCGGGTAGCTGTAGGAAATCATGTCGGTATCGTCGTCATCCCGGATCGAATTGTAATCGAACGTACGGTAGCCGCCGCTATACCTGATATCGATGGTCGGCAGGCTCCAGGTGGCAATCGCCGCAAACCCGTAATTGCCGTCTACGTTTGATTCTGTAGGGGTGTTGGTGTTGAACTTGCGGATATCATTGATGCCGGGATTGAGCGTCTCCGACCCTGCCTGGGAATAGTCGGGCATCAGGTATCCAAAGGCGTTGCCCGGTGTCAGATATCCCGGTGGAAAGGGGAATATGTCATATGGCGAGGCCAGATTGGTGCTGCGATTGCGCAGCGAAGCATCCAGATAGTCTGCCTTGAGCCAGATCGACAGATTGTCTGTGGCATCTATATCGAACTGGAGTTCGGCATAGGAGGTTTCATTGGCGCCCCCCTCGCTCGGACCGCCGGCGACATTCTTGTAATAGCCATCTTCCTGATTGCGGAAGGAGCCGCCAAGTTTTGCGCGAATCTGGTCGCTTAGCGGGCCCGAAACGCTCGCCTCGATTTCCGACGTCTGATAATTGGCAAGGCCAATCCGCGCCTCTGCTGAAAAGGTTTCCGTCGGGCGTTTGGAAATGACGTTTATCGCGCCGCCGATAGAGTTGCGTCCATAGAGAGTGCCTTGCGGGCCGCGCAGGATTTCTACACGTTCAACAAAAAAGTCGCTTTTGCCGACCGCGCTGGTTGAAGAATCATAAATGCCGTCTGCATAGGTCGCTACGCCCGGATCAGAGCCGTTGGTGTTTGTCTGGCGACCAACCCCCCGAATAAAGACGCGGTCATCGCCTGAGGAGAAGGCGAGGCTTGGCGTGAAGCGGGCAAAGTCTGACAGGCTATCGAGCGCGAGTTCCTGGCGCATGTCCTCTGTAAAGGCGGTAACAGAAACCGGCACATCTATGAGGCTCTGTTCGCGCTTGACGGCGGTTACTGTTACCTGTTCGAGGCGTTTTGTCTCGCTCAGATCTTCCTGTTCCTGGGCAAAGGCCTGTCCAGTGGCAATAATGGCCAGAGCGCTTGCGGCTGCCCACACTGATGGTTTTTTCATCGCATTTCCTCCCGATCATCCTTTTTTTGGGGCGGCCGTGGCCTGGATGATTTCGGAAAGGATAATATCGATTAATCTATCTGCATAGAGTTATATTGGTTTGCCGTTGCGTCGCCTGCCGGGATAGGTCCGCTTGCCTCAGCCAACAGCCAGCTGTTACCCGTTGGGGGAAGGAATTCTGGGAGCGGCAGATGAAGACATGGATACTGGCCACTGGTTTGGGCTTGCTGGCTCTGGCAGGCTGCGGGCAGCAAGCTGGGGTCTCAGTGCCCGCCGAGGAGACGCAGATGGAAACCGATCCGCTTGCTAATCTGACGCCCGCCAGGGACGACGTGGTGACGGACCGGTTTGCGCGTCTGGCGCTTGCCTGTGTGCATAAGGAATACCCCAACAAGATCAGCCATGTGCTGAACTCTGCCGCCGACGCCGCCACCCCGCGCGATCTCTACCCCGCTTTCTATGGCTGTTTTGACTGGCACTCGTCGGTACATGGGCATTGGCTGCTGGCGCGCATTCTCAATACCGATCCGGAGACCCCATATGCCGGAGCGATAAAGGCAGCCCTTGCCCAGAGCTTTGCGGCGGAGAACATTGCCGGCGAGGTGGCGTATTTCCAGGCGCCGGATCGGGCGTCCTTCGAGCGGCCCTATGGCACCGCGTGGTTTCTCCAGTTGATGAGCGAGCTGCGCCAGGCAGACTTTCCCGAAGCGGACGAATGGGCGCGCACGCTGGCCCCGCTCGAAACGCTGATCGCAGAGTATACGAGCGCCTGGCTGCCAAAGCTCGTCTATCCGATCCGGGCGGGCACACATAATCAGACGGCTTTTGCCTTTGGCCTGATGATCGACTGGGCCGACGTGACGGGCAATTCGGCCTTCCGTGAGCAGATAGCTGACAAGTCGCGCGAGTTTTATGGCTCGGATGTCTCGTGCCCCCTGACCTATGAGCCTTCGGGAGAGGATTTCCTCTCGCCCTGCCTTATGGAGGCAGACCTGATGCGCCGCGTGATGAGCCGGGAAGACTTTGCGGCCTGGCTGACCGCGTTCCTGCCGCTGATCCCGCAGGACGGGCAGGGAGACTGGCTGGCGCCGGGCGTAGTGCTTGATCCGTCAGACGGCAAGCTGGTGCATCTTGACGGACTCAACCTGTCGCGCGCCTGGGCGATGGAAGGGATCGCCTCGGCGCTGCCTGAGGCGGACCCGCGCCGGGCAGCGCTGCTTGCTTCGGCCGGGATTCACAGGGAAACAGGTGTCGCCTCTGTCAGCGAAGAACATTATGCGGGCAGCCACTGGCTCGCGAGCTTTGCCACTTATCTGGAAACCCGCCGAGGCATTCCGGGCGAATGAAGTCGAGGTTTTCCTTCGGGCCGGGAGCACTGGTTGCGGCGGCATTTATTGGTCCGGGTACGGTAACGGCCTGCACGCTGGCGGGGGCGAATTTCGGATTTGCGCTCGTCTGGGCGCTGGTGTTTGCAACTGCTGCGACGATCATCCTGCAGGAGATGACGGTGCGCCTGGGCATCCTGGGTGGTGCGGGGCTGGGCGAGGCGCTGGTCGCGCCGGGGACGCCGGCGGTGCTTAAATGGGCCGCGATCGTCCTGGTGCTGGCGGCGCTGGCGCTCGGCAATGCCGCCTATGAGGCAGGCAATATCACCGGCGGCGCGCTGGGCCTGCGGGCCATTCTGGGCGAAGGCGGCGGGCAGGGCGTGCAGCGGGGCGCGGCGATTGCCACGGGGCTGATCGCCGCGCTGGTCCTTCTGCTCGGGCGTTACAAGACGCTGGAGCGGTTCTTGATCGGGCTGGTCCTCCTGATGAGCCTTGCCTTTGCGGCGAGCCTTATCCTTGTGCGGCCTGATCTTGGCGCCATGCTTGGCGGGCTGCGCCCACAACTTCCCAATGGCAGTCTACTGACGGCCATGGCGCTGATCGGTACGACGATTGTGCCTTACAATCTGTTCCTGCATGCGGCGGCTGTGCGCGAGCGCTGGAAGGAAAATACCGAGGCCGGGCTGAATGCAGCGATTGCCGATACGCGGGTTTCGGTTGGGCTCGGTGGGCTTATCTCCATCCTTGTGCTGAGCACGGCGGCGGCGAGCCTGTTTGGCGCCGGCATGATCATCAATAGCGGCGCGGACATGGCGTCAGCGCTGGAGCCGGCTTATGGCCCCGCCGCGCGCATGCTTGTTGGCGCGGGGCTTTGCGCCGCGGGGCTTTCGTCGGCGATCACGGCGCCCCTCGCGACCGCTTATGCCGTGTGCGAAGTGACGGGACGGGCAAAGTCTGGCTGGCTGTTCAAGGGGATTGCGCTGGCCATTGTGTTCATCGGTTTGGGTGTGGCGCTACTCGGCATCCGGCCGGTCGAGTTGATCCTGGTGGCGCAGGTGGCCAATGGATTGCTGCTGCCGGTGGTGGCGGCGTTCCTGTTGATCACCATGAACCGCAAATCCGTCTTGGGTGAGCATACCAATGGCCCGGTTCGCAATGCCCTTGGGCTCCTGGTTGTCTTTATCGCGGCCTTTCTGGGCCTGCGGCTTATCCTTCGTGCGCTGGGCATTTGGCCATGAGAGCGTATGTCTGCCTCAATGCCGATATTGGCGAGCTTCCCGGATGGGCGGGCAGAGCGCTGGACGCTGCGATCCTGGAGGTGGTTTCCCGGTGCAGTATCGCGTGTGGCGGGCATGCGGGAGACGTGGTCTCCATGGCTGAGACGCTGCGTATGGGACAGGCGCGCGGCGTTCACGCAGGCGCGCATCCCTCCTATCCTGACCGGGAGGGATTTGGGCGGACACGGAAGAATATGTCTCTGGCGGAACTTGCGGTCTCGTTGAGGGGGCAAGTGTCTGACCTTCAGGCGATCGCCGCCACCGAGGGCGTGGAGTTACGCCATATCAAGCCCCATGGCGCGCTCTACAATGACGCAGCGCGGGAGGCAGATCTTGCCCGGCTCGTGGTCGCGCTGTGTGGGGAAAGCGGTATCACTACTCTGCTTGGCCCGCCGGCGTCGGAGATGGAGCGGGCAGCGCGGGTGGCAGGGCTCACCTACATCGCCGAGGGCTTTGCCGATCGCGCCTATGAGGCGGATCTCAGCCTGACTCCGCGCGGCCTTCCGGGCGCCGTCTTCGAGGATCATGCCGCGCAGCGGGCGCAGGCGCTGGAGATGGTTTTGAAACTTCAGGTAACCGCGCGAACAGGGGAGATCCTCCCTCTGCGCATCGATACGCTCTGCCTGCATGGCGACACGCCGGGCGCGGCGGAGAATGCCGTGTCCTTACGTGGCGCGCTGGAAGCCAGCGGCATTTCCATTCGCCCATGAGCGCGCCGGAGATCTTTGCTGTGGGCGATGACGCGCTGGCCGTAAGGGTGGCCGGGCGGGCAGAGCGGCATGGGCTCGCAGCGGCGCTGCGCGGCTCTGGGCATTGGCTGGATGTCGTTCCCGGGAAGGAGGGGGTGACGGTTCACTTTGATCCGCTCGCTCTGCCGGCTGACATGGCGCGGCGTCTTCTCGCCGGGCAGCTGGCAAAAGGTTCGCAGGCCGAGGAAAAATCCTTTGGTACCATAACGCTCCACATGCGGGTGAACCCGGCCTCTGCGCCAGATCTGGATCGCGTTGCGGCAGAGAACGCAGTGTCCGCCGAGGTGTTTCTGGACCGGATCTGCGCTTCGCCGCTGATCATTGATATGATGGGGTTTACAGCAGGATTTGCCTATGTGGCCGGCGTTGATCCGGGCCTGGTATCGCCGCGTCTTGACGTGCCACGGCAGAGGGTGGCAGCCGGTTCGGTGGGGATGATCAGCGGGCAACTCGGGCTTTATGCCTTGGCCGGGCCTGCGGGCTGGCAGATTATCGGCGCCATTGTGGAGCCCTTGTTCGACGCCCGGCGGGAAACACCGTTCTCGCTGGAGGCGGGCATGCAGATCAAGTTGATCATCGAGCGGTAGCGGGATGGAACTGACGGTTCTCAAATGCGGCCCGCTCCTCACCCTGCAGGGGAGCGCGCGCCATGGTTTCCGCCATCAGGGCATTGCGTCCAGCGGCCCGGCCGACCCGCTGTCGATGGCGCTTGCCAATCGGCTGGTCAGCAACCCGCTTAGCGCTACAGCGGTTGAGATTACCTTCGGCGGCGCTGAATTTGAATTCCATCAGGATACGGTCTTCGCCTTCGCCGGCGCAGCGCCGGGGGCAACACTTGCTGGCTCGGATGTGCCCGCGCATGAAACCCTGCTCGCAAAGCGCGGGGATATATTGGCGTTCGGACATCCGGCTGTCGGCGTGCGCAGCTATCTTGCGGTGGCTGGCGGTTTTCAGGCTGACGATGTGTTTGGAAGCACGTCAACATTTCTGCCCGCCGGGCTTGGGGGGTATTCCGGCCGGGCGCTGAAAGCAGGCGATCGGCTACATGGGCTGGCGGCGGCCGAGTTTCCGGCGCCGCGCAGTACCCCGCGTGCGCTGCGACCCCATATGCCGCATGCCCACAGTTTGAGAGCGGTGGCCGGACCTGACCTGAATTGCGCAACCGATATCGTCTGGACGCAAACCTTCGCCGCAACAACGCGGATGGATCGCACCGGGATTGAGCTTTCAGGCCCCTGGCCATTTCCCGAAAACGGCGCCCAGCGACCGAGCGCGCCTCTGCTTACCGGGGCTGTGCAACTCACTCCCTCGCGCACCGCATTTGTATTGTTGCCAGATGCCCAGACCACAGGCGGGTATCCCCACATCCTGCAGGTGATCCGGGCGGACCGCCACCTTCTCGGCCAGATTGCCGCCGGAGACCGGATCAGTTTTCTCAGGCGATCCGTAGACGAAGCATATAAGGATCTGAAAGCAAAGACCGCATACTTTTCAGACTGGCTGCCCGGGTTTGGGTTTTAAGGTCGCCGCGCGTCGATTCAGGCGGGCGGATCGTCACAGCGGGCGCGTTCATCCAGCTCCCGCTCGCGGCTGTGCGCGGAGGCCCACCAGGCTCCGAATACAAACCCGAAGCTCACGCCGATCCAGAACATCACAAGAGAAACAAACCACGTCATAATCCACACTCCTTGGGAGGTTTGAGGATTAGAAAACTGGGGGCAGAAGAGCTATCGCGCGGCGGGCTATTCCAATGTCTATCCCCAGCTAGTGGGCGCGGACTGTGCATAGTCTGGATCAATGGGTGAATATAAGGAGATCAGTGTACGTTGGTTATCGTCAGATTAAGTATAGCGGGCGATTACACAAAAGTCATGACACGGATCATGCGTATATCCTGAATTTCATTAAGCACGGTTCTGGTCAAAGCTGCCACCTGTGATTCCAATACTGCCGGTGCCCAGAGGGTGCCCTGTCGGGATTTTGCTGCAGTGCAACAAGGGTGGGGCAGGGGCCCGTCCGGGGTCGCAATCATGCTTAACAATATTTGAAGCCGCCCCTGAGGAAGCTCTTGACAAGGAAAATAGATGGATGTCCAACAAACAACATATGGCCCAAGAGGCGATAACAAGAACACATCCTGGGAGGATATATTGTCAATCAAGAGAAACGTGCGGCTTCTCGCCGGCACGGCTATTGTCTGGTGCTTTGCTGCAGAAGCCGGTTTTGCGCAGGAAGCGGCCACCCCGGCTGAACCCGAGATCACAACGCCTGAGGCAGAAAACGACCGCCGCCTGTCAACCGTAACCGTTACGGCCCAGCGCCGTGAGGAGAGCGTGCAGGACGTGCCGCTCGCCGTGACCGCTGTCACTGGCGCACAGCTGGCCGAACTTCGCGTTGAGAATATCGAGAATATCAGCCTCGTCTCGCCCAGCATCACCTTCAGCAAGACCAACGCGCCTGCTGCGTCTTCCAACATTCAGATCCGCGGTATCGGTACGACCGGCCAGTCGCGCGTGTTTGAGGGCGCCGTCGGCGTGTTCATTGATGGCGTTTACAGAACCCGGTCGGGCCAGGCCCTGTCGAGCTTCCTCGACATTGATGGGCTCCAGGTGCTGCGCGGCCCGCAGGGCACGCTGTTCGGCAAGAACACGTCTGCCGGTGCTTTGCTGCTCAATTCGACGGCCCCAAACCTCGATGAGGTCAATGGTTATGTCACGGCCAGCTATGGCAACTACAACGCCTTCGACATTTCCGGCGCGGTCAATATTCCGATTACGGACACATTTGCGCTTCGGGTTGCGGCCAGCCATTCGGAACAGGACGGCTTCCTTGAAAGCCCGGCCGGCGACAGCGAAAACGACCAGAGCATGGACTCGTTCAAGGTCAGCGCGCTGTGGGAGCCAACCTCTTCGCTCTCCTTCAAGCTGATTGCCGACTATTCCACCGAGGATGACGAAGTCGGCTACGCAACCGTCAACGCCGTTGACGGACCGCTTCAGCCCCTGATCAATGGCCTCACCCTGGCCAATGGTCTCGCACTGCCATCGCCGAGACTGAAAGACTATCAGGCCAGCATCAACACCCCCACCTCCAACAAGGTGGAAGACAAGGGCGTCGCGCTTCTGGTGGATTGGGAGATTGGTCCCGGCACGCTGAAATCGGTCACCGCATCGCGGGAATATGACACGGTTCAGAATGCGGACGCCGACTTCACCGGCGCCGACATCCTGATCATCAATGAGAAGTTCAATTCCAGCTTCTTCTCGCAGGAATTCACCTATGGCGGTGAAATCTCCGGCGGCGTGAACGCCAACTATCTGTTCGGGATTTTCTACTCCGATGAAGAGCTCGACATGGGCCGGGATCTCTCGCACGGGACGCAGGCGCAGCCCTTCTGGGATGTGGTTCTGGGCGCACAGGGCGTTCCAGCGGGCCTCTCGAATGCGGCGCCCGGGAATTGGGCGCAGGAAGTTCTCATTGGAACGGCCGAGTCGCTTGCCCTGTTCACGCACTGGGATTTTGCGCTGAGCGACAAGTTCAACCTGATCACAGGCCTGCGCTATTCGGAAGACGAGAAGACCGGATCGTTCAACTATGATTTCTTCCGCGATCCGGTTTTCGACCCGCTGGCGATTGCAGGCTCGGGCCCTGGCCCGGAATATGCCCGTACATTTGCGGATCAAGCTGTCTCCGGAACAGTTAGCCTGCAATATCGTCCGAATGCAGACGTAATGTATTACGCAAGCTACAACCGGGGCTATAAGGCAGGCGGCGTGAACGTTGACGCCAGTGGCGCCGGCGTTCCGGGCAGCTCGCTGAACCCGCTCGACACGGGAACATCGGCCGATCCCATCTTCACGCCAGAAACCGTTGACGCCTTTGAACTCGGCGCGAAGGTTGACTGGATGGACGGCGCGGCCCGCACGAACGTTGCTGTCTTCTATAACGACATCAAGGATCTTCAGGTCGCTCAGTTCCTCGGGCTGATCTTCACCATCCTGAACTCGCCGGAAGCAGAATCCTATGGCGCAGAGTTTGAGCACACTCAGGCCCTGACGGATTATCTTGTCTGGAACGCGTCGGCGACCTGGTTGCCGGAAGCCGGCTATGGCGAAGACGCTGCAATCGGCGTTCTCTCTGGTCGCCGCTTCCCCAACGCGCCTGAGATTTCGGCCAACACGTCGCTGAACCTGAATTATGATCTCGACGGCGACAAAGCTCTGACCGGTCTTCTGCAGGTGCAGTATTCGGGCGAGCGCTTCACCAACACGGCTTCCAATCTTCAGGAGGAGGCGGTGACCCTTGTTAACGCAAACCTTGGTCTGGCTTTCGAAAATGGTCTTTCGGTGTCTGCCTTCATCCGCAATGCGACGGATGAGCGGTATGTGTCGCAACACTTCAACACCCCGCTCCAGGGTGATGACCGCAACGCCTATGTGGCCTCACCCAGAACTTTTGGCGTCTCTGTCCGCCAGACATTCTGAAGCCTGATCTAACCTGCCGTGGCGGAAGGGTCTCCTGTCGCCACGGCATCCACTTTACGCAGTCGCACAACGACGCGTTTCGTTTCCTCCCCGAAACTCGCGCGCTGCACCATGGTGCAGCGCCGCATTTTTCGCTCGTCCGGTCAATGATTTGACAGGGCGCGGTAAAACAGCATCACTGATCCTGATGCATACAAAAAATAGCGGGGCAGCGCGCAGCGTTGACCCTGAAATCTCGGGGGAGATAATGAAACAGCACGAGCGCCGCAAGCAGTCGTCGGAAAAGCTTATCAACGCATTTCTGGAGCTTGCATCCGAGCAGGGGGTTTCCGCCCTGACATTTGACAAGATAGGTGACCGGGCGGGCTACAGCCGCAATCTTGCCTTTCAGAAATTCGGTTCCAAGAGTGGCCTCCTGGAGGCAGTCATCAAGCATCTTCATTGCGTCATGACGGATCTCCGGCGCAAGCAGGAGCTGGATTCCCTGCCGGGAATCGAAGGGCTTCTTCTTTACTGCGATATTCACATTGCCGCCCTCGACAAGACGGCGGACATGAAAGCCTATTTTATCCTGATGGCAGAGGCCATTGCGGCCATGTCTGACATGCGGGACCAGTTTATCGGGTCACACAGGCGATCAGCCAAGGATCTGATGCGCCTGATCCGACTCGGCCGCGAAGATGGCTCAATCCGGAAAGATGTGAACGTGGAAGTCGCCGCGCTCCTCATCGGTACGCAGCTGATCGGTATTTCGTCGCAGTATCTCATTGATCCCGCGTTCAATCTGAAGAAGGCCCGGAAGGAACTTCACCTGGTCGTCCGATCAGCCTACGGCACGGGTGAAGCGGTCGCTCGGGCGCGCACATCAGCGGTAGTCGAGGCGAGCAAGTAGCATGCCGGCGCTTCATCTGCCTACGGTCAGATAGTCCAATCAGCATGATTGACGCGCGTCCAGCCGGACCCTAGCGTCAGCCGACAAGTTTTACAGGATGCAGGCTATGAAAACCCAGGCAGCGGTCGCCTATACCGGACAACCCGGTTTCAAATATGAAACCGTGGAGATCGAGGCGCCTCGCGCTGATGAGATCCTCGTCCGGGTGCTGGGTGTGGGCCTTTGCCATACCGATCTGGTGTTCAGCTCGGGCGCGGCGCCCTATCCGTTTCCGGCGGTGCTGGGCCATGAAGGCTCGGGCATTGTCGAGGCGGTCGGCGCAGATATCCATAAGGTAAAGCCGGGCGACAGCGTGCTGATCACCTTCCGCTCCTGTGGCGCTTGTGACCGGTGTAAAACGGGCGACGCGGCCTACTGCCGAACCATGCCGATGCTGAACTATATCGGCCGGCGCACGGATGGCACCTCGGCGCTCAGCAATGAGGCGGGCCCGGTTTCGTCAAACTTCTTCGGCCAGTCCAGCTTTGCCGGTTATGCCATCACCTATGAACGCAATGTGGTGAAGGTCGATGCCGGTCTGCCGGTGGAGATCATGGGGCCCCTCGGTTGTGGCATCCAGACCGGGGCGGGCGCCGTCATGCGCTCGCTTGCCGCGAAGCCAGGCTCGAGCCTTCTGGTCACCGGCGGTGGCTCAGTGGGGCTCAGCGCGGTGATGGGGGCGAAGATCCAGGGCTGCGCGACGATCATCCTGGTCGAGCCGATGGAAAGCCGTCGCGCGCTCGCCATGGAGCTGGGCGCGACCCACTGTATTGATCCCAAGGCGGCGGGCGATGTCGCCGCGGCCGTGCGCGCCATTGTCCCGATGGGGGTGGACAACGCGCTCGACACGACCGGCATTCCGGCTGTTCAGGCTGCGGCTCTTGCCTGCCTCGGCTCAAAGGCGACTCTTGGTCTCGTCGGCGTCAGCGCACCGGGAACGCCCATGCCGGGCGACGTCAATACACTGATGACTTTCGGTCAGGCGGTCAAAGGCATCATCGAAGGGGATTCAGATCCTGATGTTTTTATCCCGGAGCTGATCGAACATTTCAAGGCAGGCCGTCTTCCGTTTGACCGGCTGGTCAAGACCTATCGCCTGAGCGAGATCAACGAGGCGATCGCCGACCAGCATCACGGCGACTGCGTAAAGGCTGTGCTGATCCCTTAGGGGCCGCCCACGTCTGCCTGACGGATATCTGCCAGTGTTCGGCAGCCCATCAGCGCCATCGTGATTTCCAACTCCTCGCGCAGCGTACGCAGGATGTGGGCCACGCCGAGAGTGCCTGCCACGCTGAGCGCCCAGATGTAAGGCCGCCCGATCATTACTGCGTCTGCGCCCAGTGCGATGGCCTTGAAGGCATCGCTGCCGCGCCCGATGCCGCTGTCAAACAGGATCGGCGCCGATCCTCCAAGACGCTCAGCAATCGCGGGCAGGGCGGTGATCGCCGCGGGCGCGCCATCAAGCACCCGGCCGCCATGGTTGGACACCACCACGCCGGCCGCTCCGGCATCGATCGCGCGCGCGGCATCATCTGCGTGCAGAATACCCTTTACAAATACCGGCAGCCGGGTGAGGCCAACCAACCATTCGATATCTGTCCATCCGGGCGCGGCGCGCATCATGCCGTCAAACACGGCGTTTTCGCCGGGCATCAGCGCGGGCGGCACGGTCCCGGGCGTCAGATTTGCAGCCTCCATGCCGGGCGGCAGGGTAAAACCGGCACGCTGCGCCCGGTTTCGGATGCCACCAATGGGGGCGTCGACCGTAACCAGCAGCGCGCGGCAGCCAGCCGATTCGGCCCGGCGCACCAGCGCCTCGGTCGCAGGCCGCTTTGTCTGCATATAAATCTGAAACCAGACCGGCCCGCCTTGCCCGGCAATCGCGTCGACCGTTTCCGTCGCCATGCAGGAGACGGCAAAGGGCGCTTCCATCACGCGCGCAGCCTGGGCGCTGGCAAGCTCCCCCTGGGGATGGAACAGCTTCTGCCAGCCGATCGGCGCCAGGATGAAGGGATGGGCGAGGGCCTCGCCTGCGAGCGTCAGACGGGTATGCCCCCCGGAAACATCGCCCAAAACGCGCGGTGTCATCGTCAGCGCATCGAGCGCCGAGCCATTGGCCCGCAGCGTAATCTCATCTCCCGCCCCGCCGGCCAGATACGCCCAGATACCGGGCTCGAGTATTTGTTCTGCATACCGCTCATAATCGCCAGCGCTGACGATGTCCCGCGGAACAGCGCCAAGGGGATTTGCCGCGGCGCTCATGCCTCCGCCCATTGGCGCAGGAGATTGTGATAGTGGCCCGTGAGCGAAACAATTTCGGGCGCATCGGAGATTTTCCCCCGCAGGGAGAGAATGGTCATGTCGAGCTGAAACAGCATGCCCCGGCGCGCATCATCGCGCACCCGGCTCTGCGTCCACAGGAAAGAGGCGAGCCGTGTTCCACGCGTGACCGGCTCCACGCGGTGAAGGCTGGTGGCGGGGTAAAGAATGGCGTCGCCCGCAGGCAATTTCACCTCATGAGCCCCATAGGTGTCTTCAACAATCAGTTCCCCTCCTTCATATTCGTCGGGATCATTGAGAAAAACGGTGGTCGACACATCTGTACGGACATTGAGTCCGGTGTAGGGGTCGGTGTGTAGGGCGCTGTCAACGTGGTTGCCGTAATGTCCGCCGCCCTCATACCGGTTGAAGCGTGGCATCAGCACTGTATGAGGCAGAGCAGCAGATTGAAACAATGGATGGCGCAGCAGCGCGGTCTTCACCCGTTCGCCCATCGACCGTGCCTCCGGCGCATCGGCGGGCAGTTGAAGATTCTGCTTCACGCGTGCAGCTTGCGCCCCGGCGGTGGCGGCGCCGTCGCGCCAATCCGCCGCCGAGAGCGCGTTGCGAAGCAGGGCCAGCTCCTGCCTGCTGAGGACTTCGGGAAGATGCAGGAGCATGGCCGTTTTCCTTCAGGCTAGAACCGGACGTTCAGCGACAGGTAAGCCGAGAGCGGCTGACCGGGGGTAAGGCGCGCGCCGGAATTGTTCAGTGTCGCGATATAATCCTCATCGAAGAGGTTATACACGTTGAGCTGAATCCCCAGCCGTTCGCTGAACTGATACCGGGCCATTGCGTCCACCACCCAAGCTTCCGGGATAACCGGAACGTTCTGGGTCGAGATGTCGGTGCCCGGATTTACCACCCGTTTCTGTTCGCCCAGATAGCGGGCGCCACCGCCGAAGGTGAAGGCGGGCGTCAGATTATAGGTTGTCCAGATGGTTGCCGAAAGATCCGGCGACCAGCGGGCAGCTGCGCCCTGGGAGTTGTTGCCCGAGGTGCCTTCGGTCACTTCGGTGTCCATCGTCGTCAGGCCCGCAGAAACCTGCCAGTTCTGTGTCAGCTTGCCGACAGCCGAAAGCTCAATACCTTCCACCTTGCGTTCGCCCAGCTGCTCGTAAGTGTTCGATCCTGGGTCGAGCACGGCCAGTTCGTCCTTGTTCGTGGTCGAATAATAGGCCGCCGCCAGTGCGAGGTGTTCGCCGAACAGATCCCATTTCGTGCCCACTTCCAGATTTTCCGTCTCCTGAGGATCAAAAGCTGGATTGTTGATGCTGGAATCTGACGACGATAGCGAGAAGTTTGCCCCGCCCGGCGGGGTCAGCGCGTTGCCATAGCTGATATAGATGCTGCCATTCTCACGTGGTTTGTAGAGGGCAGCCAGCTTCCAGCTGACAAGGCTGCCATCGGCGCTGATCGAGGTCGGCACCAGCGTACCCACTGGCAGGGTCGGGTTGGAGGTCGCTGTCGACACCGAAATCGCGTTATAATCGGTGTCGTAATTCTCCGCGCGCAGACCGGCAGTGAAAAACCATGTCTCGTCCAGCTTGATCGTGTCGAACAGAAAGGCGGCGAGTGTCGTGGTGCTGCCATCGGTTTCTGCCCCGCTGGCATAGGGAACAGGCAGGCTGACATTGGCAGAGGGGCTGTAGAGCGGCGCGGCCGGGATTGTCAGCCCGCTCGTCGAGAAGGACCGTGACTTCTGGCTTTCATAAAGCGCTTCGATGCCGGTGGAGATATCATGCACGAGCCGGCCGGTATGGAAGCTGCCGGTGAGGATCGTCTGGTTGGCGAGAATTTCGTTCGTCTGATCTACCCGCTGCCGAGACCGGGAAACCGTCCACGTGGCCGGATCGGACGACGGCGCAGCCAGCGCGTTGATACCCGTCAGCATGCGGTCCATCTGCGTCTTGCCGTAGCGGGACGTGTTGGTCAGCTGCAGGCTGCCCCCAAGGTCATGAATCACTTTGGCGGTGATCATGTTGGCTTCCACGTCTTCATAGTCGGCGCTGCTGCCATAGAAGTTTGATGGATTGACAGTGGCCCCGGCGCGCAGGTCTGCATTCGCGTTGTAGAAGCCTTCAAAGCCGATGGAGGGAATGCCGCCATCGGGTACGTTTTCCTGTACGATGTGCTGTCCAAATAATTGGAACTCCGTACCCGTACCGATTCCGAAAGCGATGGAAGGCGCGATGCCATACCCGGTATTCGCCACTTCGTCGCGGCCCGGTACCGGCATATCCTGAGCCATCACATTCAGGCGAACGCCGGTCATAGCGCCCAACATTTTGTTGGCGTCCCCAGTCAGGCGCACGCCGCCTTCGCTGGTCGCGCCGGCATTGAGAGAGGTGAAGTCATCATCGCGCGGCGTCTTGGACACCTGGTTGATATAGCCCGAGGAGGCGCCCCGGCCGATGTCAGATCCCGCCGGCCCCTTGGCCACTTCGATCTGTTCGAGGTTGAAGCTGTCGCGGGTGACCGCGCCCAGATCCCGGATGCCGTCCTGGAAGATTGAGCTCTGCGAGGAGAAGCCCCGCATCGTGAAGGCGTCCCCCGAGGAGGTGTTGCCGTTTTCACCCAGCTGCAGGGTGATTCCCGGCGTGTTGCGCAACGCTTCCATGAGGCTGACAGCGCCCTGGTCGGCAATCAGCTGACCGGAAATCACGGTGATCGTCTGGGGCGTGTTGACCAGTTCCTGGGTCAGTTTCGGGGAGGAGACCTGCGGCACGATGTAGAGGCTTTGGCCTTCCACAACTACGGTCTCTTCGCGCTTCTCGGGATCGGTGTTGCGGGCGCCATCTGCCTCGGCATGAGCCTGCAGGGAACCGCTCAATGCGGCGATCAGAGCAAGGCTGGTGGTCAGTCTGTGTTTGCGACTGCGTATCATTATCGTCTCCAGAATTTGGGGGCGTCCGGGCGGCGCAGGTGTAGGCGCCGGGCGAGGACGGGGTGGCTGTCAGGGAAAGCCCGCAGAGCGGGATGTCAGGCCATGAACGTACCAGGAAGGTCCCGATGTCCCATGCGGCGCGGCGGCTGCAGGCGGAATTGGGCAGGAACCTCACGAGAACGGCCATCGGGCCGAGTGGAAAGCCTCTCCTTTCTCTATGGGGTGAAAAAGACGCCAGATCCTGCGGGGCGCAGGGACGGGAGCCGCTTCGTTTCACCCCGGAGCAGCGAGTAAGCTTGTTGAGAATGACTTGCAACAATATTCTTGCGAATGCTTCACATTCGCGCTTAGGACCCGCCTCGGCCTAGGTCGACAGAAACTCGTTTGGCAGGGCAGGAACGTACGGGGCGATTAAAAAAGGAGCTATACCGTCAAAACCTGACGCCGCCACGTCGGTTTCGGACGTTAACCCACAGGCTCCGTCTATAGTTCGCCCGCTTAAAATTGATTTGATCAATATCTTGATGTGCCTCACTGTCGCCAGACAAGTTCACACGCAAGGAGAGAAACAATGGACGGCAATGATATGCTCGACGGCGGCAAGTGCCCGGTGATGCACGGGGCCATTACGGTCGCAGGTAAATCCAACACGGCCTGGTGGCCGGAAACCCTCAACCTCGAAATCCTCCATCAGCACGACACCAAAGTCAGCCCGCTCGGCAAGGACTTCAACTATCGCGACGCCGTCAAGTCGCTTGATTTTGAAGCGCTGAAGAAAGACATGCACGACCTGATGACCAACAATCAGGAATGGTGGCCCGCCGATTATGGTCATTATGGCGGCCTGATGATTCGCCTGGCCTGGCACTCGGCCGGCTCCTACCGTCTGCAGGATGGCCGGGGCGGTGGCGGCACCGGCAACATCCGTTTTGCCCCGCTCAATTCCTGGCCGGACAACGGCAACCTCGACAAGGCCCGCCGCCTGTTGTGGCCGATCAAGAAGAAGTACGGCAACAAGATTTCCTGGGCGGACCTTATCCTGCTTTCGGGCACCATCGCGTATGAAAGCATGGGCCTGAAAACCTATGGCTTCTCCTTTGGCCGCGAAGACATCTGGGCGCCTGAGAAGGATGTGTATTGGGGCGCCGAGAAGGAATGGCTCGCACCGTCGGAGGAGCGCTATGGCGACGTTAACAAACCCGAAACGATGGAAAACCCGCTCGCCGCTGTGCAGATGGGCCTCATTTACGTCAATCCGGAAGGCGTGAATGGCAAATCCGATCCGCTGAAAACCGCCGCTCAGGTTCGCGAGACCTTTGCGCGGATGGCCATGAATGACGAGGAAACCGCTGCCCTCACCTGCGGCGGCCACACCGTCGGCAAGGCCCACGGCAATGGTGACGCGGGCAAGCTCAGCCCGCCGCCTGAAGGCAATGATCTGGAGACCCAGGGCTTTGGCTGGATGAACCCGCACATGGACGGCAAGGCGAGTCTTGCGGTCACGTCGGGTATCGAAGGCGCCTGGACCACCAACCCCACCAAATGGGACATGGGCTATTTCCATCTCCTGTTCGGCTATGAGTGGGAGCTGACCAAGAGTCCTGCCGGCGCCTCGCAATGGCAGCCTATCGGCATCCGCGAAGAGGATATGCCTGTGGATGCCACCGATCCGAGCATCCGCCGTATGCCGATGATGACCGACGCCGATATGGCCATGAAGATGGACCCGGCCTATAACGCGATCTGCCAGAAATTCATGGCGGACCCGGACTATTTCTCCGACTGTTTTGCCCGCGCCTGGTTCAAGCTTACTCACCGCGACCTTGGACCGCGCGTGCGCTATATCGGCCCCGACGCGCCCAAGGAAGATCTGATCTGGCAGGACCCCGTGCCGGCCGGCAGCACCGCCTATGATGTGGCCGCTGTCAAAGCGAAGATCGAAGCCTCCGGCCTGTCGATCTCCGAGATGGTCTCCACCGCTTGGGACAGCGCCCGCACGTTCCGTGGCTCTGACCTTCGCGGCGGCGCCAATGGCGCGCGCATCCGCCTGGCCCCGCAGAAGGACTGGCCCGGCAACGAGCCTGCCCGTCTGCAGAAGGTGCTTTCGGCGCTTGAGCCGATTGCGTCTGAAACCGGAGCCAGCGTGGCCGATGTCATCGTTCTGGCCGGCAATGTCGGCATCGAGAAAGCCGCCAAAGCCGCAGGGGTCGCGGTCAGCGTACCCTTCTCACCGGGGCGCGGCGACGCGACGGCGGAGATGACCGATGCCGCCTCCTTCGACTATCTGGAGC
>JBKBRT010000022.1:0-22030 GCA_046291585.1 Hyphomonas sp.
ATTTGGCACAGCTGTGCCCTTGAAGGTATTATCCTCGTAATAATCGATCACGAACTCGTACATTTTGTCCTTCGCGGCCGTCTCGCCATTTGTCTGCTGGCCGTTCCAGCTGAACACGGTCCGATCGGCCGCCAAGGTTTCCGCCCATACGGCATTTCCGTTGGAGTCCTTGACCGTCAAGGTGCTCTTGGTCGTACCCACTGGCGCTTCATAGGAGAAGGTGGCCGGGCTGCCGGTAAATGGCATGAATGAAGAGGCGAATGTCACCTCTTCGCCGAGCCATTGGCTCGCCATGAGACCGTTCAGATCACTGATCATGGAGGCGATGCTGCCAAGCGCAGTATTGGAGTTCACAAGCTGTTCAAGGCTGGAGAAGGTTGCCAGCTGTTCAACGAACTGAGTGGAGTCCATGGGCGACATCGGGTCCTGGTTGCGGACCTGAGCGGTCAACAGCTTGATGAAGCTGTTATACTCGCTGCCGATACTGGCATTCGATGTTGTCGTTGGGGCTGTCTGGGATGTCGTTCCCACATTGCTGGTGACTGTTGTCATCGTGTGCTCCTAAAGTCGGATATCCAGCCGGCCGCTCGAGGCGCTCTGGCGGTTGGGGGTACTGTCCGCAGCGATAATCAGACCACTGCCGGTCAGAGCAGGGGTATCGAAGCGCGCGGGTGAGAGTTTTGAGGACTGACCCCAGCCCTCATTTTGCTGAGAGGTTTGGTTCTGGAAATTCAAATTTTGCCCGGAAAGGCCATTGCGTTCGAGCGCCTGAACGAGCTCGAAGTGCATCTGACGGAGCTGACGCATTGCTTCCGGGCTCTCGGCTGTGATCGTCACAAATTGCAGGCCCTGGGCGTCAAATTTGAAATCGATCGATACCCGTCCCAGTTCTGGCGGATCCAGCTGGACAAGAATGCGGTCGTCCTGACCATCGCTGGTCGCGCGCGCCACGATATCCGGCAGCTGGGTGGCAGTCGCGGTGAGGACTGCGTGTGTGGGGGTCATCTGGGCGGCAACGGGGCTGACGGAAGCCGGCGCATTCACGGCTGCCTGGCCTGCGCTGCCGCCAAATAACGGAGCGGCCGCTGAGAGTGAGACTTGAGACGGAGCGCCGCTGTCAGCGCTCATACCGGCATCAAAGCCGGTGCTGGACGCTGTCGGCGCAGTTTCCGGCGCTGCAAAGAACTTCAGATCAGGGGAGAGATCTGGATGAGCAGCGGCGTCAGCGGAGACAGGCGGTCCAGGCCGCTGCTCGGTGGAGGAAAGCTCACCAACCTGCTTGGGCTCGGGCCGATTGTCAGTTCCGGGCGTGGCTGTCTTGCTCGCCTGAGGCGCTCCCGCGAGAGCAATCATGGTTTCGATCTGAGGCTTGCTGGCAAGGTCTGTCGGGGCAGGTGTCTGATCGGGAAGATGGATCTCCGGCGGCGCGGCGTGCACATCAGGAGGGGCCTGCGCGGGCCGTGCCGGAGCTGTCTCGCTGTCCTCGGGGGCGGGCGGCGTGCCCGTGGCTGGCAAATTTTCAGAAGCGGTCAGGGCTGATGCGAGACTGCTGCCAGCCTCGGTCGGCAGGGGAGCCTTATCCGAGCTGTGTTGGCCTACCGCGTCAGGTTGCGCTTGGGGCGCAGCCAGCGCCTGCTCTTGGGCAGCCACGGCGTCCAAAAAAGCCGGTTCGGGATCAATTGGAGGGTCTGCCACTGGTGCCTCAGCGTCGGAAGAGGGCGCCGTAAAGGCTGGGGCCTGCAACAGGTTCAGCGCGGAAAGTGTTTCCCCGGCGCTCTCGCCAAGGATCAGGTCGGGGCTGGGTATACCTTCAGAGGCAACGCCAAAAAGGCTGCTGGCAAAATCCTTGCCGCGGCCCTCTCCCGCACTCTGGCGAGCTGTCGCATCCTGCCGCGGACCGGCTTGAAAAAGCCAGAAGTCCACATCAACGGAGAAAGTCATCCTGCCTTCCACCTATGTCTCGTATTAACTTAACTAAAACCAACCCCTGTAAAATATGAGTTAACCATCCTGGATGCTTTTGCTCCCCAGGCGGAATAATTTTCGGAGTTGCCCATGATCTCGTCCATGATGCCTGCCACTACCACCCCCTTCACCGGCCAGGCAGCGGAAGGGAAGGGGGCTGGGGCCAGCGATGACGCCCGCTCGGAGATCGGCAAGCGATTCGAGCAGATGCTCTGGGCGGAGATGCTCAGCCATGCGGGCCTGGAAAAATCCCTGACTCTGGGCGGCGGGGAAGCAGCGTCTGCCTTCTCCAGATATGTCGTCGAAGCGATTGCCGGAGACCTGGCCGAGACCCATCCCCTGGGCTTTGCGCGTCAGGTGGACGCCCTGACCGAGGGTCAGGCCGCAGCGGCAGGCACACCGAAGAGCGCGCCATGATCAGGGAAGAGAAGATACAGTCGGCCGCGCTCGACCTGGAAGATATTCTGCTTGCGGAAAGAGAGGCGCTGCTTGCAGGCCGACCGCGAGAGGCTGCTGCGTTGAGCGGCGAAAAGTTGACAGCGCTGGAGATCTTCGAGGCCGCGTTTGGCGGGCGCGCCCCCATTGCCGTGTCTCCGGCCACGCGCCAGCTCGTGCGCGATGTCATTCAGCTCTCGGAAGAAAACGCGCTTCTGCTTAACGCGGTCCGCAACGGCGTTCGCAGTCTGATTGCGAGATTTGAAGGTCCGGCAGGGGATGCCTTCGTCGGATCTTACCGCCCGGGCGGCAGCCAGATCGCCTTCACGAACGCCACCGGGCATTATCAAAAAAGGGTATAGCGGATTAACCGTACATTTATGGCTCGGCTCTAAGAAGGTGTCGTGGAACTACGAAAGTTCGGGGCTTAGGCTCCATCGTCAGGACGACGCGTTTCAACAAACAGCCGCAGCAAAAAGCGGCGACACAAGAATGGATAGATAGATGTCTAGCATCCTGACCAACAACAGCTCTATGGTTGCGCTCGAGACCCTGCGCAATATCAACCGCAACCTCGAAACCGTTCAGAACGAAATTTCGACCGGCAAAAAAGTTTCCAACGCTAAAGACAACGCCGCTGTCTGGGCCGTCTCGACTGTCATGTCGAGCGATGTTGAAAGCTTCAAGGCGATTTCAGATTCTTTGAACCTCGGTTCCTCGACCGTCGGCGTTGCCCGCTCGGCCGCTGAGAAAGTCACCGCCGCCCTTCAGGACATCAAGACCCTGATCGTTGGCGCCCAGGGCGAGAACGTTGACCGCGCAAAGTACCAGACCGACATTGCCGAAAAGATCTCGCTGATCGAAGGCTATGTCAGCGCCGCTCAGTTCAACGGCCTCAACCTCATCAACGGTTCTTCCAGCGGCGACGTCAATGTTCTGGCGTCCCTTGACCGCTCTTCGGGCGGTTCTGTGTCGGCCTCCTTCATCGCGGTTCAGCGCCAGGATCTGTCGGTTGCCAACACCGGTTCGGCGGCGACCTTCGGCGCTACCGCTGTTACCAACACCTCGATCATTGACAATGGCGGCACAGCTGCCGGCACTGCGGCAACTGTTGCTGCCAGCGCGGCTCAGACGATTTCGATCGCCTCGGTTGCTGACGGTAACAGCTACCGCATCACGATCAACGACACGGCCACCAACAACTCCGTCGGTACCCGGAGCTTCGAGTATGTGGCGTCCGCTGCTGACAGCCTGGAATCGGTTGCTGCCAACCTGACAACGCAGATGTCGACCTTCTTTGCAGCGACAGGCGAGACCAACTATTCCGTGACGCGTAACGGCGAAGACATTGTTCTGACGAACAATTCTGCAGCTGCGCTTTCGGTCACCGCAGTGACGGCAACCGGCGGTACGGCCGGCGTGACTTCGGGCGGTCTTGGCAACCTCGCCAATATCGACGTGACGTCGACAGACGGCGCGACGGCAGCTCTGACAACGATTGAAGGCCTCCTCAACACGGCCATCGACGCAGCTGCGGCCTTCGGTTCTTCTCAGAACCGTCTCTCCAGCCAGTCGGAATTCGTTCAGACACTGGTCGATTCGATGACAACCGGTATCGGTGGCCTCACCGACACGGACATGGAAGCGGCTTCGGCAAAACTGCAGGCCCTGCAGGTTCAGCAACAGCTCGGCGTTCAGGCGCTGTCGATTGCGAACCAGGCGCCGCAGGCTCTGCTGTCGCTCTTCCGCTAACGGACCTTATAGTTCCAGGCACTTCGGTGCCTGGAACGCTGACTTAAATCGATTGTCCCGGGCGTTTCGGCGTCCGGGTCAATTCATCAGATACCCAGGAGGGGATCGAACGTGCAGGCTTTGGCATATAGGGCCTATGGTCAGGTTACGCAGAGGACTGCGACCGGCCGGGCACTCGAACACGCAGTATTTGAACAGATTACCCGAGACCTGCAGAGCGTACATGATGATGGCGGCGCCAACTCGGGCGCATGGGGCGATGCGATCTATCGCAACCTGCAGCTGTGGACCATCATCGCCACAGACCTTCTCAGTGCGGACAACGCGCTCCCTGATGAGACCAAAGCGGGCCTTATCTCACTTTCCGAATTTGTACGGCGCACCAGCATGAAAGTCCTGTCCGGCTCGGAAGGGCTTGCAGATATCATTGAGGTGAACCGCACGATCATGGCCGGCCTGGATGGCTCGGCTGCATCAGTAGAGCAGGAGGTTATCTGATGTCTGGACTGGTTCTGAAAATTGCGCCCGGTGAGCGTTTTATCATCAATGGCGCGACCCTGGAAAATGGCGACAAGCCCGCCCGCATCCGCGTGGTCGAAGGCGATGCCCGCGTACTGCGTCTGCGCGATGCGATGCATCCCAGAGAAGTGAACACACCGGTGAAACGTGTCTATTACGCGATCCAGTTGCTGATCACCGGCGACCTCAAGGAAAATGATACTCTGCCGGCCCTCGACGAAGCCTGCATCCAGCTGCTCGACATTTTCAAACCGGTAGACGCTGATCTCATTCCGACGCTGCGCTCGATGGTCAGCCGCGGGAACTACTATTCGGCGCTCTGCCATCTCCGCCAGATTCTGGCGATTGAAGACGAACTGCTTGCAATGCACGGCGCCACGCCGCCGGAAAGCAAAGTCGCCTGACATGGCCTTCCAGCCGGTCGTTCCTTTGTCAGGGATCGGAGGATGGAAGTTCCTCCAGGCTACCTATGACAAACAGCTGCAGAGTTACACCAACGCGCCGCAGGTGCGGAACGACCGGGACTATCTGATCGAAAAGTTCGCCCAGCCCATCGCGGTAGAGGACTTTCTTAAAGACCCACGCCTTTTGCGCGTCACGATGACGGCGTTTGATCTCTCCGGTGAGGAGTGGAAAAAAGGCTACATCAACAAGGTGCTCAAGGAGGTCAATGACCCGGAAAGCACCTTTCTGGCGCGGCTCAACAATCCCAAATATACTGCCTTTGCCAATGCGTTGAAGCCGGTCAACGGCAAGATCTCGCTTGAAATCGAAGATATCGCCGCGATGGCTGTCCGGTTTGAAGCAAACTCGTTTGAGATCGCGGTTGGTGAAGTTGATGACACCATGCGTCTGTCACTGAACTACAAGTCAGAGATCAACTCAATTGTCGGCAGTGGCACAAGCGAGAGCGCAATTGCTTATCGTTTGATGGCGGATATTCCAACCTATACTGTCGTCAAGGCCGCGCTCAATCTTCCCTCGGATGTCTCGAAACTCTCGGTCGAGCGCCAGGCAGAAATCATAACGAACGGGATGAAGAAAGCGCTCGGCATTTCCAAACTGGCAGACATTGCTACGCCTGAAGCGGTGGACAAGTTGATTGTCCGCTACCACGCCATGAAATCGATCTCGGACGGCGCTGCAGCTTATTCGCCCGCGTCTGCAGCGCTGACAATCCTCGGCGGTGGCAGTTATGGCTATGGCAGCGGCGCCAGTCAGAACCTTTTTCTGTCCAGTTTTCTCTGAGCCGGCTTAGCCGCGCGCACGCGGCGGAGGCCGCTCGGCAGCCAGGGTCGGCGGCGCTTCGGCAGCTGGCGCGCCGGCGCTTAAAAGATCCGACAGCGCTGCAAAGGCGGCATCGATTCCAAGATTGTTCCGGGTAGAAATGAAGGCGTCCAGCGCCGGATAAAGCCCGATAGCTCGATCGGCGTCGGCGTCCCGCCCAAATTCAAACAGGCTCGCCCGCAACATCGGGGCCACTTCGTCATACAGGGCAATCATCCGGCGATAGTCGCGCAGGAGATCATTCTCCCAATCCGGCGCGGCGCCGGGGAGCGCGCGCGAAACGCTCCTGAGCACATCAATGGCAGGATAACGCCCGCGTTCAGCAATGTTCCGGGAGAGGATGATGTGGCCATCCAGAATGCCGCGGATCATGTCCGCCACTGGTTCTTCAAGGTCAGAGCCGGCAACGAGGACGGAGAAGATACCGGTGATGTCGCCTTTGGCGCCCGTGCCCGGTCCGGCCCGCTCGGCGAGTTCAGCGATCACGCGGACGGTTGAGGGCGGGAAAGCGTTCAGGGCAGGGGTTTCGCCGGCAAGCAGGGCAACCTCCCGGTGGGCTTCGGCAAACCGGGTGATCGAATCAAAAAGAAAGAGGACGCTGTGGCCCTGGTCCCGGAAGTGTTCGGCCGTTGCCATCGCGCAATAGGCGGCGCGCTTTTTCGCTCCGGGAGATTCGCTTGCTGTCGCCGAGACAACAACCGTCTTGTGACGGACAGACTGCGGCAGGTTGACTTCGACAAATTCGCCGACTTCCCGAGAGCGCTCGCCGATCAGGGCAATGACGACCCGGTCTGCTTCAAGGCCGCCGGCCAGCGAGCCGAGGAAGGTGGATTTGCCGACACCCGACCCGGCAAAGAGGCCCAGCCGCTGGCCGCGGCAGATCGGCAGCAGCGTATCGGTGACCATCCAGCCCGTCGCAAGGCGCGGACCGAGCCGGTGGCGAAGATGGGCAGGCAAGGCCGGCGCGCGCAACGGACGGCTGACGCCATTTGCGGCGAGACCGGCGCCGGGAGGAAGTTCGCTGGCCACTTCGCCGCAATAGTTAATGATCTGGCCGAGCCAGTGATCGCCCGGAGAAATGCGGGCTTCCTGTTCGATATGTACAACATCCCCGATCCGGATGATGTCGCTTGGCGAATAAAGCACCGCAGACACGCTGTCGCCAGAGACGCTCAGGATCTCCCCATGGATCTTTTGACCCTGTTTCTCAATGACTATTTCATTGCCGACACCGGCAAGCTCGCTCACGCCCGCGATTCGGAGCATGCCAGCGGCCACGTCCGTGACGGTGCCCCAAAGTCGATAGAGCCGGTGTGACGGGGATGCCATGGATGCCTGCAAGTAAACAAACTCCGCGATTTTGTTAACCTGTTCTTTAGTTAATGCGAACATTTTCCCAAAGGGTTAACCTTGGTGAATTGTCCCATGATTTCTGATCTCAAACTTTTTCAGGTTTATGGCGCGATGGCGCGGCACGCCGCTGAGAGCCAGAAGATCAGCGCTACCAATGTCGCCAATGCCGATGTGCCCGGCTTCAAGGCGGGCGAGATCGAAAGTTTCGAAGCTTTCCTGACCCGCACGGCTCAGTCTGGCGGCGCAGAAAGCATAAACTCGGGCTTCAAGACCGGCGTATCAGGCGCGCCCGCTGACCCAAACGGGAACAATGTCAGCCTGGAACGGGAAGTTTTCAATTCGGCCGAGGCGATGGGGCAGCACAATATGGCCCTGACCGTCTATTCCAAATCCATCGATCTCCTGCGCACTGCGCTGGGCAAGCCTCGTTAAGGAGGGCTGAGACATGAATCCCCTCAAGGCGACCCTGCAGCAGGCGGTCACGGGCATGGAGCTCCAGTCCCGCCGAATGGGTGTGACGGCCGAGAACATCTCGAATGCCGACACGCCCGGATACCAGCGCAAGATCCTCATGGTCGAGCAGACCCATCAGACCAGCGGCGAGCAGTTTCTCGCCTCGCGGGTCAAGCTGGACGAAGCTGAAGGCCAGCGCGACTATAACCCGTCCCATCCGATGGCGGACGGGGATGGCTATGTGACCATGTCGAACGTCTCCATCGTGACCGAGCTTGCCGATATGCGGGAAGCCAACCGGTCATACGAGGCCAATCTCAATTCCTTCCAGCAGGCGCGGTCGATGTACCGCTCGCTGCTGGATATTCTGCGCCGATAAGGAGGGGAGCAGATGTCAACTCTCGGGTTCAATCCGTATACCGCTCTGAGTACACCGCGGGCCACAGATGCAGCAAAATCGGCCGGTGACGCGCCAGAAGCGGCCGGCAGCAAGTTTGCCGAGACCATTTCCGACTTCCGCACCACGATGCAGGAAGCAGAACAGACCGCGATGCAGAGTGCGGTGTCCGGCGCCGACCCTCATGCAATGGTTGAGGCGCTGACCAATGCCGAACTGATGCTCGATGCCGTGGTCACCATCCGCGACAAGGTTGTGGAAGCCTATCAGGAACTTCTGAGAATGCCGGTCTGATCACGGATCTGATTGCTGGCGGGGGCGCAAATGTCTGAGGGGGAGATATTCGAGGTTCTGCGCGCTCACATCTGGGGCGCGGCGATGATGGGGCTTCCGATCCTGGCGGTGACGCTGGTCGTGGGGTTCGTCATCGGTCTCATTCAGGCGCTGACCTCCATTCAGGAAATGACGCTCACTTTCATTCCGAAGATCCTTGCGGTCATCATCGTGTTTTTCCTTTCGCTCGGTTACATGACCAAGGTCATCCTCGACCTGTTCAATAACTGGGTTTTGCCGATTATAGCCGGGTAACGCCCTTCCATGCCGATGCAGTCGCTCCTGAACCTTACCAAGCCGACGGCACTGCTCGCCATCGGCCTGATGACCGTCATTCTCGTGATGGTGCTGCCGATGCCGGCCTGGGTGCTGGATGTCGGGCTTACCCTGTCCTTTGCCCTTTCCATCCTGATTTTCACGACCGTGATCTTCGTGGAGAAGCCGCTGGATTTCTCGTCCTTTCCCTCCATCCTGCTGGCGTCACTTGTCCTGCGTCTTGCGCTCAACGTTTCCTCCACCAAGCTGATCATCGGAGAGGGGCATACCGGCACAAATGCGGCCGGCGGGGTGATCGAAGGCTTTGCCATGTTCATCATGGGCGGCAACCTGTTCGTGGGGCTTGTCGTGTTCGGGGTCCTGGTGATCGTGAACTTCATGGTCATCACCAAGGGGGCGGGGCGGATGGCCGAAGTCGGCGCGCGCTTTGCCCTGGACGCGATGCCCGGCAAGCAGCTTGCCATTGACTCAGATCTTGCCGTCGGGGCGATCACGCATGAAGAAGCCAAGATGCGCCGCCAGAGAGAGCAGGAGGAAGCCGGCTTCCTCGGCTCGCTCGATGGCGCGTCCAAATTTGTGAAAGGCGACGCGATTGCGGGGCTGCTGATTACGGCCCTCAACCTGATTGCGGGTATCGGCTTCGGAGTTGTTGCTCACCAGCTGAGCATAGTGGAAGCACTGAACAACTACTCCATCCTGACGGTGGGCGACGGCCTTGTCTCCCAGATCCCGGCCGTGATCGTATCCGTGGCCGCTGCGCTTCTGCTCTCCAAAGGCCGCGAGGAAGGCGCCATCGACCGCGCGCTGGGCCTTCAGCTGGCGGGCAATTCCACGGTCCTCTACATCGTCGCCGGCATTCTTGCGATCTTTGCCCTTTTGCCGGGCCTGCCTTTCCTGCCCTTTATCGCCGGGGCGGCCGGCTTTGCCGCTGTGGCCTATTTCACCAAACAAGCGGCAGACCAGAAGGAAGCCGCTGCGGCTGTCAAACCGGAAGACACCGCGCCCAAGGCAGCCAAGATCGGCGACTCGATCTATGCCGATGAAATCCATCTCGAAGTGGCGCCCGATCTCGTCAACATGGTTCTCATAGGGGACAATGGTTTCGAAAGCCGGATCGACAAGATCCGCCGCTATATCGCCGAGGAATATGGGTTCGTTCTGCCGCCGATCCGGATGACCGACAATCCGACGCTGAAGAAGAACGAATACCGCATTCGCATTCAGGGCGTGCGGGTGGATGCAGGCTTCCTGCGTCCCGGTCAGGTTCTGGCGCTGATCGAGGAAAACCAGCTGCCGCATCTGGCCGGCGAGAAAGTGCGCGAGCCGGTCTATAAGGCGGCTGCCCGCTGGCTTCCCTCTGCCAGGAAGCAGGAACTCGCCGCGGCCGCCGTTCCGGTGGTTGAGCCGATCGAAGTGCTGGCTACGCATATGCTGGAAGTGATCCAGTCGAACTTCTCGCTCATCTTTACCCGGATGGTGATGATGGAAACGCTCGACTCGTTGACTACCATTTCAGACGTGGACCGCGCCGGCGCCAACAAGCGGTTCCTTGACGAGTATATTCCCGGCAAGGTGACGCCCGAGCTGCTCCTGTCTGTGCTGCGCATGCTGCTGACCGAGCGCGTGCCGATCCGCAACCTCTTCCTCATCATCGAGACGGTGGCCGAGGCCAAGCCGCAGGCGTTGCCGTTGCCGCGGGTGATCGAGCTGGTGCGCCAACGCCTTGCCTTCCAGATTGTCGACCGCCTTCAGGACGATCAGGGCCGTTTGCCCCTCATCCAGCTCTCGACCAGCTGGGAACAGAAGTTTGCCGAATATGAAGTGACCAATGAGAGCGGTGGATCTGATATTGCGCTGCCGCCGGAAGTCTTTGGGGAACTGATCAATTCGGTTCAGACAAAGCTCAACGAGACAGCCCAGAAAGGCATCATTGCGGTGGTTGCGACCTCTTCGCGGCGGCGGCGGTTCCTGCAGACCGTGCTGGCGAGCAAGGGCATCCGCAATGCCGTGGTGGCCTATGAAGAGATAAACTCGAAGAGCAAGCCTTACATCATCGGCGTGGCCTGATGGACCTGATCGCCCCTTATCTGGGGCAGGCGAGCCCGTGGATGGTCCTGTTCATGACCGTCATTGCGCGCCTTTCCTTTGTTGTGTTCCTGATGCCGGGGATCGGCGATCAGCTGATCTCGGCGCGGACGCGCCTGTTTGTATTGCTGGGCATATCGGCGGCGATTGCCTCGACCGGTGTGGTGCCCACGCCATCGGCGCCGGGGATTGGGGATCTGGTTCTGCTGCTTGGCAGTGAGGTGATCATCGGCTTCGGGCTCGGGGCGTTGCTTCGGCTTTCGGTCTGGATGCTGACGATTGCCGGTTCGGTGATTGCCCAGTCGATTGGCCTGGCGCAGTTTCTCGGTGTTGCCCTGGAGCATGAGGCGCAGACTGTGGTGTCCAACATGTTGTCGCTGGCGGGGACAACCCTTCTTCTGACAGCCAATTATCATGTGGCGGTCGTTGATGGGCTGATGCGCCTCTATACCGATATTCCGCTGGGCGAGCTGGCGCAGGTCAGCTGGACGATGATCTTTGGCAGTTTCTATTCCGCGCTGAGTTTTGCGCTGATGCTGGCCTGGCCATTCGTGGCGGCCAACCTGCTTTACAATATCTGCCTCGGCTTCATCAACAAGGCGCTGCCATCGCTGATGGTGGCCTTTGTCGGCGCGCCCTTCATGGTGGGGGCAGGGGTGATGCTGCTGGCCATCTCGATATCGGGCATGCTGATCATCTGGAAAGACCGCGCGCTTCAGGTTATCGGTTGGCTGTGAGGTAGATCATGGCCGAACAGGACCAGGACAGCGGCGAAAAGGAATTTGATGCCACCGAGCAGCGCCTCATTGAGGCGCGCAAGGAAGGCAATGTTCCTCAGTCGAAAGAGGCCAATGCCTTTGCGCTGATCCTCGGCATCCTCGTTGCGGCACTGATGCTGGATGCCTTCGTAGGCCCGAGACTGTTCGATGACTTCTCGCGGATTCTGTATCACGGCGACTCTTTTGCCACAGACATCTTCGAGGGCGATGGCGGGGCCACCTGGATGTGGCTGGGGACCGTGCTGCTGGCGCTGATGCCGCTGCTGCTCGTTCTGGCCGCGCTGGTGCTGGTGTCCCTGATCATCCAGCGGTCGATTTCGTTTTCGGCCAAGAAGATCATGCCGGAGATGAAGAAGATCAATCCGGTCGACAATATCAAGAACAAGTATGGCACCAAAGGCCTCACCGACTTCCTGAAGGATACGGTGAAGATGTTGTTTGCCGGGGGGCTGGGCACGTTGTTCCTGGTTCAGTTCGCGCGGGACTATTATGGGGCCGCCGCCGTTGAGACCGCCGATTTCTATCAGTTCACGTTCAATCAGGCCCTTCGGTTGATCCTCTATTTCTTTGCGTTCCAGTTCGTGCTGGCAGCGCTGGATCTACCCCTTCAGTGGCGTCTTCATTCCAACAAGTTGCGGATGACGCGCGAGGACATGAAGAAGGAGATGAAGCAGAGCGAGGGCGATCCCTATATGCGCCAGCAACGGCGCGAGAAGGCGACCAAGATTTCGCGCGGCCAGATGTTGCAGAATGTGAAGACCGCAACCGTCGTGATGGTGAACCCCACCCATTATGCCGTGGCGCTGAAATGGGACCCCGACAGCAAGATGGCTCCGGTCTGTGTGGCCAAGGGCACCGATCATCTGGCGCTGAAGATCCGGGAACTGGCGATCGAGAACAATGTGCCCATCTACAGCGACCCGCCGGCGACCCGGTCGATCTATTCAATGGTCGAGATCGACCAGGAAATTCAGGCCGAACACTTTGCCGCTGTGGCCGCCGCCATACAGTTTGTTGACCGGTTGCGGGGCAAGATATGAGCCAGATACCCCGAAAGCAGGCGGCGGAGCTGCGCATGCTGGTCGGCATCAAGCGCCAGAAGGCAGAGCAGGAGATGCTGGGCCTGCAGCAGGATGTTCGCCGCATCGAGAGCGAGATTGCGCAGATCGGCGAGAACCTCAAGGCGCTCGACCAAACCGGGGATGGGTTTGATGGCGCGAGCCTGGCGCGCCAGCACGGGGCAGTGGAGCGGATGATCACCGAGCTTGCCTCCCGCAAGGCTGCGCTGGCAGCGCGCCGGCTGGACCTGGAAGCGGCACGTGACGCGCTGAGACGTGTGATGCATTCGCAGGACCGCATCGAGGATCTCTAAAGCGCCAGCAGCTTTGGCCGGAGCACGGGATCGCCGTGGCCGGTAAAACTTCAGATTGGGCAACTCAGACGGTCAGGATGTATTGGGGGCAGGCGCGCGCAGCGCGTGACCCGCAACAGGGCCCGTGTGGTTGGTCAGTATCCAGAGCGCTGCGGCCGGGATCAGGGATTTCAGCGCGCGCAGGGCGAGGCCACGGCCGCGCAGGATTGCCGCGAATTTGGCCGCATGACCGTGAGGATCGGCGAAGACAACGCGCATGGCTTCCAGGCGCGCGAGAAGGACGTCTGCCGGATCGGCCAGGGGCGCGCTGGCCGTGGGCCCGCGCGGCGGGGGCGGCGCCGGATTGGCGGCGCGACCGGATTTCAGGGCCGACGTGTCATGGCCATGGCGGGCAAAACCCTCGGCAAGCGCAGAGAGGCTGAGGGAGAAGCGGGGCGTGCTGCGGCGGACGCGGCGGTACGGCGCGCGCGCGAGCCCTTCTGGAACCTTGAGCGAGAGCGCCGGGGCAGCGCGCATGAGAAGCAGCAGGCAGCGCAGGCCATGCTCTAGCGCGCCGATATGACGGGCAAGGACGCGCAACGCGCCGGTTTTGAGCTTCCCGGGCGCCAGACGGTGAACGCCCGACAGACCGGCCATCAGTATAAGGAACAAGCCACGCAGAACCTGCCATGCGCCGCGGGGAGGGCGGGCAGCTGGGGTCTTCGCAACGGGGGCGTGGCCTCTGATCATGCCGCTCAGACTGGCGCAGGCGGATACCCCGGTGGATTCGAAAGCTGTGATCTGCCCCAGCGGCAGGGCTGGACCCCGGGGAAAGCGCCGTCTTTATCCCCCAGATATGACCCGCGACAAAGGGTGAGGATGCGCGGCGCCCCCGGCGGTGCCATAGGAAACCGCAGAAAACTGGTACTCAAAGGAGCTTTCCCCATGTCTTACCCCGACCAGGCGCTGGCGATCGAGATTGGCGAGCGTGTCGAGAAGTTTGTGCGCGACGTGGTGGCCGGTTATGAGCGCGATCCGCGCCTCGGCGAGCATGGGCCGTCGCCGGAACTGGTGGCGGAACTGCGCGCGAAAGCCCGCGAGGCCGGCGTGATGACGCCGCACATTCTGCCCGATCATACCCATCTCACGCAGCGTGGGACCGCGCATGTGCTCAAGAAGACGGGGCTTTCCCCGCTCGGGCCGGTCGCGTGTAATACCGGGGCGCCCGATGAGGGGAATATGTTCCTGCTCGGCAAGGTGGCGACCGACGCCCAGCGCGCGCGGTTTCTGGATAAGCTCGTTTCCGGGGAGGCACGTTCGGCGTTCTTCATGACCGAGCCCGCCGATGAAGACGGGGCAGGATCGGACCCCTCGATGATGAAGACGACCTGCGTCAGGGACGGCGATCACTGGGTGATCAATGGCCGCAAGACCTTCATCACGGGCGCGGATGGCGCCTCCGTGGGCATCGTGATGGCCAAGGCGGAGGAGGGGGCGTGCATGTTCCTTGTGGACCTGCCCAGCCCGGCGATCCGCATCGAGCGATTACTCGACACCATCGACAACTCCATGCCGGGCGGCCACGCGCAGGTGATCATCGACAATCTGCGTGTTCCGCAGGCGGACATGTTGGGGAATCCGGGGGAGGGGTTTCGCTATGCGCAGATCCGTCTGGCGCCCGCGCGGCTTTCCCACTGCATGCGCTGGCATGGCGTTGCGACGCGCGCGCAGGAAATTGCCACGAACTATGCCTGCACACGCAAGGCCTTCGGCAAGCTGCTGATCGATCATGAGGGCGTCGGCTTCATGCTGGCGGAGAACCAGATTGATCTCAAACAGGCCGAGCTGATGATTGACTGGTGCGCCGACGCGCTGGACGCCGGCGAGAATGGCAATGTGGAAAGCTCGATGTCAAAGGTCGCCGCGTCCGAGGCGCTGTTCCGGGTCGCCGACCGATGCGTTCAGGTGATGGGCGGGATGGGGGTCTCGCGGGACACGATCGTGGAGCAACTGTTCCGGGAAGTGCGCGCCTTCCGGATTTATGACGGCCCGACCGAGGTGCACAAATGGTCTCTGGCGAAGAAGATCAAGTCTGCGCATCTCAAAGGCGGGCATTGATCTTGCCTCAGGCGGCGTGGGACTTCTGCTGCGTCAGGAGCTGGTCGAACTGGGGGGCGTCTACCGCAGGGCTGAAATGGAAGCCCTGCAGGTATTCACAGTTCATGCTCTCCAGATAGGTGGCCTGGGTTTCGTCTTCGATACCCTCGGCAATCAGCTCTGCATTGAAGAGTTTTGCCAGCTGCACGACAGACAGGACAAGCTTCATGGCGCGCTCGTCTTGGCCGACATCGCCGATGATGGAGCGGTCAATCTTGATACGGTCGATGGGCAGATCGAGCAGCGCCCGCAGATTTGAGTAGCCGGTGCCGTAATCGTCGAGAGCGATCTTCACGCCGCGATCTTTCAGGGTGCAGATGTTGGCGCGGGCGCGGTCAATGTCGTGGATAATGGCAGACTCGACGAGTTCAATGCAGACCTTCTCGGCCTGGACGCCGCATCTGCGGATGAGGCTGAGCACCTCGGTGGCATAGCCTGGCCGGACAATTTCGAGCGCAGAGGCGTTGAACGATACAAAGCGCAGCCGGCCACTGGCGAGCCAGTTGCGGACCGGCTCACACGCGCGCCGGACAATGCCGAGATCAAGCGCGGAGATGAGCCCGCAATCTGTCGCGATGGTGATGAACTCCTGAGCGGGAATAGGGCCCAGCTGGGGATGATTCCACCGTGCAAGGACTTCCACGCCTTCGATGATGCGGGTGTGGGCGTTCACGATCGGCTGATAAGCGGGCACGATCTGGTTGCGCGCAATCGCGTGGCGCAGGTCACGTTCCAGCGTGTGGCGCCGGTACGTGCGCAGGGCGAGGCCGGCGTCAAACAGTTTGACCTGTTCCCTGCCGAGACGTTTGGCTTCAATCAGCGCCGTATCCGCATTGAGCTTGAGGGAGCTGATATCATCCGCGTCCAGACCATGAACTGACAGGCCCACAGAGCCCGACACGGGAATGAGCTTGTCCCCCACGCGGACCGAGCGGAAGATCCTCTGCCGCATGAGGCTGATATTCTCCACGAGCACATGGGGCGCGACTTTGGGGTGATCAAAGAGGATTGCGAACTCGTCTCCGCCCATGCGCGCAAGGCTGCGCACGCCGGGCCAGGAGATCAGCCGCTTGGCGATCGAGCTGAGAACCGTATCGCCGGCCTTATGGCCAAAGCTGTCATTGATGAACTTGAACCGGTCAAGATCCAGGAATGCCAGGCATAAGATCTTGTCCGGGGGCAGGGGCTCATCGATGACCGTCTGCATGTCGAGATCAAATCCCATCCGGTTTCTCAGGCCGGTGGCAGGGTCTGTTCTGGCGGCTTTTGTGGCGGCCGATTCTGCCTGCTCTACCAGCTCCAGCCGCTGCTCAAGCCAGCGGGTGCGCTGGGTGTCGGCCTGGCGGAAATTCGAGATGGAGTTTTCATGACGCCGCAACAGGTCCCGGGCGTCGGCCGAGGCGGCCTCCGGGGCATGGATGATGCTGATAACGAGGCCGGCGATGATCGTTTCGCCCGAAGGCAGCGGGAGGGGTTTGCGCAGGGTCAGAAGGACCGCGCCGTTGATCAGGGTTTCTTCGTCGAGGCTTTCCTCGCCGGCAAGCACCTTGCGTTCGACCTCCCGTATACGGTCAATGCAGACGGGATGCAGGAGGAGGCTGTCTTTTTCGCCGATGAAGCCCTGTTCGCCAGCTATCATTTCGAAGCCGCTATTGCCGTATACCCAGCGATGCGACGCATCTTTGGCGAAGACCGGATAGGGCGACGCGTTGATGAAGGCCTCCAGAAGGGCGCGGTCTGTCATGAATACCGGCGCGTCGGCAACGGCCTCATTCCAGGATCCGTTGCTGCCTGAGACATGTAAAGCTCTTCGATGATCTGGGACGCCGTTACAGCGAATTGCCAGAGGTGTGAGCGTTCTTCCGCATCAAGCGAGCGGGGAATGTCATCCACGAGACAGAGGCTGCCGAGGCGGTAACGCCCACCGACAACCAGGGGCGCGCCCGCATAAAATCGGATGTGGGGCGGGTTGCGCACCATTGGATTGTCGCAAAATCTCGGATCATCGAGCGCGTTCTCAACGACCAGCAGGCGCAGGCGCTGGATGGTGTGGTGACAGAAGGAGTTGTTCCGGGAAGCTTGAAAATCAATCACGCTGGTATTGGATTTGACCCATTGATTGTCCGAATCAATCAGGGTCAGCAACGCAATCGGAACCCGGAAGTAATCCGCAGCAGCCCGCGTCACAGCGTCAATGCGGGTATCGGGGGGCGTATCGAGGATCCCAAGGTTTTTGAGGAAATCCACGCGCGCCTGTTCCGGGCCCTGAGCGGCGGGGGGAAGAGTGGGGGAGGGGCTGTTCATGACGACGAATACTCAAACGGACTAAAGTGGGGGAGGGCGTTGGCGGGTCTTCCGGCTACAGAAATCTGGCATTCACAAGGTCACCCCGTTGCCAGATTTTCTCGCAGGACCGGGTGTCGTGGCTGTTCGTTAGCGAATTGAACGTTACGAGCGAAAAAGTGTTCGGCACGGGGAAGGGAAAGGCTTGACGTAACCGAGCGCCATCCGGCGAGATTTTCTGCAATGTGATGGAGAAGCCGGTGCTGTCTCCCTCAATCATGATCTTTCCGCATTTCGGCATAGCTGAGGCAGTGGCGCGCGTGTTGGAACTCATGGCAAAATCCTCCCTCTGGGCTACGCGGCACCGGGAATTCAGTTCCATTTTTTTTGGATGCGGCCGTTTCGGCCGCAGGCCTGCGTCAGGTCACGCGGCTTTGGGGTGCCTGCTCAGCCATAACGCCACCTCGTCGCCCGGAAACAGCTGGGCAATATCCGCGATGACCGGAAGCGTTTCAGGCTGAGTGGTTGCCGAGCGGTCAGAGGGCGGAAGGCTGCGGCTCTCCATCAGGCCGGCGAGCGCTTCGCGGCCCCGGCTCACACGGCTTTTGACTGTGCCTTCACTGCATCCGAGCAGGCAGGCGGCTTCTTCGTAGCTGAAGCCTGCAGCGAGAACCGCTATCAACGCCTCGCGCTGTTTTTCCGGAAGATGACGCAAAGCGGTTTCCATGACCCGGAAATCGGACGTCCATTCCTGGCTGCTGGGGGTAACCAGCGCGTTTTCGGCATCATCAGGGTCCAGGGATTCCGACCGCCAAGCCTTGCGGTTGTGACCGGTATGCAGATTGCGGATGATCTTGAATAGCCAGGGGCGCATCGGCGCCCCGGGAATAAACCGGTCACGCGCGCCCCACGCCCTGAGGCACGCATCCTGAACGAGATCGTCGGCGAGATCAGCATTTCGGCACAAGCTGCGGGCAAATGCCCGCATCTGGGGGATCATTGCTTCCAGCTGGTCTATGAAGCCGGAACCAGAAACCTGTCCGGTGGCGGGATCAGGATTTGTCAAGATGATGCTCCGATGCGATCAGGGCTGACCGCCGCATCTCCTGTTCCCTCAGCTTACGGATCAGGACACCGAAACGCTCGGGGACCGGCTCACTGAGTACCGCTTCAAAGTCCTGTTTCAATGTCTCGCCCGCAAACTGCCGCGGGCAGGGCAAATCATCAGAAACTTCCGGCGCAATGCCAGGCAAAGAGATGACGCGAGCAGCCACTGTTGGTTTCCTATGAAATCCATCTTGTGCGCGGGCTTTGCCCGTTCTTTTTTATTATTGCATTTTGCAACTTGAACGACAATCGGCCGCATTAGTTAATAACGCGTTGCCGATTCCGGGTCGCAGCCGGTTTGCGCGAAATATTGTTCGCGATCATGGTGTTCTGGGGGAAAGTTAGAAAAAAATAGCCGGCACGGTTTTTCCGCACCGGCTAAAAAGGTACAAGATAGATGGCATAGCAACAAGTGCTACGTCTTTGATTACGCGGGACCGCAAATCCCGTTCCATATTTTTTTGAAATTTGAGCAGCCGGAGGCACAAAACAGTCCGGAAATTTTGGGCGATCCGCGAAAGTTTAGTCGGTATGACAAACCGATCTATCTTCGGTCTTGCAGACACAAGTGAGCACACGAGCTTTTTTGCAGTGGAAATGCCAGCTTTCCATGACAAACCGCCAGTCTTGTATAGTGGTTAAGGCAGAGTGAACTTTCGAATCAAACGTTTCTGAATCTGGCTGAGCTTTGTCGCCGGAAGACGGCGCAACAGGGGACCAGATGCCGAGCCGGGGGACCAGGCGGACGCATCTAGAGTGGCGAGGAAATGATCAGAAGCCTGTCAGCAATGCGCTGCACGAAAATCTAGAGGGGGACGGATCCAATGCGTTTGCTTCTCATTGATGATGACCCGCTGATTGGAAAAACAGTCCGGCTGGGCTGGCCAAATCGTGATGACACGATTGAGGTGTGCAGATCCTATGCGCAGGCCAAACCAATCATTCTTTCAGCCCGTCTTCAGACCTTTGACTGCGTCATTCTCGATCTGAATTTGCCCGATGCGACGGGCGCTTCGGTGCTGGCCCAGATCCGCCAGAACAGCCGGGTTCCCGTCGTGATGTTGTCAGGATGGGGCGACGCAGATTTTCGGGCACAGCTTCTGACGACGGGCGCGGATGATTATATCATGAAGCCTGTCGGGATCAGAGAACTGCATGCGCGGGTGCAGAATCTCACCCGCAGAAGCGCTCTGGAGCTGGAGCCGAAGCGGGACAAGGTCAGGATCCTGATCGGGGCTATCCAATATGACCCGCTGAGCCGGCGTTTTCTCCACCTTGGCGAGTCCGTTGAACTGACCCAAGCAGAAAACGGACTTGTCGATGCGATGGTGTCTGCCAACGGCGAAATCGTACACCGCGACGAACTCTACCAAAAAGCCTTTGGCCGGTCGTATCGCGAGGGTGAGAAGGTTCTTGAAACCTATATCGGACGTTTGCGCCAAAAGCTGTCAGATATGGGCGAAGAGGCCAGTGCCAGACTTCTGACCGTTCGGGGAGTTGGCTATCGCCTGGTTTTTGAAGTGCAGCCTGACGCCGAACCGGAGCCCGATACAGGGGCCGTCACCAAGTAGCTGGCGGACCTCAATCTCTCCCTGACGCGGGATCAATTGACGGAGAATGCCGCGCTGCCAGGTGCCCGCGTGCCATTCAATCTGAGCACGGTAGGGGCAATTTGAGCACGGTAGGGCAGGGCTATGATGTCCGTTGTCGTCCTTGATGCGCAGCACCTGAGTCTGCGGCGTCGTTCCTGTTCGGAGGCTGAGCGTTTGGTGCCGCTAAGCTGCAATCGGGCCGTTGAAAAAGGCCGGGCAGTGGCTGCAGATCAGACGGTCAGCTTCCTTGATGCGCTGACGGATAATGCCTGCGGGTTCATCCAGAAGCACGGCAACCGAGGGCAGGCTTATGCCAGCGCCGCGATGCAGCACCAGTGATTCGCGCAGAAGGTAGGGCAAAAGATCGCTGGCAACGGCGCCTGTATCTCTCTGCGGCGGTTGGAGGGTGCTCAGTGCGCGGCGAATGGGCTTGAACAGAAGTTTGAGGTCAACGGCGTCCGGATCAATGGCGGTGTCGCATGTCAGGAGGTTTTCAAGCGCGGCTTCAACCAGATCATCGGCGCGGTTTGCATCATGCGCCAGAAGGTGCGTGATGCCCCGCAGGTGGCGAACCGCGTCTTCAAGTGAGCAAGGCCGTTCAGGGTGGAGCGCGTGCAGCATATCCAGATAACCTTAAGATGATGTTTGACCAATAGGACTCAACTTCCGAAACAGAAAGCTGGTAAATAGTCTAAAAGGGTCTTCTGGGGCGCAATCGTTTGTAATGTGCAGCAAGCATTACAGAGCGCGCCGGGACAGGCGAAATTAGATCACATCATTTTCGGCAATCGGCCCGGCGGTATCTCGTCAACAGGCTGGAGTTGGGATAACGAAATACCCGAACTTCTGCGCAGCTGCTGACGCATGAGGCGCATGCGGGAGGCGGGAGAGGCCATGACTTCGCGGGAGGAAGAGCCGGCTCATCGGGGCGATCAGGCGCGCAGATTCACGGGACTGGTTGTTGCGTTGGGGGCCTCCGCCGGGGGGCTGGACGCGCTCGATCGTTTCTTTTCGACGGTGATGCCGACAGCGACCTGCGCTTTCGTTGTGATCCAGCACCTGGCGCCTGAACACAAGACGATGATGGATACGTTGCTTGGTCGGCACACGCAGATGCCGGTTCAGGTGGCAGAGGACGATATGGCGCTGGAGGGCGGGCATGTTTATGTCATCCCTCCCAATACGACGATGACGGTTGAAAACGGGCGCCTGCTGCTTGTCCCGCGCGCGGCGACCGGGGTGGCATTGCCGGTCAACACGTTCTTTGAAAGCCTCGCCCGCGACGCGCCGGGGCGCAGCATCGGGATCATCCTCTCGGGGACAGGATCAGATGGCAGCGCGGGGGTTGAAGCGCTTGCGCGGGCAGGGGCCTGGGTGATGGCGCAGGATCCCGATACCTGCCGGTTTGACGGAATGCCGAGAAACGCTATTGCGACGGGCTCGGTCGATCATGTTCTGTCGCCGGAGGAACTCGCAGCGGAGGTGACAACTATTGTCCAGGGCGGCCTGCAGGCAGATCCGCGCACGCCGCTGAGCGCCCGGGTGCTGGGCCAAAGTGATTCGTTGGAGATCGCGCTGCGCCTGCTTGCAGCGACGATGCGCATCGATTTTTCCCAGTACAAGCCCAATACGCTGCTCCGGCGGATCGAGCGGCGCATGAACGCAACCGGGTTCCGGAATATTGCCGCTTATGCAGATCATGTTTCGGCGCATCCCGACGAGGTGACCGCGCTGCGCCATGAGCTACTGATCCCGGTCACGAGCTTTTTTCGCGACCCTGAAGCATTTCGGTCGCTGCGCGAGAATGTGCTGCTGCCGCTGATCGAAGAGCGCCTGTCGAGCCTCGACGATCCGATCCGGGTCTGGATCGTCGCCTGCGCCACGGGGGAGGAGGTCTACAGTATCG
>JBKBRT010000023.1:0-21914 GCA_046291585.1 Hyphomonas sp.
GTTTTGCTCGTGGCACTGATCGCGACGGCGCGGCTGGCGGCGACGGCGAGGGGGGCGTTGGCGGTGATGCGGGCGGCGAGCTTTTCGGCTTCGGCCATCACTTCGGCTTCGGGGACGACCTTATTGACCATGCCGAGCTCGTAAGCGCGTTGCGAGGAGAGCGGGTCACCCGTCAGGATGGCTTCCAGGGCGACGGCCTTGCCGATCTGGCGGGGCAGGCGGAAGAGGCCGCCCGCGCCGGCGACGAGCGAGCGCTTGACTTCCGGCAGGCCGAAATTGGTGTCGTCGGCGGCGATGATCATGTCGCAGGAAAGGGCGATCTCTGTGCCACCGGCCAGCGCCGAGCCTGTGATGGCGGCGATGAGGGGCTTGGTGCGCTCGCGGCGGGCGATGCCGGCGAAGCCACCTTTTTTGGTGGAGAGGGCGCCGCCATTGCCGGCGGAGATTTCTTTGAGGTCTGCGCCCGCGCAGAAGGCCTTGCCGACGGCGGTGAGGATGCCCACCCAGACTTCGGGGTCTGATTCCATCTGGTCGAGCGCGGCTTCCATAGTGGCGGCCATTTCTCCGTTGATGGCGTTGCGGGCTTCCGGGCGGTTCATCGTGATGATCGCGACGTGGCCTTTTTTGACGTATTCGACGGGCATTGCGGGTGTCTCCCTAAGACTTGAATTGCGCAGAGCTAAGAGGGTTTCCGCAACGTCGCGCAAGAACCCCTCTTGCGCGACGTTGGGGCAAGGGGCGAGAGAGTTGAGTCATGAAGCTGACACTCGACCCCCAATATGAAGCCTTTCGCGCAGAAGTCTCCGACACGCTGGCGAAGAACGCCCATCTGGCCCCCACGTCTGAGGACAAGGGCTACAAGAACGCCAAACGGATCGCCTGGCAGAAACTGCTGATCGCGAACGGGCTGGCGGCGCGGACCATCCCCAAGGAATATGGGGGCTATGGCGCCGAGCCGGATATCCTCAAATCGCGGATCATCGCCGAGGAATTTGCGCGCACGCGGATTCCCGGGCCGATGGCCGGGCAGGGCATTTCGATGTTCGTGCCGACGCTGCTGGAGCTGGGCACGGAGGCGCAGAAGCAGGCCTACATCCGCCCGACCATCGAGGGCGAGATGATCTGGTGCCAGGGCTATTCGGAGCCGGGCGCGGGGTCTGATCTTGCTGCGGTGCGCACGAGCGCGGTTGAGGACGGCGATCATTATGTGATCAACGGATCGAAGATCTGGACCTCGACGGCCAAGCAGGCGGACATGATGTTCTGCCTTGTGCGGACGGACCCCAATGCGAAGAAGCATGAGGGGATCACCTACATCACCTTCCCGATGACGACGCCGGGCATTGAAGTGCTCCCGCTGGTCGACATGACCGGAAGCGCCAACTTCAACGAGGTGTTCTTCACGGATGTGCGTGTGCCCAAAAGCGGCGTGATCTTTGCGCCCAACAAGGGCTGGCAGGTGGCCAACGCCACGCTGACCCATGAGCGCGGCATGCTGGGCGATCCTAACGCGACCAAGGCGCGGCTGCTGGAGCTGATCACGCTGATGAAGGCGGAGACGGTGAACGGCGCGCGGGTGATCGATAATCCCGTGCTGCGCGACCGGCTGATGAAGCTGCAGGGGGAAGTCTATGCGATGCAGGCCAATGGCCTGCGCATAACCACGAGCCGGTTGCAGGGGCAGCCGGCGGGGCTGGCTGGGCTGATCGTGAAGCTGCAGGGGTGTGATCTCAATCATGAGATTGCGCGCCTCGCCATCGACGCGCTGGGCGAGCTTGGCATCCTCTATGAGGAGGGCGAGCATCTGCGCAGCGACGGCAACTGGCAGTGGCGGTATATGTACGATCTCGGTCTGATCATCGGCGGGGGCACCGCGCAGATCCAGAAGAACATCATCGCAGAGCGCGGGCTCGATATGCCGCGTGAGCCGAAGCTGGCGAAGGTATAGACCCATGGAATTTGCACTTTCTGAAGACCAGCGCATGCTGCAGGACAGCCTCAAGGGCGTCCTGAGCGAGGCGGCGCATCTTGACCGTATCCGGAAGATTGCGGCGGGCGAGGCCGGCGAAGGCGCGGCGCTGGACGCGGCGCTCGTCGAGTTTGGGCTTTCGGCGCTGATGGTGCCTGAAGCGGCTGGCGGGCTTGGGCTCGGGGCGCTGGACGCGTGCCTCGTGCAGGAGGCTCTGGGCTATGAAGTGGCGCCCTCGCGCTTTCTGGCGACGGCGGTGGCGGCAAAACTGCTGGACGGCAAGCCGGATGTGCTGGGCGCCATTGCGGGCGGCGAGGCGAAGTTTGCCCTCGCGTTGACGGAGCTGTTCTCGCGGCGTGACGGGTCAGGCGTGGAGCTGAAGGGCGGCAAGCTGACAGGGAAATCCCTGCTGGCACAGTCCGTAGACGGCGCAACGCATATCCTGGTGGCGGACACCGACGGGGCAGTGCATTCTGTGGCGGTGGGCAAGGCCCTCATTACCGTGATGCAGACCATCGACCGGACACGGACGTTTCATGAGGTAGCGCTTGACGGCGCTGAGCCGCTGGTCAGCGTGACGCCGGGGCCGGAGGCGATTGCCTTTGCGCGGCTGCTGGTGGCGGCTGATACGCTTGGGACAGCGCAGGCGATGATCGACAAGGCCGTGGCCTATGCCAAGGAGCGCCAGCAGTTTGGCCGGGTGATCGGCTCGTTCCAGGCGGTCAAGCATATGTGCGCCGAGATGGCGGCGAAGCTGGAGCCGGCGCGGGCGCTGATCTGGCATGCCGCGCATGCGCTCGACATCGGTGATGCAGAGGGGCCGATGATGGCAACCCTGGCGAAAGCGCATCTTTCGGAAGTCGGCACCTTTGTGGCGCGGACCTCCACAGAGGTGCATGGCGGGATGGGGTTCACCGATCTGGTAGGGCTTCACTACTGGTACAAGCGGATCGGCGTGAACCGGCAATTGCTGGGCAGCCCGGAGCAGGCGCGCGAAACAGCGGCGCAATTGCAAGGACTGGTTGTGTAATCAGGCGGAAGCATTAAAAATACAAGCAAACCGCGAGTTTTGGCTTGCGGCTAACCATGGGTTGTGCAAATCCTTCCACGCAATACACGCACTGGTCGTATTTTGTGGAGGTTGCCCATGTCCGAGATTCAGATTGATTATGCCCGTCTGGCGAAACGTGCCGAGGAGTTCGGTTTCCGGCGCGGGGAGTTTCTTGACCTGAAGGCGGGTCTCGAGCTTGCCGAGGCGCTGACCGGGCAGGTGATGGCGACGCCGGAGTCGATCACCTGGATCGACAGCCTGACGGGGATGACCGGTTGGGTAACCGGCAGCCCGGTGGACGGGATTTTCATTTCCGTGCCGCTCTCGACGGCCGGTGTGGCGGCGGTACGCGATGGCAGTTTCGTGCCCGCCTGGCCGTCTCTGGCGCATGTGTGTTCGGAAGGGGAAGCCTGCGGGGGCGTTTACATCGGGGTCTATGCCGGGTCGACCAAGGAGGCGCGCCGCCGGGTAATGATGGCGGCTGCAGGGGTGCGGGTGGACATCTTTGGCGCGGTGCCCTGCTTTGCGCGGGGCGCGACCGAGGATGGCAAACGGTCGATGGCCTCGCTGGGATTCCAGCCGATCGAGGGCGGGCTCAGTGATCTCTGGGGACAGGACCCGTTGCCGCAATCGCGGGAAGACGCGGCATGAGCCGCTACCCCTCCATTGGAGAACTGGTTCTGGCAAAGCCTCTGCCGTCCGGCGCTTTGGACGCGTTTTCAGCGCGGCCGGCGCGGACGCTGGAAGACTATCAGCAGGCGATGGCGATCCGCGCGGCTGTCTATATGGCGGAGCAGGACTGCCCGTATGATGAGGAATATGACGGCAATGATTTCACGGCCACGCATATGGTCGTTTATGCCGGGGCGCGGCCAGTGGGGACGATCCGCGTCAGGTGGTTTGCGGGCTTTGCAAAAGTGGAGCGCACTTCGATCCTGCCGGCATTCCGGGGCACGCCGGCGCTGAAGGTTCTGCTGGCGGAAACGTTCGAGATCATTGCGCGCAAGGGATACCGGCTGGCGCTGGCACAGATACAGGCGCGGTTGTGGCCAACCTGGAGCCGGGTATTCCGATGCCGGCTGGTGAGCGGCCGGCCGGGCTTTGCCTTTTCGGGCTTTGACTATGCGGAGATGGAGATCCCCGTGCCGCGCCATCCGGACTTGCTGGATGTGCGGGCGAGCCCGTTGCAGGTGATCCGGCCGGAGGGGGCGTGGGACGAGCCGGGCGTGCTGGACCGCTCGGCCGGGCGGCCGACGGACGGGGCGCAGGCGGCTTGAGACGCGCAGGTGAGGGCAGGGCGCGCAAATTTTGACACCGGGCGCAACCCGCTTCCGGGGTGCTTGTCTTTAGGGCCGAGCCGGGCCACAACAACGTTGACACAAGCGCGAGCGTCCTACGCGTCGCTGACCTCAAATCTGATTTCCGGGGCCCTGACCCATGTCTGACATTATTCCAAAGCTTGATGTGGCCGCCAGGCGGGCGCCGGTTGTGCCGGTGCTTGTGGTGGACTCGGCCGCCTCTGCCGCGCCGCTCGCAAAAGCGCTGGAAGCGGCGGGGGTGACGATTGCGGAAGTGACGCTGCGCACGGCCGACGGGCTGAAAGTGATTTCAGAAATGCGCAAGGCTGCGCCGGGCCTCATCGTGGGGGCGGGCACGGTGCTGAGCGGGCGCGATGTGGATGCGGCGCTGGACGCAGGGGCGGAGTTTCTGGTGTCGCCGGGCATGTCGCCAGGACTGCGCGCGGCGCTCGGCGGGCGGGAGCATCTGATGATCCCCGGCGTGGCCACGGCGAGCGAGGCGATGACGCGGATGGAAGAAGGGTTCCAACGGCTGAAACTGTTTCCGGCGTCCATTGCGGGCGGCGTACCGGCGCTCAAAGCGCTGGCCGGGCCCTTGCCGCATCTGCGGTTCATGCCGACAGGCGGGATCACGGAGGGCGAAGTGGAATCCTATCTGCGCCAGCCCAATGTGTTTGCCGTGGGCGGCTCCTGGATTGCCAGCCAAGTAGACATTGGCGCGGGCAACTGGGCCAGGATTACCGAGACGGCGCGGCGCCTGCTGGCGCTGGTTTAAGGCGACCGGTTCAGCGGGCCAGTTTCTGCTTCAGCTTTTGCGCAACATTGACGACGGATTGTTCAATGCCTTCGGGGCAGCCGAATATCCGCCACAGCAAGGCATGGCTGGCGGCATAGACAAGCGCGCCCGCGCAGGACAGCAGCGCGACGGTGGCCATCTTGCCGAGGGCGGTATCGGGCAGGTTCAGGACATCGCGAACGGCAAGGACCACGCCAACCATCATGGCGGCTGATAACAGTGATCGCCCGAAATTCCTGACCTGATCCAACACGCTGATATCGAGCAGGGTTTTCAGGAAGAAAAGGTTGATGATCGTGGCGAGGACTGTGGAGACAACATAGCCGGCCAGAAAGCCGATGAAATCATACAGCCAGATACCCACGAGCAGGCACGTCACCTGAACGATCAGGGCGATCACATCCCGGCGCAGCATCAGGCTGGTGCGGCTGAGCGACATGGCAACTGACCGGATGGGGCCGGTGGCCAGCAGCAGGCCGGTGCACGGGGCGTAGAACTGGACGATTGTAACGGCGTCTTCCCAGCCTGGACCGAGCAGGAAAGGAATAAGCGGATCCGCGACCAGCGCCAGACCGAGCCCCACGGGCAGGGCCAGAGCGACCGTTGCCGATTGCGCCCTCAGATAAGCGGCCCGGAAACGGTTGATGTCATCCGACAAGCGGCTGAAGGCGGAGAACAGCGACCGCATGATCGGGACGAGGAAGAGATAGGATATTTCCGAAGACAGCTTGTTGCCGATGTGCAGCTGGCCGAGGGCGGCCTGGCCAAAACGCCGGCCGGCGATCAGGTTTGCGCTTTCGGTGGTGAGCCGGCTGACGATCATGCTCAGCCCCAGCCAGATCGAATAATCGAGCAGCCTGCGGGGCGATCGCAACGACAGCGCGGGCATCTTGCGGGCGGCGAAATAGGTGATGATCATGCTGGCGAGCGTGCCGGCCAAGAGACCGATGACGAAGGCCCAGTAGGACTTCCAGATCAGCGCGATCGCGACGCTGACGACCACCTGGACAATCTTTGAGGTGATTTCGGCGAAGACATCCCAGGTGAAGTTCATCGACCGGGCGAAGTTTTCAAAATACGGGTTTCTCAGCCCAAAGATTATCATCTGAAGGGCCAGCACCATGATCACCGGCCCAACTTCGGGCATGCTGAACATCTGCGCCATGGGATAGGCGATTGCCAGCAGCAGCAGGGCGACGATCACCGAACGGATGATGGAAATCGTCCAGGCTGTGTTGAACTCGTCTTCCGTGGGCGATGACAGCGCGATCAAGGCGGTGGTCACGGGGATATCCAGAAACGCCGCCACGATACCCATGATCGCCATCGACAGGGCGATGACGCCGAAGTCTTCAGGTACAAGAATGCGGGCCAGCGCGATCGTTCCGGCAAATGCGAGCGCGTAACTGGCCAGTTTTGCAAATGCCAGCCAGGCCGTCGCCCGCACGACCTGCCGGGAAGAGATTTCGTGGTCTGGAGGGGGCGCCGTCGGAGTCTGGTCGTTGTTCATTTGCGCATCTTTTTTGTATCACTTCGAGACGGCCATCGGGACGGCGGGATTTCCTTGAGATTCCCGTGCCATCACCCTGTCACCTTGGCATGCACGGGGCAGTAGAGGCTCGGCAAGTGTTTCGGAAGTCTGAAGATTTTTTGCGCGCGCCCCTGCGTGCGCCGATCTGCCGGAAAACGTCGCCCTTCTGGTTTGATTCCTGCATGACCGGCGATTGCCGACTGGGGAGTGAGGCACTTTGACATACTATGACAGCGCGCAAACTTTACAGCGGGACCGTGCCGGCATCGGTGTCAGGATGACCCGGTATGGAACACCGCTTTTCTCAATAAAGCGGCGCGAGCCATTCTGTGCGTTGTCTGGTCAGCCGTGGCCAATTTCGGTGATTTCCGCACCCGCGCAGATTGAGCTGTCGCGCGCGAACGCGCCACTAACAGCAGCGTGCGGGCAAGTTCAGCCCGAATTGCGGGCTGTTCAACCTATAATTTTTAAGAAACCTGACGGAAAGTCCATCAAGTCGCAAGGCCTTTGGGTTGATCGCGCGTTGACGCGGAGTTAGCTTGAGGATTGGGGAATGCTATCAATAAAAATACGTATAGTGGGTGGATCGTGAACAATATTAGCGCGCTTTTTATCGGCGATGGGCCGCTGCTGCTGCAATGCCTTGAAGCTTATGTGGCTTCGGGTGGACACGTGTCCGCCATCGTGACTGAGGATCCTGCGATCGCCCGCCATGGCGAAGGGGCGAATGTTCCGGTTCTCAGCAAAAATTCGGTGAGTAATGGCGCGTTGGCCGCGTTCGAGTTCGACTATCTTCTGAGCATTGCAAATCTCGACATGTTGCCTGAGGCGCTGCTGAAGCGCGCCCGCAAGATGGCCATCAACTTCCATGATGGCCCGCTGCCGCGCTATGCCGGTCTCAATGCGACATCCTGGGCGATCCTGCAGGGCGAGACGTCGCATGGCGTCACCTGGCACGAGATGACGGCGCAGGCGGATATGGGCGGCATTGTGCAGGCCGAACCGGTGACGATTGATCCGCACGATACGGCGTTCAGCCTGAACGCCAAATGTTTCGAGGCGGGGCTTGCGGGCTTCAAGGCGATGATTCCGTCCTTGCTCGCCGGGACTGTTGCGCTGCGCGCGCAAGACGGCGCGCGCACCTATTTTGGCCGATACAAGCGGCCCGACGCGGCTGCGACGCTGCGCTTTGATATTCCCGCCGAAAAGACGCTGGCGCTTTCGCGCGCGATGTCGTTCGGCCCTTACACCAACACACTGTCCTTCCTGAAGGTCTGGACCGGGCAGCGCGTGCTGCTGGTGAGCGATGTGGAGGCGGCCGGAGAGGCGGCCTCTCCGACGCCGCATGGCACCGTGGTTGCCCAGGAGGCTGAGGCCGTCGTCGTTGTGGCGGCAGGCGGCAGGCAGCTGCGCCTGAGCGGACTGATGGATTTGACCGGCGGTGCAATCAACCCTGCGCAGGCCATAGACCTTGGTGTCGGCACGCGCCTGCCGGATATGCCGGATGAAGATGTGGCCGAGCTTGGCCGCCAGACTGTGGCGGCCGCGAAGGCGGAAAGCTTCTGGATGGCGCACAGCGCGCGGGCGGCCGCCAGCGAGGCGGCGCCTTATCCGCGCGCGCTGAAGCCGGCGGCGGGCGCGCATACATTTGCGCTGGACGCCGGCGCTGACCTGCCTCTGGGACTGGCTGCGCTGTCGGCCTGGTCCGCGCATGTCGGTGGGGCCACTTCGACCGCAATCGCGTTTCATGACGCGGCGCAATGGGCCGGGCTGGGGCGCTTCCAATCCTGGTTTGCGCCCTGGTGCCCGTTGGTTCTGGATGTCGCCGCTGCCGACCTCGGCGGAAATATTGTCGCGCATGCACGCGCCCTGGTGGACGGGGCGAAGGACAAGGGGCCGTTGGCCTGCGACGCCTATGTGCGCCGCCCGAGAACCGAGCGCGCGCAAGGGCGGGCCGATGATTTCTCACTGGCCGTCGCAATTGGCTGTGAGCTGCCGCGCCATCCGAATGCGGATATTGTTCTGCGCATCGGAGATGCCGGCCTGATGCTGGATGTCGCGGCGGGCGCGTTTGACGCCGATGTCGCCGCGGTGATTGCCGGACATATCAGGACAGCGCTTGAAACCCTTCGCGACGCGCCCCACCAGGCTGTGTCGCAGCTCGACGTGCGCCCGGAATCTGAGCGCGCGGCGCTGGCCGCATTTGAGGCCGGAGCAGATGTCGCCGTGCCGTTTGCGTCGATGCATCAGGGCGTGACGATCCAGGCGGCCCGCACGCCGGACCGGGTTGCGCTGCGCACGCGCGACGCATCCCTGACCTATGCCGAGCTTGACGCAGTTTCGAGCCAGGTGGCCGAGCAGTTGATGGCTCGCGGTGTTCGCGCCGGCGAGACGGTTGGCGTCTGCATGAACCGCTCGATTGATATGGTGGTGGCGCTGCTCGCCGTTCTGAAGACCGGGTGCGCTTACGTGCCGCTCGATCCGGCTTATCCTGCTGACCGGCTTGATTTCATGCTGGAAGACAGCCAGTCGCATTTTGTGATTATTGATACGCCCGGCGCCCAGGAAGGCGTGGGGGCCCAGCGGCTGGCGTTTGGCGAACTGCGCGGTGGATCGGCCGGAGGGTGGCGCGCGCCGGATGTCGGGCCGCAGGATCTGGCCTATCTGATTTACACATCCGGCTCGACCGGCCGCCCCAAGGGCGTGAAGGTTCAGCATGGCGCGCTGGCCAACTTCTTTGCCGCAATGGATGTTCGTATTCCGTATAAGGAGGGCGACATCTGGCTGGCGGTGACCAGCCCGAATTTTGATATTTCGGTGCTGGAGCTTTTCTGGACGCTGTCGCGGGGCCTGACTGTGGCGCTGCACGGGGCCGAAAAGCAGACAACCAAGCCGTTCAGCCTGTTCTATTTCGCGGCCTCTTCGGCGGCCAATGCCGATCAGTACAAGCTGCTGTTTGCAGGCGCGCGCTTTGCTGATGAAAATGGGTTTGAAGCGATCTGGACGCCGGAGCGTCACTTCCACGATTTTGGGGGTTCCTATCCCAACCCCGCCGTGACAAGCGCAGCGCTGGCGGCAATCACGAAGAATATTCATATCCGCGCCGGCAGCTGCGTATTGCCGCTGCACCACCCCATTCGTGTGGCGGAAGACTGGTCGGTGATCGACAATATCTCCGGCGGACGCGTTGGCCTCGCCATCGCGACGGGCTGGCAGCCGAACGACTTTGTTCTGGCGCCTGACAATTTTGCTACGCGCAAGGAAACCCTGACCGAGCGGATCGATACGCTCAAGCGCCTGTGGCGCGGGGACGCTGTTTCATTCGCGAATCCCAACGGGGTTGAAGTGCCTACGCGCATTCACCCGCGCCCGGTGCAGAAGGAATTGCCGATCTGGCTGACGATCGCCAAGGCGGCGGAAGCTTTTGAAAGCGCCGGCCGCCAGGGCTTCAATGTGCTCACCCACCTTTTGGGCATGTCTGTCACCGAGCTTGGCGGCAATATCGCCAGGTATCGCGAGGCGTGGAAGAAGGCCGGGCATCCGGGCGAAGGGCGCGTGACGCTGATGCTTCACTCCTTCGTAGGGGAGACGGACGCATATGTTCGCGAAACCGTCCGAGAGCCAATGAAGGCGTACCTTCGCACGGCGGTCGATCTCGTCCGCGACGCGGCGTGGACTTTCCCGACGCTGGTTCAGAAAGGTCAGCAGACCGGACGAACCGCGCAGGAAGTTATGGACGCCGAGCCGTTGACGGCTGAAGAAATGGACGCCCTGCTTGACCACGCATTCGAACGCTACTTCCAGACGAGCGGGCTTTTCGGATCGGTTGAGACCTGCGCCGAGATGGCGCGGCGGGTGCACGCCATCGGTGTGGACGAAATCGGATGTCTGGTTGATTTCGGCGTGGATCAGGATCTGGCGATCGAGCATCTGCCGTATCTGCGCCGCGTGATGGACCGGGCCGGGGCGGCTTCCTCGCATGAGGGCCGCTACAGCGTGGCCGACGATGTTGCGTACTTCGGTGCCTCGCATCTTCAGTGTACGCCGTCGATGGCGATGATGCTGGGCGACGAGCGGGAAAAGCTAGCCAGCCTGCAGGTGATCTGCGTCGGCGGGGAAGCGTTGCCAATGGAGCTGGCGCGTTCCTTGCGGGCCAATGCGCCCCAGGCCAAGCTCTTCAACATGTATGGACCGACCGAGACGACGATCTGGTCGACCATGTGTCATATTGACGAGGTCGGGAGTTTCGTTCCTCTGGGGGAAGCGCTGCTCAACACCACGCTGCGCATCGATTCTGCTTCGGGGCGGGCCCAGCCGGCGCTGGCTGCCGGGGAACTGCTGATCGGCGGTGATGGTGTGACGCTGGGCTATTGGAACCGCCCTGAGCTGACGGACGAGCGGTTCGTCACGCTTGCCGATCGTCCGGGTGAGGTCATGTACCGGACCGGGGATCTGGTGCGCCGCCATGCCAACGGGCAGCTGGAATTTCTGGGCCGCATTGATCACCAGGTAAAACTCCGCGGCCACCGCATTGAGCTGGGCGAGATTGAAGCGGCGCTGGTTGCCGACGAGGCGATTGCCCAGGCGGTCGTCGTCGCCCTTGGGGACAGCAACGAGAACAAACGGCTTGTCGCCTACAGCGTTGTGAAGCCGGGCGCGCAGATCGACTCCAAGGCCTTGCGCACGCAGCTGATGCAGAGCCTGCCGGAGATCATGGTGCCGGCGCACATCGTCGTGCTGCCGGGGCTGCCGCTGACACCGAACGGCAAGATCGATCGCAAGGCACTGCCGGCGCCAGAGGCGGCCGTGCAGGGCGCTGTTGAAACCCCGAGCGATGAGGTTGAGCAGAAGCTGGCGACCACATGGGGTGACCTGCTCGGGTTGCCGGCGGTGGATGTGAACGCGAACTTCTTTGACCTTGGCGGACACTCGCTGCTGGCGTTCCAGATGCTGCGCCGTGTGCAGAGCGATTTTTCGCGCGATGTCACTATTACCGATGTGTTCCGGTTTCCAACCGTTCGCACTCTGGCTGAACGCATTCGCAAGGGCGGCAGCGAGGATAAGGATAAGCCGAATGCGGGGATTGGCCGGGCGCAGGCACGCCTTGCCGCGCGCCGCCGTGATACTGCAGGGGCCTGATACCAATGGCAGATGAGAACAGCATCGCCATTGTTGGCATGGCTGGGCATTTTCCGGGCGCGCGCTCGGTTCGCGAATACTGGTCCATGCTGGAAGCCGGGCGGGATGCCACGCGCTGGCTGACCCCTGAAGAACTGGTCGCTGCGGGAGAATCTTTTTCCGCAATTCAGGACCCGCGCTATATCCGCGCGACGATGGCGCTGCCGGACATGGAAATGTTCGATGCCGGTTTCTTCGGCTTCAGCCCCCGTGAAGCCGCGATCCTCGATCCTCAGCATCGCCACTTCCTGGAGTGCTGCTGGGAAGCGCTGGAAGATGCCGGGCATATGCCGGCAGATGAATTTGAGGGTGCTGTCGGCGTCTTCGGCGGCTGCGGTATGCAGGCCTATCTGGCGTTCAATCTTCTGAGCAATCCGGAACTGGTCGAAAGCGAGGGCATGTTCCTCCTGCGCCATACGGGAAATGACAAGGACTTCCTGACCACGCGGGTATCCTACCTCCTGAACCTGCATGGGCCGAGTATTGGCGTGCAGACCGCGTGTTCCACGTCGCTGGTTGCCATTCATATGGCCTGCCAGAGCCTGCTCGCGCGAGAGTGCGATATGGCGCTTGCGGGCGGGGCGAGCATCGATCTGCCGCACGGCCGGGGATATCGGTATGCGGAGGGTGAGATACTCTCGTCGACGGGGCGGTGCCGCGCTTTTGATGACGAGGCGGACGGCACGCTGTTTGGAAGCGGCGCAGCGGTCGTGGCCTTGCGGCGCCTGGAAGATGCGCTGCGGGACGGGGACAACATTCACGCCGTGATCCTGGGATCAGCCATCAACAATGATGGCGCGCGCAAGGCCGGCTATCTGGCCCCCAGCATTGACGGCCAGGCTATGGCCGCCGCCGAGGCGCTGGCGATTGCCGGCGTTGAACCGCAAAGCGTGGACTATATCGAAGCGCATGGCACCGGGACGCTGGTTGGAGATCCGATTGAGCTTTCGGCTCTGCAACAGGTTTATGGAGACGCGCCGGCGGGGGCGATTGGTATCGGGTCGGTAAAGACCAATATCGGCCACCTTGATACCGCGGCGGGCATTGCCTCGCTGATCAAGGTCGTGCTGGCGATGCGCGGCGAAAAGCTGCCCGCAACGCTGAACTTTTCCAAGCCCAACAGCCGGTTTGATTTTGCCAACAGCCCGTTCCGGGTTGTCGGTGAACAGAAGGACTGGAAGCGCGACCTAAAACCGCGCCGTGCGAGCATCAATTCGCTTGGGGTAGGCGGAACGAATGCGCACGTTGTGCTGGAGGAGCCGCCTGTGCTGCCACCGGCGCTTGCCTCCGGTCCGCAGGTGATCACGCTGTCGGCCAAGACCCGGACCTCTTTGGAGGGCCTCGTTCAGAAGTGGCGGGATTTTGCATCGGCGCCGGGAACAGATTTCTGCATCGCAAATGCCGCCTTCACCACTCAGACCGGGCGCAAGATTTTTGCCCACCGGGCAACGGTGGTGGCGTCGAATTCACAGGAGCTGGCAGAAAAGCTTTCGCCCAATGGCGCCTGGCGGCGCACAGCGGCGGTGGCCAAGGATGCCCGGCCGCGGATCGTCTTCATGTTTCCGGGGGGCGGCGCGCAATATCCCAATGCGGCCCTATCGCTGTATGAAAACAATTCAGTCTTCCGTGCGGCGGTGGAGGCCTGTTTTGCCGTTCTGGAGCCCGGTCTAGCAAAAGACCTTCGTGGGCTGATGTTTGAGGCGGAAGATTTCAAGGCGGGATCGGCCGCTCTGGAGCGACCGACCTATTCGCTGCTTTCGGTATTTATCGTTGAGTATGCGCTCTCCAAGGTCTGGGAAAGCTGGGGGGTTATGCCTGACGCTGTGATCGGGCACAGTGCGGGTGAGTATGCTGCGGCTGTCCTTGCCGGGATCATGTCGCTTGAGGACGCTATCGGCGTTGTGCTTGAGCGCGGCGAGATTTTCGAGACGGCGCCGGCGGGCGGTATGATCAGCGTGCAGGACGATGAAGCGCGCGTTCGCGCGCTGGTGGGAGACGACCTCGACATTGCGGTGCTCAATTCTCTGCAGGTAACGGTCGTCTCTGGCGCGGACGGGCCATTGGCAGAGTTTTCAAAACGTCTGGAAGCGGAGGGGATCAAACACGCCCCCGTCCGCATCAAGGTGGCTGCACATTCGCGGATGCTGGATGGCGGGCTGGTCCGTTTCCGCGCCCGCCTGGACAAGGTCAAGCTTTCAAGACCAAAAATCGAATTCATCAACAACCTCGTTGGCGCGCCCGCAGCGCCTGAGGAACTGGCGACATCGGACTATTGGGTAAACCATCTGCGCGGATGCGTGCGGTTTGCTGATGGCCTGTCGGCCGCTCTGTCGACGCCTGAGACCATTCTGGTCGAGGTTGGGCCCGGGCAGGCATTGTGCGCGTTGGCGGGGCTTGCGCAAGGGGCACACGCTCCGCGCGGCGTGGTGGCCAGCTTGCCGACGGCGGCAGAAGATCATGATGCAGAAGCCTATGCGCTTTCCGCATTTGGTCATCTCTGGTGTCTGGGCGCTGCTGTCGATTTTGTGCGTGTACGGAAAGGTGAAGGTCTTCGCCGGGTGTCGGTGCCGACCTACGCGTTTGAGCGGCAGCGCCACTGGATCGAGCCTGGAAAAGGCAAGGCTACTGAAGAGTCTGATTCGCCGCAGATTTTCCGCAGCATGGACGTCAAAGACTGGTTCGAAGCCCGGGGTTTTGACCTTGCGCCTGTCGCGGTCTCCGCGCAGGGGGTCCGCACACATGCCGTGTTCAGCGATGGCAGCGCCTTCGCAGCAGAAGCGATCAAGCGCCTGCGCGCGCGGGGCGACACTTGCCTTGTGATAACCCATGACCCGGCTGCTACAGAGCCGCTCGAAGTGGACGGTTCTTTCACGTTCAATGCGGGCGCGCAGGATTACGCGCCGCTTATTGATGCCCTGTCGACGCATGGCGCAGAGCCCGATACGCTCGTTTTCCTGTGGCCGCTTCTGTTCGCAAACACGGACGAAACCTTCTGCGCATTTGATGCAACATTTGGGCTGACCAAAGCCCTGCAGCTTTCGGGCTGGGCTGAGCATGCCTTGTTCCTGGCGGCAACGCAGAATGCCCTGGTGGTGGAAGAGGGTGAGGCGGGCGACGCCATGCAGGCCGGTGTTCTGGGGCCCTGGCGCATGTTGAGCGCAGAGCAGCCCGGCATTCAAGCTCGTGTCGTGGACTTCGATCGCGCCGATGACGGAGCGCTGCGCGCAAATGTGATCGTCAGTGAGCTGGATTCTGCCGGGGACGCGGCCTTGACTGCCTGGCGGCATGGGCAGCGGTTTGCGCCCGCGCTGAAACGGGGGCTGACACCGCCACCTCGTGAGACGTTGCGGGAAAAGGGCGTCTATCTAATCACCGGGGGTCTCGGCGGAATTGGCCTTGAGCTGGCGCGATATCTTGCTGGCGCAGTGAAGGCGCGGCTGGTGTTGACGGGGCGCACCTTGCCGCCGCCGCGCGAAAGCTGGGAACGGCTTGCGTCCGGCTGGGGAACGCCGGGTGATGTGGCGCGGGCAAGAGAGCTCATGGCCCTGGAAGAACTGGGCGCTGAGGTTCTGGTTCTGGCCGCCGATGTTGCCAATTCGGCAGATATGGAAGCTGTTCGGGCACAGGCGCGCACCCGGTTTGGCTCCGTGCACGGCGTGTTCCATGCTGCGGGGACAATTGACGACGCGCCCATGGCAATGAAAACGCATGAGGAAGCGCACCGCGTTCTTGGCGCCAAGGCACAGGGCGCACGCGTTCTGGATGCTCTGTTTCCAGACGGCACGCTTGATGTTTTTGCCGTGTTCTCGTCCACCAGTGTACTGATTACCCCGCCGGGGCAAAGCGACTATGTCGCGGGCAACGCGATTGCCGAGACGGTTGCCGCGTCCCGGCGCGATGGCCGGGTCATCACCTGGGGTATCTGGTCGGATATCGGCATGGCCAAACGGGCGACAGATGCCGGAGCCGTCGGTAGTGCCGGAGCGATGCATCCTCTGCTTGGCGCGCGCCAGGAGACACGGGACGGCACGGTACAATTTGCCGAAACCTACTCTGAGGCAACCCTCTGGACCCTGAGCGAACACCGGATCGGGGAGATCGCCGTGCTGCCCGGCGCGGCCTATGTCGAGATAGCCAGTGCCGCCGCGCTCAGCGTCGGCCTGGGCGATCAGATAGAAATCCGTCAGCTGAGCTATGTCGCTCCACTTGCCATAAGGCCTCGCCAGTCGCGCCAGGTACGCACGACGTTGACCCCGCTCGAAGATGACAGCTTCCGGATTGAAGTTGAAAGCCGTGCCCATGCGGGCGAAGGCTGGCTGCTGCATTTTGATGCGCAACTGTCTCAGCGCGCAGTCGGGCCAGATCCGGTTGGACAAGCTTCGTGCGAGCAGGAGATCGAAAAAAACGGATTGACCCTTGCCGAGCGCGGCGTTCGTTTTGGGCCGCGCTGGAACAACGTGACGCGCGCTGCCCTTGGCGCGGGGGCTGTGCGCGCTGAGTTTGTGCTGCCCGAAAACTTCGCTGCCGATCTAGATCTCTACCGGATCCACCCGGCGCTCTTCGATACCAGCTTTGCCGCCGGCCTTTTCCTGTTAGAGAATGACGCTGAACGCGGCGTCTTTGCGCCGGTTGCGATTGAGGCTGTACGCGTTTTCGGCACGCTGACGCAGGCGTTTTCGGCTGAAAGCCGCCTGATCGCACAGAGTGACGATGCCGCGACATTTGATGTGGATCTGAAGGACCCTTCTGGCGCGCTTCTACTGGAGGTGCGCGGCGCATCTTTCCGGCGGGTCATGTTTGGTGGAGACATCCCCGTCATTCCGGAGCCTGATGCCAGCGCCCGAGACCGTCTGTTGGCGGAAGGAATCCGGGCCTCTGAAGCCGGCGCGATGTTTGAACAACTGTTCGCACAAGGCGCGCGTTCATTTGTGGTTTCACCGGTGTCGGTTGCTCAGGCGCAACTCGTCATTCGCGGTCCGTCTGCGATTGCGTCGGGTTCGTCCTCGGAACGCAAGACTGTAACCGGCGGAGACCCTGTTGAGCAGCGTCTTGCCGAAATGTGCGCGGAGATACTCGGCGTAGAGACGCTGGGGCTGGACGAAGAGTTCCTGTCTTATGGTGGGGGGTCACTGACAGGCGTTCGCCTGTTCGCGCGCATCCGGAGAGATCTTGGCGTGGAACTCGCACTGAGCGCCCTGCTGCAGGCGCCGACGATCCGCACGCTCGCAGTTCTTGTCCGCGAGAAACTGCCAGAGCCGCTGGAAGCGACACCTGAAAAAGAAGAAACGCCGGTAGATGTACCGCAAGCAGTTTCGCCATCCGCCGCGCCCGGCAATGTGACTGCACCGGCAAAGCCGGTGGCCAAGCCCTCACCGGCAAAAAGCCGCTGGACTCCCCTGGTGCGAATGTCGCCGGGCTCTCCGAACGGGAAGCCAGTATTTCTGATCCATGGCGCAGGGGGAACCGTTCTGGTCTTCAAGCCGCTCGCCGACCGTCTCCGCAGTGAGGCGCCGGTTTACGGGATCGAAGCCCAGGGCATCGATGGAACGCAGCCGGTTCTGGAGTCGATTGAGGAGATGGCTGACCTTTATGTGCGCCACATTCTCACACTCGATCCCAGGGGCCCCTACCGGCTTGTAGGGTACTCTGGCGGGGGCGTGATCGCTGTCGAGATGGCCCATCAGCTGCGCCGGAGCGGTCGGGAGGTGGAGTTCCTGTGTCTCCTCGATACGCTGGCGCCGCAAGAGGCCGAGCGGCCCGTCCGTTTCGAGAAAGAGATGGCGCGGTTCGGGGAGAAGGTGCGCGAATGGGTTCAGCTTGGACCCGCTGAAATCAGCGCCCGTATTCGGAAACGTGCCAGTGCAGCGAAGGATGCCATTCGTTCGCGGATCGAGCCCAAACTGGAAGCGCCGCCCAAATCGCACATCGAGATTCTCTCCGACCTCGTCGAGGAGGGATACATGAAGGCGCAGCGCAATTATCATCCGGCCCAATATGATGGCGAGGTATTACTGTTCCGGGCGCAGCACGCATTGCTGCCCTTCCTGCGGGCTGGCGAAAAGCTGGGATGGGACGATATCCTCATTGGCAAGATGGATATTATTTTCCTGGAAGCAGATCATTTCAGCCTGATCAGAACACCGACAACCGAGCAGATTGCCGATGAAATTCTCTCAAGGCTGAACGCTTTGAAGGCGAAACAAGAAGCCAATCTGGAGGTCGTATGAGTGTACGGATGATATTTGTCTCTGGTGGTGTCTTGCTGGTTGCTGCGGCCGTTCTGGTGGTTCTGATTGCAGCCTGGCTTCAATCCAAGGCGCTTGTCAGTCCGCCAGGATACTATCAGGCCGAGCCCGAGGGGTTTGCATTTACCGATACGCCGCAATCGGTGGAAGGTCTCGACTATGAGGATGTGAGTTTCACAGTGCCGTCGGGCGAGACGCTGCGAGGCTGGCTGGTGCCGGCGGCGGCGCCTTCGGACATTGCTGTCGTCACTCTGCATGGACGGGGAAGTGACCGGCGCGGCTTCCTCAGCCATCTGGGGATGCTGCACAGCCTCGGGGCGAACGTGCTCCTGTTTGATTTTCGCGAAAATGGACTCAGCGACGGCAAAGGACGCGGCACAGGGCTTGCGGTGCGTGAGGCTGAAGACGCCGTTGCGGCCGCTGCCGAGATGCGCCGTCTCGGCTATGGGAGAGTTGTCGTTTACGGGTGCTCATTGGGAGGATCTGCAGCGATCATCGCGGCGGCCAACGATGCGGATATCAACGGGGTCATTGCGGAAGGATCGATCGCCACATTCGAAAAGTTTGTCGCCGATGGCATTGACCAGCGGCTCAAAGGACGGGGCTTGAACGCGTCCTGGGTCGCTGATCTCTGGGGCAATACCGTGATCGGGCTGACGCGGTGGCGGATCGGCCTGAAGTCTTATGTCAGCGCTGAGGATGCAATGGCGCGCATTGCGCCGCGTCCGGTCCTGATCATGCACGGACAAAATGATAACGTTGTATTGGACTCCCATGCCCGGCTGCTGGTGGCGCGGGGAGAGACAAACCTCGATTACTGGCCTATCGAAGGCGCGGGTCACTGCGATGGGTATCAGGTGGCAGGAGACGCCTATCGGGAGCGGGTAGCGCAGTTTCTGGCAGCGCTCCCAACTGCGGACTGAAATCACAGCAGCTAAGCGTGTTCTGAGCCTGCAAAGGCGGGGTGAGACAACAGGGCGGGGGACGCCTGCGTCACCTGCGTGATGCCGGTCAGCGCCATGGAGACGGTCAGCTCACCCCTCATGGCAGAGAGCAGGTGGTGGAGGCCCTTTTCGTCGCCGCCAGCGAGGGCATAAACCCAAGGGCGGCCCATCATGGCGAGGTCTGCGCCGCTGGCGAGCGCCTTGAGGATGTCCTGACCGGAGCGAATGCCCCCATCCACCAGGATCAACGTCTTTCCTGCAACGGCATCGGCGATCGGTGGCAGGGCGCGTATCGACGACGCGACGCCGTCCAGCTGGCGGCCGCCATGGTTGGAGACAACAATGCCGTCGGCGCCGCAATTGACAGCTTCCAGCGCGTCTTCCCGGTCGAGGATGCCCTTGATGATGAGGGGGCCTCCCCATTGTGACTTGACCCATTCAATATCCTTCCAGCTGACAGAGGGATCGAGTGAGGCATTGGCCCAGGCAGAAAAATCTGCCGGCGTTGCTGCGTCAGGGACATAAGGCGCAACATTGGCGAGTATATGGGGTCCGCCGAGCAAGCCAACATCCGCCGCCCAACCGGGATGCATCATGTAGGAAAGCAACCCCCGCCGAAGCCGCGCCCAGGTACCGCCGCCTCCGCTCATCGTATTGCGCACATCCCGGTAACGGGTGCCGACGACGGGCAGATCGACGGTCAGCACCAGGGCCTCGGCGCCGGCAGCCTTGGCGCGCGCGATGAGATCGGAGACAGAGCCACGGTCCCGGATCATGTAGAGCTGGAACCAGAGCGGGCCGCTGGTCGCAGCGGCGACTTCCTCAACCGAGCAGATCGAAAGGGTCGAGAGGCAGTAGGGAACGCCAAATTGCCCGGCCACCCTGGCTGCAGCGGCTTCACCACGGCGGGCCATCATCCCCGACAATCCCACGGGCGACAGCGCGAGGGGCAGGGTCAATGTGTTGCCAAGAAAGGCTTTTTCGGTAGTCAGCGTCGAGACATCACGCAGAATACGTTGGCGCAGCTCGATAGCTTCAAAGTCGGCAACATTGCGCCTGAGCGTCAACTCAGCATAGGCGCCGCCATCGAGATAATCGAACAGGAAGCGCGGCAGGCGTTTTTCGGCCTTGAGGCGGTAATCGGCGGCGCAGGCAGGGGCAAGGGACAGGGTCGGCATATAGGTGTTGTAGGGGCGCCGCACGGCACTTGGCAAAGCTATTCTGAGCTCGAATGACGGGCTTTTTTTAGTCGCGTTTCGCCCATTGCTTTCAATTTACGTGAAATTGAATAGCAGCCGTTTACGCCTTGTTAATATTAATGGCGCGCCCCAAAAGAGCGACTTTCAGGGGACGCAGATCTCCCAACAGGAGAAATCTACGGGATCGTGATATTCATTTGTAATCCATTTCCGCGTAAAGACGGTTCGACAATCCGATTAAGTTAATCTGTTCAAGCCCGCCTGGCGGGGTGGCGCTGAACTTGCAGGGGACCGCCAAAGTCCGGGGTAAACCGGTCTCTCAACCAAAGTGAGAATGGTAAATAGCATGACTGATCTGAAACGTCTGAGCCTGACCAGTGTCGCCGCATGCGCTGTAATTGCTTCAGTGGCGAACGCGCAGGGCGCCGACTTTTACAGCCGCGATAAATACACCGCCGTACTCGACCGCGCGCAGCCGGAGTTCGATCCTGAACCGGTTCGCCTTGGGACATTCATGGTCAACTCGGCCGCTGAGCTGGGTGTTTCGTATTCCGACAACATTTACGTGATTTCGCAGAATGAAGAATCCGGGGCCATAGGCCGGGCGGGTCTTCGGGCTTCGGGTGATACCACCTGGAGCGTTCACTCGCTCGGATTTGATGTTTCTGCCCGGCGCAACGAATATTTTGATCAGGGTGACGAGTCGAACAATGACCTGCGCGCACGCCTGCGAGGCCGTGTGGACGTTTCGCGCAGCTTCAACATCGGGGGCTCGGTTTTCGTCGAAGACCGGGTAGAGCCGCGGACTGACATTTCCAACATCTTCAGCTCGGACAAACCGATTGGGGTGTCAGTTCAGGGGGCGAACCTCGATCTGAACTATGCCAACGATCGCGTGCGCTGGACGAACGGGGTCGGCGTTCGCAAGGAAGACTATGAGAATGGCCGTCAGATTGGCACCGGCCTGCCCATCGACCAGAGCTACCGTGATCGTACAGTCATGGATGGCCGTACGCGGCTGTCCTACGCAGTTTCTCCTGACTTTGCCGTGTTCGGTCAGGCAACATATGAGCATCGTGATTATGATGCGGAGCAGATTTTCGGCGGTCTGCCGCGCTCGCGCGATTCTGCGGGTTATACGGTTGCCGGCGGCGTAGACTTTGAACTCAGTTCTCTGGTTCGCGGCGATGTGGCGATTGGCTATCTCAAGGAAACGAAGGACGACGATTTCTTTGAAGAAGTCAGTGGCCTGTCGTTTGACGGCCGCCTCCAATGGTTCCCCACGCAGCTGACCACGCTGACTTTCACCGGCAATCGCCGCGTCAGTGATACCGGCCTGTTTGAATCGCCGACAGCAGTTGAAAGCCGCGTTGGTGCGCGTGTGGATCATGAACTGCGTCGCAACGTCGTGCTGTCCGCCCGGGCGACCTATCTTGCTTATGAATTCGAGGAAATCGACCGCAAGGACGATGGCATCGATCTTGAGGTGTCGGCAATCTACAAGATGAACCGCCGCGTGCATTTCGATACTTTCATCACGCGCGCCGATCGCGATGTGACCGGTGTCGATGTCTTCGGCGACCCGTCTTATGGTGTGACGACGATTGGTGTCGGCGTCACGCTGTTCCCGTAAATTCACCCCCTCCTGAAGGCCTGCATCCTGCAGGCCTTCGATAATCTTTCTAGAGGCACTGCCTTGGCCA